>JAEUHP010000010.1 GCA_016795295.1 Planctomycetota bacterium | reverse complement strand
CACGGCGTGGCCCAAGCTGCGCCTCGTGGAGTGCACGTTGGCGGATCTGACCCGGGCTTGGGCATGGTTCGAGGCCAAGCAGATGCACCGACTCTCCGCGGTCGATGCGACCAGTTTCACCCTGATGAAGCGACTGAAGATTGCGGTGGCGTTCGCGTTCGACCACCACTTCGCGCAAGCGGGCTTTGCGATGGTCGGTTGAAGCTGGTCGGGTGAAGCTTCAGAAGTTGCGCTCGACCCGCACCAGAGCCCCCGATCCGACCTGCAGCGGCTCAGCCAAGGGAAACTGCCGGTCGCGCCACCCGCACACCACGCGGTAGGACCCGGGCAGCACGCCAGCCACGCGCCATTGCCCATCGCCGGCGACCACGGCGCTGCATTCCTGGCGGTCGCCGCGGATCTGCACCACGGCACCCTCGGGAGCGACACCCTGGACCGTGAATCGCCCCACGACGACCGCAGGCAAGGGACCGAGGTAGTCCAAACGCCCCAGATCGCGCACCTCGCCGGCACTGGCAGCGAACGGCCCGCTGAGCGCCCCCAACTCCACGCCACTCGCTGCCGCCATCACCTGCAGGTGCCAAGTGCCCGCTTCGACGTCGCGAAATTCGAATGCGCCATCGCGCGCCGGCCGCAGGCGGCGATCCGGGACACCGGATCCCGCGTCCTGCCGTCGCAACACCAGGAGCACGGCATCCAGGGAGTCCATCGCGCGCAGCACGCCGCGCAGGCTCGCGCCCTCGGCCATCTGCACGTCGACGGTGTCCTGAGCCGCAGCGGTTCGCGGCAGTTCCAGGACGCGCGGCGCCAAACCGGACGCAGTGACCCGCAGAAACGAAGCATGGCTCGCGACTCGGTCCACCAGCAGCCGAGCGGTCCCTTCCGGTCCAGTACGGGTCCGGATCGCCGCCCAAGGGCCTTGCCCCAGGTAGCCAAAGATGTTCCCGGGCTCCAAGGCGGGACGAGCCAGCAGAATCTCGGCGAAGTCTGGCACCTCGCGCCCGGCCACCACCGCCACTTCCGCTCCGACCACCAGCTGGCCAGATGCGGCCAGCACGCGCACGGTCAACTCCGAGGCTTTGGCCAAAGTCACCGTCAGGTGAGGCACCGCGCCCTTGGCCGGAGCCAACTCCCGCCAGAGCAGGGGCGCATGCGCTCCGGAAGGCACCATCACCGACAGGAACATGCGCGCCGCAGGTTCGTCGATGCGGAGCCGGTGGCCACCCTGCGCATGCAGCGCCGGCGTCGACCAGACCAGACGCCGGTCTTGGCGTAGGCATGCCCGCACGTCGGCGACCGGCGCTCCGGACTCGGCGTCCCGGACCAGGAGCTGGACCGTTGGCTTGGACTCGGCGAGGACCACGACCCCCGAAGTCCCCCATTCCACCAACCCTGGATCCAGCAACAGCCAGTCACCCGCTCCCGGATCGAGCAACTCGATCCGGACCAGGCCGACAGGTTCCTGGCCGGCCTTGGGCGACAGAGCAAACCCACCCGCCGCGTTGGTCGGGGGACTCAGCGCCGCGAGGGCAGTGCCACCACTGGGCGCCACGGCCTGCAACTGCAGGCCAGCCACCGGTTGCCCTGCACCATCGAGCACGCGGCCTTCGATGCGCTGCCCGAGCTGCACGACGATCTCACAGTGCTGGTTCGCGCCTTCAACCTGCAACTGTTCCGGCAGGCAGGCCACGACCCCGGAATCAGGCACCGCAACCTGCCACCGGCCACAGCGCACGGGCCGCTGTGCGGTGAAGTTGCCTTGCTCGTCGCAGTGCAGAACCGCCGACTGGAGGAAGCCAGGTTCCAAGCGGTCCTCGGGCGGCGAGTCCACGGCCGTCAAGTGCACGCGCGCGTTGGCCATGAGCCGGCCGCGGCCATCGACCAGCCGGCCACTGAGCTGCGTACCGGGAAACAGGAACACGGCGCCAAGGTCAACCACCTGCCCAGGCTGCAAGGCACCCAGCATCGCGGAACGGACCACCCGCTCGACCGCATCGATCCTGAGTCGGTAGTTCCGACTGAGGTCGGCGCTCACTCGGCACTCGAAGTGCCCATCGGCGCCGGCCGCGACTTCGACCTCCGGCCGGAGTTCGAACGCACCATCCACGGGGTAGCTGGTGACGGCGACACGACACCCAGGCACCGCCAGCGCATCGACATCGATGCAACGGCCGTGCAGGACGGCGTGGCTTGGCACGGGCTCTGCGACCGGCGCGGGACGGTCCACCCCCAAACGCGGCAGCGACATCGAGCTGGCAGCGTCGGCGTCGGGCGGCACCGACAACGGCCCGTTCGCCGGCTGGTCGCTGCGCTGGACCGATGGCAGGGAGGCTGCCGGCGGCAGCGGAGCATCCGCAGCGCTGCGCAACCACCAAAACGCGGCCAGCACCAGCCCGGCCATCGACAACCACGCGAGTCGCACACCAGCACCACCATCTTGGTTGTTCGTCATGGATCCCAGGAGCGGAGTCTTGCGGAGCAGGGAGCACGACTGCCTAGCTCTCGATCGCGATACTCTACACTCGAACTTGGCCGTGCAAAGTATGCAACCGGTGCCAAGCCAAGGCGGAAACTGGGAAGGGGCGACCTCGCTCTCGCGGCGGCGCCTTGCCCCTTTGCCTGCACTGCCTAGCCTTCGGCCTGGACGGAATGTGCCGCCGCCAGTCCGTGATCTGCAGAGCTTCGCCGGCACATGGGTCGACGACCGTGCCCAAGCCCATGCCCTCGGCGCACAGCGACCCATCGACCGGGAACTGTGGCAGCAAGGGACCGCCCGATCCGCGGCCCCGCCGCCTGCGAACTAGGCACCACCGAGCGCAGGCTCGTCGCGATATCGCTGGCCGACAAGTTCCAGTTCCTGCTCGAGGTCACGCTGCGGCACTTCCTGGTGAATCGCGAGGACCTCGATTCATGAAATGCCGACCGCTTGGGCCGTCGAGATCGCCCTTCGCGCGGCGGCGGTCGTCGAGGCCTCTACCGGCGCGATGGTGGTCAACGGGAGACGTCAAATCGCCGTCGTGGGTTTACGTTAGCTCCTCACCTGAGCCTGCGCGGAACACCCCGAGGCAGGTGGCTGCCTTCTGCAGCACGAGGGCCATTCTTTCCTGCTGGTCCTCGGAGATGTTGCAGTTGAGTTCCGGGATGACACAGTGACCAGCTGGCCCACCTTCTCGCGGGGCAATTCTCAAGGTCATCGAACCCTGGGCGAGCGCAGCGAACGGGAACCGCGCAATCCCGTGCTCCTGTGGCCGCTCGGGGTCTGTTCGCAAGCAAGTAACCAGCTCGACACTGCTGCGGAGGCAGTCCTCGCGATTCACCGAGAGTCCGTCGACGTCGCCCGGATGATTCGGCGTTGGCATCCTGGGTTGAAACTTCTGAACTGGAACGGCCGCACCGCTTGCGATCTGTCGGCGAAGACTGGCTGAGCAGTTGAAGCGCCGCAACAACTGCTCGTCGTCTCGCACGGGCTCGTATTCTTCCCTGACCACGCGACGCAACTTGATGGGTTGGACCAGCGGCTAGAGGATTTCAGCGGTCCCATCCCTGTCGATGCCACGGAACACCGAGAGGCGTGCTCTACCCTCCGAGTTGATTCGGAGGAGGACTGTTCGCGTTCCGTGCTGCTCGGCGAAGAACCCGCCATCGCCATCCGGGCCCCACACGTCTGGGCGGGGCATCTTCGCCGCGGCCCGCAGGTGGACTCTACGCAGGGTTGCGAGTGCCCGGTCGGAAAGGAACTCACCATCGACGTCGGTGCTGCCGCCCGCGGTGGCACACCTTGCATCGAGTTCCCCGAGGAGTTGCGTCCAACCGCTACGGGTCGCGTTGGCATTCGAACCGGAGACCACGGCATCACCAGCATGATTGTCCGAGTACTTGATTGCCACAGACGCCGATGCCGACGCGGCCGAAGTCACCTGGTGCGGAGCGATGACTGAAATGAGCGCCAACGTGCTCTTGAGCGCCAGTCCGGATCCAGAGCGGCGACTGTCGAGGAACTCGTTCGTCTCGATGTTCATGAGGCCTCCGGCCCGCCCGATGTTCGCGGTTGGGCGACGAGGTGAGTCTCGGCAACCACGCCCCCGGAAACAGCCCGGAAGGTGAAGGTGCCCGCGCCCTCCACCGGAAGGCCGAACTTCAGCGTGGCGACGGCTTGGTCACGTGGCTTCATCGTGACGAGCTTCGCTGCACCGATCGTTTGCCAATCGGTGTCGGGAGTTTTCATCAGGAGTGCCACCTCGACTTCTGCCCCCTCAACATCCCCCTCCTCTGGGGTCGCGATGAGCACGAGCACTCCGTTGTATCCAGTAGGAAAGGCCCCGACGTGCAGACGAGTCACGCCCAGCCCCAGCACGTCGAAGGTGCCGTTCTCTGCCTTCGAAGAGGCATCAGCCAAACAGATGCAGAGCTTCACAGGAGTCCTGACGTAGAGGCAAGTCGCCGAACTTCCGCGACCTGCTTGCGCAGGTATGTAGCATTCCTAGGCACGCAACGAAAGGACTTGTGCGTGACGACGCGTTCCCGCCTGCTCCCTACCCGATCGTCGCCAGGATCGTAACCCATTTCTTCTTCATTGCTTACAGTCGAAATCTAGGATCGAGTAACAAACTAGGGATCGCGAAGAAGCGCTGACGCCCGGCGGCTGCAGCAGCATGCCCAGTGCCGCGCGCCCAATGCCGCGCGCCACGACCAGGGATGCGGCCGCCCAGCCGCACCGCGACGACCCGCTACCAGAGCCGCACGGTGCCGAGCCGGCGCCCTGGATCCGCGAACTGCCCGAGCACGGCACACAGCTCCTTCACCTCCGGCGCCGTGTAGCGGTCGTAGCTGCGCTGGTTGTGCGGCCCGACCCCGTGTTCGGCCGAATAACTGCCCTGGAACCGCTGCACGGCCAGATCGTAGATGCGCTGTTGCAGCACCCCGACCCACTCGCTGCCAGCGGGCGCCGAGGCCTCCCGCCACACCAGATTCAGGTGCGTGCCCCCGTCGCCCCAGTGCCCGTAGTCGCAGAGCCGCACGAACGCGTACTCCGCCGCCAACAGCGCCGCCACTGCCTGGGTGAACTCGGGCAGCGCGCTGCGCGGCACCGAGATGTCGAACGCCAGCATCTTGCCTGCCGAACGCAGGCTCTCGCTGATGTGGTGCCGCAGCCCCCAGAACCCCTCGGCGTCGTGCAGCGCCACGTCGACCACCGCCTCGCCCGCCGCTTCCGCGTGCCCGGAGAGCGCCTGTTCGAGCACGTCCGGCAACGCGAGCACCGTGGCGGGCAGCTGGCTCGACAACTCCACCAGCACGCTGTAGCCGGGCAAAGCCGCGAACGGCCGCCGGGAGCCCGGCAGGTGCTCGTAGACCGCGGCCAGAGCACCCGCACTCATCACTTCGAAGGCCGAGAGCAGATCGCCGGTGCCCGCTTCGAGCGCCGCGAGCAGCGCCAACACGGCGCCGCCATCGCGGCAGCCGACCAGGGCCGTGGCGCGCTGCGCCGGCAACGGCGCCACCGCCAGCACCGCGCGGGTGACGATGCCGAACACGCCCGAGGTGCCGACGAACACCTGCTTCCAGTCGAGGCCGGTGTTGTTCTTGCGCAGGCGGTGCAGCGACGACAGCACCCGGCCGTCGCCGAGCACCACTTCGGCGCCGAGCAGGTTGTGGCGCACGTCGCCGTACTTGAGCAGGCGGGTGCCGCCGGTGTTGGTCGCAACCATGCCGCCGAGCTGCGGGTCGGCACCGAGGTCGACCGGAAACCACAGCCCGTGGGGCCGCAGCGCCTCGTTGAGTTGGCTCAGCAGGACCCCGCCGTCGACCAGCACGCTGCGCGAGGCGAGGTCGAGCTCGAGCGTGCGGTTGCAGCGCTCGAGGCTGAGCACCACCATCGCCCCCGAAGGGTCCGGGTTCGACGCGGCGACCAGTCCGGTGTTGGCCCCCTGCGCCAAGAGCCGCGCGCCGTGTTCGCCGCACAGGCGCACCACGGCGGCCACTTCGGCGGTGTCGGCCGGGCGCGCGATGCAACGCGCGTGGCCGCGGCCATAACGCCAACCGGCTTCGTAGCGCGCCCGGTCGGCGGCATCGGTCAACACGCCGCGTTCGCCCAGGGCGCGGCGCAACGCATCGACGAGTGTATCCGTCATGCCGGCACCGTAGCCAGAGCGGCCGCGGGGGTCACGAACCGGGCACGCCGGTCATGGCGAAGATCGCCGTGGCGTTGCCGCTGTCGAACGACAGGTCGAGCCCGCCCGCGGGCAGTGCCGCACGGCTGATGAACTCGTGGAACGAGCCCGGCACCAAACGCTCCTCGCGACCGCCCTCGCTGCGGAAACCGCGGCGCACCAGGCCGGCGCGGAAGGCCGTCTGGCGCACGCGGCCCGAGCTGGACACTTCGACGCGGTCCTTGATCGGCCGCCCGAGGCGCCGTTGTTCGGCCGCCGTGGTCTCGACGCAGGCCACCCGGTCGGTGGCGTGGTTGTAGGCGTTGCCTTCGGTGGCGATCCAGGCCATCTCCGGCGACTCCTCGAGCAGCCGTTCGTAGTCGGCGATGGTCGGCTCGTCGTGCTGGCGGTCGAAGCACGACACGAGGCCGAGCAGCAGCCGGGCCGCGGCGGCGAGCGGCAGGCTGCCGTCGCGCTGCAGCGCATCGAGCAACTCGGCGCAGCTCGCCGACAGCGGGTCGCGCGAGTGGCCGACCACCCGCTGCACCGCCGCCTGGAACGGCGCGGAGAAGCGCTCGGGGTGCAGTTCGCTGACGAAGAACTGCGCGATGCCCTCCGGCAGGTCGCGGTGTGCGTAGGCGCGGCCGGTCATGCCGAGCTTCGGCAGCGGATACACGCCTACCACCTCGAAGCCGAGCGGTTCGAGCAGCCGGCGGAACGCCGCATCGCCGGCGGGCAGGGCCCCACACGGCGCAGCCACCGTGCGCAAGGCACCGTGGTCGAGCACCAGCTTGCGGCCCGCGCGCTGCAGGTCGGCCACGTATTCGGCCGCCAGCGGCACGCGGTCCTGCACGTCCCCGAACAGGGCCACCGTGAGGGCGGTCGCCAGCTCGGCGCGCGAGCTGCGGCCGGGGCCAGCGGCGGGCAGCCCCACCGGCAGCTCGAGCTGCTGGCAGAGGCGCTGGGAGCGACCCTCCCCGAGGGCGGCAGCCAGCAGGGCCTGGACGGCGGGAACATGCGTGGTGAGCATCATGGGCGAAGCGGGCAAGGGCGCGGCCAGCAGGAGAGTCTAACCTGGCCAACCCTAAGGTAGCCTATGCGGCAGGCTTCCGTCCGGATCCCCGGCCCGAGGTCTTTGCATGACTTCATGCGCTATGCTCATGAAGTGCCACGCAGCCTCCCACCGACCCTCGCCTTGGAAGCATTCGAGTCCGCCGCGTTCCACGGCAGCATCACCGCGGCCGCACGGGAACTACACCGCACCCAGAGCGCCATCAGCCGCCAGATCCAGGCGCTCGAACGCCACCTGGGCACGCCCCTGTTCCGCCGCGAACGCCAACGCATCCACCTGTTGCCCGCGGGCCACCATTACCTGCAGCACCTGCGCTTCGCCTTCGACCGCCTGGAAGCCGCCGCGCTCGAGCTGCGCAGCCTGCTGCGCGGCGGCGGCGTGCTGCAACTGGCGATCCTGCCCACCTACGGCACGGTCTGGCTGATGCCGCGCTTTCCCGGCTTCGCCGCGGCCCATCCGGAGGTGCAGGTGCACTTCACCACCCGCCTCTACCCGTTCGACTTCGCCAGCGAGGACCTCGACGCGGCGATCCACTACGGCGATCCGCACTGGCCGGGCTGCCGCCTCGACCCACTGATGGACGAAGAAGTGCTGCTGGTGTGCAGCCCTGCGTACCGCGACCGCACCGCGCTGCGCGAAGTGGCCGACCTGCGGCGCGCCACCCTGCTGCAGCTCAGCACGCGGCCGCAGGCGTTCACCGAATGGCTCGTGGCCCGCGGCCTGCCGCAGATCGACGGCCGGCGCGGGCCGCGCTTCGAACACCACACCATGGTGCTGCAGGCAGCGCTCGCCGGGCTCGGCGTGGCGCTGCTGCCGCGCTTCGTGGTCGCCGCCGAACTGGCCCAGGGCACCGTGGTCGAGCCGTTCGCCGGCAGCGCGCACCGCACTGGCAAGGGCTACTGGCTGTGTTATCCCGAATCCCGGGCCGAACTGCCGGCGCTGCAGGCGTTCCGCCACTGGCTGCTCGGCGCACACGGCCAGACGGTGCCAGCGCCCTGATCGGCGCGAGCTGGCTGGCTGCGAATGCCGAAAAGGGCTTGCGCTGCGGCGACCGCTTCCGGTCAATCCGCCGTGGCCTCGAGATCCTCCGCGTGTACCTGACCCGCCACTTCGTGTTCGTGCACGTGCCGCGCACCGGCGGCAACTTCGTGCGGGTGCTGCTCGAGCAGCACGCCCCCGCCGACTGGCAGATCCAGCGCCGGCACGACCACGCCACGGTGGCGGAGATCCCGGCCAGCCACCAGCACTTGCCGCGGCTGGCGATCGTGCGCAATCCGTACGCGTGGTACGTGTCGTGGTTCCACTTCCAGCAGAAGACCCGCGACGCGTTCTTCCTCGAAGTCTCCGACGGCGGGCGCCTCGGCTTCCAGGACTCGCTGCGCAACGCCCTGCACAGCCGCGACGCCCTGCAGCGCGGCGAGGGCCCGTTCACGCAGACCATCCGCGAAATGCTCGGCCACGACGTGGCCTTCGTGCAGGTCGGCAAGTTCGAACGGCTGCGCAGCGAACTGCTGCGCCTGTTCGAACTGTGCACCGCGGTGCCGGAGCCGTTGCGGGCCGCGATCGCCGACTTGCCGGTGCAGAACGCCAGCGAACACCGCCATTGGCGCACCTACTACGATCCGGCCCTGCGCGACCTGATCGCGCAGAAGGACGCCGAGGCGCTGCGTTTCTTCGGCTACTCGTTCGACGATCCGGAGTGACCGCGACGCTCCGGACTGGCGGCGACCAGCCGCGCCGACGACCGCCACGAGTGCCCGCCGCGGGTGCGCAGCACGTCGCTCAGCGCGCGGCGGCCAACGCCGCTTCGACCGCGCCCGGCTCCTGGCGGCCACGCAATCCGGCGCGCACCAGGCCCTGCGCGTCCACCACGTAGGTGACCGGCGTCACGTTCGCCCAGCCAGCGCGGTGCAGGCTGTCGAGCAGCGCCTGATCGGCCTGCACCACCGGGGCCGAGAAGCCGCAGCGCTCCAGGGTGGCCGCCGTCTCCGCGGCCGGGAAGCCGAGCACGGCGTCGGTGAGCACGTGCAGCAGCACCACGTCGGCCGGCAGCGCCCGTTCGAAGGCACGCAGCGTCTCGACCTCGGCCAGGCACGAATGGCAGCGCGAGCGGAAGAAGTGCAGCACCGCACGGCGGCCGCGCAGCGCGGCGGTGCTCCACTCGGCGCCGGATTGGTCGACGAGGCGGAACTCGGGCAGCGGCTGGCCAACCCGCTGGCCGATCAGACCATCGACGTGGGCCCGCACGCCGCTGGTGGCGGCCCAGTAGGCCCCGCCGAGCAGCAGCAGCGCGCCGCAGAGCCAGAAGGTGCCGCGGCGCCGCGAAGAAACTGGTGTCGTCATGTCGCGACCAGTGTAGAACAAATCCGTGCTGCCCCGCATCGGCGGAGTTCCCTACGGCGTCGGTGCCCCGCTGCTCGCGGGGCTGGACCGCGACCCCAGCGTGCAGTTCCTGGCCGCGCCGCCGACCACGCTGATCGCCCAATTGCACCGCGGCGAACTCGACGCCGCCCTGGTGTCCTCGATCGAGGCCGCCCGCCGCCCCGGCTACCGTGTCGTGCCAGAGCTCGGCATCGCCTGCAAACACGAGATCCGCTCGGTGCGCGCGTTCGTGCGCCGCGACCGGCCGATCCGCAGCGTCGGCCTGGACCAGAGTTCGGCGACCTCGGTGGCGTTGCTGCGGCTGTTGTTGGCCAGGGTCCACGCCGCCGCAGTCGCGGCCGACGTGCAGTTCGCGACCATCGCGCCGACCACCACCCCCGACGCGCTGCCCCACGACGTGGTGCTGCTGATCGGCGATCCGGGGCTGCGCGCCGATCCCGGCGCACGCGCGGTCTGGGATCTGGGCGCCGAATGGCGGCGTTGGACCGGCCTGCCGTTCGTCTTCGCCCTGTGGCTGCTCGCGCCACAAGCCGACGCGGCGGCGCTGCGCCCGGCCCTGCTGCGGGCGCGTGCGGCCGGACGCGAACTGGGCGCCGTCGACGGCACCTTCGGCGCGGCCCACTACGACTTGGACGCGGAGGACCGCGCGGGCCTGGAGCGGTACTGGCGCGAATGCGAACACCTGGGCCTGGCGGCGGCGGCGCGGCCAGAGTGGCTGACCGCCTGAGCGACGGCGCCGGCGCGGTGGCTCACGGCGCTTTGCCCTCGGCTTCCGGCCACTCCCAACGGCACCAGGACCAACCCCTAAAGCCACGGCCCGGCCCAGGACGATCTCGATCCGTCGAGGCACCATGGGCAAGCGAATTCTGATCGTGGACGACTCTCCGAGTGTGCGCCAGCAGGTTGCCCAGGCTCTTGGCGGCAGCGGCTACGAACTGCTGGAGGCCGGCGACGGCCAAGAGGCCCTGGCCTGCATCGAGAGCACGGCCGACCTGTCCCTGGTGCTGTGCGACGTGAACATGCCGCGCATGAACGGCCTCGAACTGCTCGACAAACTGCACGAACAAGGTCGCCTGCCCAAGCTGCCGGTCCTGATGCTGACCACCGAGGGCCAGCCGGCCCTGATGCAGCGCGCCAAGCAGGCCGGCGCCATGGGTTGGATCGTGAAACCGTTCAAGCCGCCGCTGCTGGCCGCTGCCGTGCAAAAGCTGGCCGCCGCGGGGCCGTCATGACCGCGACCGAGACGCTCGACAACCTGGTGTTCTCCTGCACCACCAGCCTGTTCAAGGCCTACGGGCAGCCGTTGGCCGAGGTGCCGCGCTCGCCCCACGGCCCACAACCACCGGAACTGTGCGCCGTGATCGGCTTCTCCGGCCCGGACCTGTCCGGGGCCCTGATGATCGCCGCGGATCCTGGGCCGATCGCGGCGTCACGGCCCACGCCGACCACCAGCAACCGCGACTGGCTCGCCGAGCTCGCCAACCAGCTGCTCGGCCGGATCAAGAACCGCTTGCTGCCGACCGGCGTCGAGATCTACCCGACCACGCCGATCGTGCTGCGCGGCGAACGCATTGCCCCGCTCGGCCGCAACGGCGACCTGCCGGGGGTCGTGTTCGCCGCGGAGAGCGGCGGGCAGATCGTGGTGTGGCTCGACTTCACGGCCCGCGACGACCTGCGCCTGGACCGCTCGCTGCAGGCCCTGGGCCCGATCCCCCGTGAAGGCGAGATGGTGTGGTTCTGATGCGACCCAGGCCTCCCGAACAAGCTGCGTGAAACTCCGCCACCAGATCGCCATCGCCGTGTTGGCCGGCACTGCGGGCATCGCCACGGTCCTCTACTTCGCCACCGACCATTGGGTGCTGGGCGGCTTCCTCGCCAGCGAGCGGCGCGAAGCGGTCGAACGCACGCTGGCCACCACCGAAGTGGTGCGCACCATGCTGCAGGAACACGTGACCGGCATGACCGACTGGGCGGAGTGGGACGACATGGCGCGCCTGCTCGCCGGTGAGAATCCCGAGTTCGCGGCGGAGAACCTCACGCCCTCGGCGCTGGCGGCGCTGCAATGGGACGTGGTGCTGGCGGTGCGCGCCGACGACGGTGCGGTGTGCGCCGAGGCCGCCCTCGACCCGACTCGCAGCGAACTGGCCGCGGCCGACCCGCAGGTGCGGCAGGCGCTGCTCGACCCTGGCGGCATGAACCGGCAGGGGGCACCGACGGTTGGCCTGTTCGCCTTCGGCGACACGCTGTGGCTGCTGGCCGCCCGCGAAGCCCTGCAGTCCGACCGCGCCGCGCCCAAGCGCCCAGGACGGTTCGCCACGGCCTCCCGCCTGGGCGAAGAATGGGTGGCGCGCCTCGCGCAGTTCACCGGGCTGCGGGTGTCCCTGCGGCCGGGCCACGGCCCGGCTGGCGATGCCAGCGAAGCCGGAGCGCGCCAGGAACTCGGTTCCGACCTGGGGACGGTGGCGGTCCAGCCGCTGGACGACCAGACCCTGGTCAGCCACACCTGGCTCGAAGGTTTCGACGGCAAGCCCACGGCGCTGTTGCGCATCGACCGGCCGCGGCCGCTGCTGGCCCAAGGCCGCGCGGTGCTGCACAGCGCCCTGTGGACCCTGGGCCTGGGTGGCCTGTTGCTGGCCCTGGCCGCCCAGGGGCTGGCCAGTGTGCCGCTGCGCCGCCTCGGCGCGCTGCTGCGCGGCGTGGCCGCCCTGCGTGCGGGGCAACCGACGCCGGTGCCCGAGCTGGGCCGCGACGAACTCACCGAGCTGACGCAGGCGTTCAACGGCATGGCCGCCCAGATCGTCGATCGCGAGAGCCGCCTGGCCAGCACCCGCGACCGGCTGCAGCTGGTGCTGGACAGCACCGGCGACGGGCTGGTGCCCTGCCTGCCGGACGGCACCATCGCCGATGGAGCCTCGCGCAGCGCCGAGCAGTGGTTCGGTCCGAGCGCCGGCCGCAAGGTCTGGGACCACCTGTTCGCCACCGAAGCGCAGCGCGTCGAATTCGAGCTGGCGTGGTCGCAGCTGGTGGACGGCATCCTGCCGTTCGAGCTGCTGGTCGACCAGCTGCCGCGCCGGTGCGAGCACCAGGGCCGCCACTTCCAGCTGGAGTTCCGGCTGTTCGGCGACTCGAGCCAAGACGGCTACTTGGTGGTGATCCGCGACGTGACCGAGCAACGCGCCGCCGAACAGGCCGAGCAGGAAGCGCGCGAAGTGCAGGACGTGGTCGCCAACCTGCTGCGCGATCCAGCCGACTTCGAGCGGTTCCTCGACGAGATGCAGCAGTTGCTGGGGGAAACGCTGGCCACCCACGACGCCGCGCTGCGCAGCCGCGGCCTGCACACCCTGAAGGGCAATGCGGCCCTCTACGGCTTCGGCAGCTTCGCCGAACTGTGCCACCGCGCCGAAGACGGCGTCCAGGACGGCCGGGACCTCGCCGAGTTCGCCGCCGAACTGGCCGCACTGTGGCAGCAGAGCGTCGAGCGCATCGGCGCGTTCCTGCCCGAACGGGGCGAAGCCCGGGTCTGCCTGTCGCTGCGCGAGTACGAGGCCTTCCTGGCCCGCCTGCACGAAGCGGCCTCGCCGCGCCAGATCGAGCAGGAGGCGCGCACCTGGCGCTACCACCCGATCCGCACCGCGCTGCAACGCCTGGCCCGCCAGACGCGCGCGGTCGGCAAGCGCCTGGGCAAAGCCGTCGAAGTCACCGTCGACGCCGAGGACCTGCGCTACCACCCCGAAGGCCTGCAGGAGTTCCTCGACACGTTCGTGCACGTGGTGCGCAATGCCATCGACCACGGCATCGAAGCTCCCGAGGTGCGCTTGGCCCGCGGCAAGCCCGAACGCGGCAGCCTGCGCTTTGGCGCCGCCCTGCGCGGCGACGAGGTGGTGATCACCTGCACCGACGACGGGGCCGGCATCGACTGGACCACGGTGGCGCGCAAGGCCGCCGAACGGGGCCTGCCGGCCGCGCGGCACGAGGATCTGGTGGCAGCGTTGTTCGCCGACGGCCTGTCGACGCGGACCGAGGTCACCTCCCTGTCCGGGCGCGGCGTGGGCCTCGCCGCCGTGCAGGCGGCGGTGCAGCAACTCGCCGGCAGCATCGACGTGCGCAGCAAAACCGGCCTCGGCACCACCTTCGAGTTCCGCCTGCCGAAGAGCCGTTCGCCCGAGCCGCTGGCAGTCGCCACAACCTGAGGCGACCCAGCGCGGAATCTGCTGTTCCCGGCCTTGGACGCCGGTATGGTGCCGCCGTCCAGGTCGGTCAGGACCCGGACCGGATGCCATCGCATCCCGAAAGTGGCGAACCTTGGCAATCCTGGCCCCGGCGTGCCTTGCCGCCGAGGTCCGGCGGCACCGGATCGCCCGGCTCGGGGCTGTGACGGCTCGCCCACGACGACGCCATGAGCACCAACCCAGGTCAGCAGAGTCTGTTCGCCGCAGCGGATGATCCCACCATGACGCCAAGCAAGCCGGCCAAGAACCAAGCCGCCCCAGACGACAGCCGCGCCAAGAGCGCGGCCCCGAGCCCGAAGGACGAGGGCGGGGCCACGGCGGAATCGATGGCGAAGCGGCAGCGGGAGATCTCGGTCAGCGAGTTCTTCACCAAGAACCGCCACCTGCTCGGTTTCGACAGCCCGCGCAAAGCGCTGCTGACCGCCGTGAAGGAGGCCGTCGACAACAGCCTCGACGCCTGCGAAGAAGCCCGCATCCTGCCCGACTTGCGCGTGGCGATCCGGCGGGTTGGCCAGAGCGACAAGCAGTTCACCATGGTGGTCGAGGACAACGGGCCGGGCATCGTCAAAGCCCAGGTGCCGAACGTGTTCGGCCGGCTGCTCTACGGCAGCAAGTTCCACCGCCTGCGCCAAAGCCGCGGCCAGCAGGGCATCGGCATCAGCGCCGCGGGCATGTACGGCCAGCTCACCACCGGTGCGCCGGTGCGCGTGCGCAGCAAGCCGGGCAAGAAGGCCGCGGCGATGGCGTTCGAGATCCGCATCGACACCGCGCGCAACCGCCCGGAGTCCACGGAGCGCCAGATCGAGTGGGACAAGGACCACGGCACCGAGGTGGCGATCGACCTCGAAGGCGAGTACCGCCGCGGCCAGAAGAGCGTCGAAGAGTTCCTGAAGCTGTGCGCGGTCGCCAACCCGCACGTGCACCTGGTCTACACCGACCCGGACGGCAACGTCACCGAGTACCAGCGCGCCACCCAGGAGCTGCCCAAGGAAGTCGAGGAGATCAAGCCGCATCCGCACGGCGTCGAACTCGGCATCCTGATGAAGATGATCGCCGACAGCGAGAACCGCACCGTGAGTGCGTTCCTGCAGCAGGACTTCTCGCGCGTCGGCCCCAGCGTCGCCAAGGAGATCTGCGCCGGGGCCGGCATCAACCCGGACAGCAACCCGCGCCGGCTGGACACCCAGGGCGTGCAGAAGCTCAAGGCCGCGATCGACGCGACCAAGATCATGGCGCCGCCCCTGTCGTGCATCGCACCGATCGGCGAGGAGCTGATCCTCACCGGCCTGCGCAAGGAGGTCGAAGCCGACTTCTACGTGGCGACTTCGCGCAAGCCGGTGGTCTACCGCGGCCGGCCGTTCGCCGTCGAAGTCGGCATCGCCTACGGCAAGCCCGGCGACACGCTGCAGATGACCGACGCGGGCAAGATCGTCGAGGTCGCCAAGAAGAAGCCGGAGAACCAGGAGGCGCTGATGGGCGCCGCCGACGAGCCGGTGCGGCTGATCCGCTTCGCCAACCGCGTGCCGCTGGTGTTCCAGCAGTCGGCGTGCGCGATCACCAAGGCCGTGATCGACACCAACTGGAAGAACTACGGCATGCAGCAGCCGCGCGGCGCCCTGCCGATCGGCCCGATGGTGGTGTTCGTGCACATCGCTTCGGTCTGGGTGCCGTTCACCAGCGAGTCCAAGGAGGCGATCGCCAGCTACGACGAGATCCGCGACGAATTGCGCCTCGCACTGATGGAATGCGGCCGCAAGCTCGGCAGCTACGTGCGCAAGGGCAAGAAGCTCGCCAACGAGTTCAAGAAGCGCAACTACATCGAGACCTACATCCCGCACCTGGTGGTCGCGCTGCAGGACATCCTGAAGCTCGACGAGAAGGACGTGCAGAAGGCCCGCGACAACCTGACCACCGTGCTCGAGAAGTCGCGCAAGCTCTGAGCGGGCCCGCCCGCGTTGCGGGCGGCGCACCTCACGATCTCACCGGAGCCGCTGCAACGCGGACAACGGCTTCGGGCGCGACGCACCATCCAGCCACCGCAAACCGATCGCAACGACCCATGGCCAGCAGCAAGAAATTCGTTCCGAAGCCGCAGCCGAAGAAGGCACGCGGCCCCCTGTCGCCCCTCGACAAGGTCACCCTGCGCGAGATCGCGGCGTGCGCCGAACACGTGCATGCCCGGATCCAGAAGCAGGACAAGCCCGAGCTGAAGTTCCCGGACCGTTCGCTGCGCAACGCCCGCTACGACAAGAAGGACGGCTACTTCGTGATGGGCCGCTCCCGCGTCGAACGCACCCTGACGGTCAACACCGTGAAGTCGTTCACGCAGACGCTGAAGATGATGGCGCTGTCCAAGCAGCTCGTCGACGAGGACGACTTCGCCACCAAACGAGAAGCGTACTACGTGTCGAAGAACTGGGAGGAAGCGAAGTTCGACGAGCAGCCGGAGTCGGACGCGGCGATGGACGACATCGAGGCCTTGTTCTCCCTCGAAGGCGTGATGCGCGAACACCTGCGCTTCAAGGCCGACGAACACGGCGGCAAGGTCGCCGGGCAACTGGTGGTGCTCGACCGCGACCGCGATTCGGGCCGGGCCCTGCGCATCGACTGCACCGGCTTCGGCTCGGGTGCCTACTCGATTCCGACCTCGGTGGAACACCTGGGCTTCGAGACCAAGGCCAAGTTCGTGCTGGTGATCGAAACCATCGGCATGTTCGAACGCCTCTCGCAGCACAGCTACTGGAAGACCGCGAACTGCATCCTGATCGGCACCGCCGGCGTGCCGACGCGCGCCACCCGGCGCTTCGTGCGCAAACTCAGCGACGAGCACAAGCTGCCGGTCTACGCGTTCAACGACTGCGATCCCTACGCGTTCAGCAACATCTACCGCACGCTGAAGGTCGGCTCCGGCAACGCCGTGCACCTGAACCAGTTCTTCTGCGTGCCGCACGCCCACTTCCTCGGTGTGTCGCCGCAGGACATCGTCGACTACGAGTTGCCGACCCACGACCTCAAGGACGTCGACATCAAACGCGCCCAGGACATGCTGAAGAACGACCCGTTCTTCCAGGCGCACAAGGAGTGGCAACGGGCGATCGAGATGATGCTCAAATCCGGCAAACGCGCCGAGCAGCAGGCGCTGGCCAAGCACGGTCTGAACTTCGTGATCGAAGAGTACCTGCCGCAGAAGTTGAAGGAAGCGCACAAGTTCCTGCCGTGAGCGGGGTGCCGTCTCCGGGGCCAGCTTGGTGGCCCTGAGGCGCTGCCATGAACCCCGGACGCCATCGGGAATGGCGGCATTTGCATTGGCCGATCGGTGCGTTCCGTCGCCTTGCCGGCACAAGCTTCGCCTGCACCCAATCCTAATGCGCTCCACCGCAATCCTCCTCCCCTTGCTGGCCGGTTCCGCACTGGCCCAGCTTCCCGCCCCGACCCTGGTCGCGCGCACCGCGCCCCGCGCCGCCTGGACCGCGGTGACCTCGGCCGGCCTCAGCACCGGCGCCACCACCGGCACGCCGACGCCCAACGCCACGTTCCGCTGCGACAACCCAGGTGCGGCGAGCCAGACGCACCTCTACGTGTTCGGCGGCAGCCTCGGCAACAACACCGCCACCACGGCCAACGACCTGTGGGCGTTCGACGCGCTCGCCGGCACGTTCACCCAGTTGATCCCGGATGGTGCGGTGGGTTCGCCGGCGGCGCGCGGCCGCGCCTGCATCGCCTGGAATCCGCTGAGCCAGAAGGTGGTCCTGTTCGGTGGTGACACCCGCGGTGCGACACCGACCCTGCTGAACGACACCTGGGAGTACGATCCGTCCACCAACACCTGGACCAACCTGGTGACCGCGAACGCACCGTCGGCGCGGCGCTGGGCGGCCATGGCGTTCGACCCGGCCACCGGTGGCATGGTGCTGTTCGGCGGCGAAACGGCGATCCCGCCCGCCACCACGCCGCCGACGCCGCCCACCTACAGCAACGAAACCTGGCTGCTGCTCGGTGGCAACTGGCAGCAACTGACGCCCAGCACCACGCCGCCGGCGCGCTCCCTGCACAGCATGGTGACCCGAACCGACGCGTTCCAGGACGTGCTGCTGTGCGGCGGCAGCGACAACAGCATCCTGAACGCCAACAACGTGCTGGAGCAGATCCGCTTCCTCGACGTCTGGCGCTGGACCGGCACCGACTGGTCGCTGCTGAGCAACTTCGACGTGGTGTCGCAGACCGGCACCACCTTCCCGGCGTCCTCGCTCGGCAACCAAGCCGTCTACGATCCGCTGCGTTCGCGGCTGGTGCTCCAGGGCGGCAACGGCCATACCATCGCCAGCAACCAGATCTTCCTCTACGGCAGCAGCTACGGCGGCTCGCCGACCAACTACACCAGCGAGTTCGACAGCTTCACCAACAGCTGGACGATCTACGCCAGCCCGACCACCGGCACCACGCCGTTCAACAACAATGACGCGGTGATCGGCCGCATCAGCCGCTACTTCGGTGGCTTCGTCGCGGCGACCGGCAAGGTCTACAAGGCCTGTGGCCAGGATCCGGTGCGCAGCGGCAGCCGCCCCACCTACAGCGTCTACCAGTACCAGGCCACGGCCATGGCCACCGCCACCAGCTATGGCGCGGGCTGCACGGGCAGCGCTGGGCCGCTCGCGCTGACCGCCGACACCCTGCCGTGGACCACGCGCACGTTCGCGGCCACCGGCACCGGCTACCCGGCGAACGCGCTGGCGTTCGGCCTGGTCGGCTTCGCCGCCACCAGCCTGCCGCTGAACTCCCTGAGCCCGTTGGGCGTGGCCGGCTGCGACCTGCTGGTCTCGGCGGACGTGTCGCTCTTGCTGCTGCCGACCGGCGGCAGTGTGGTGCAGACCATCGGCATGCCGAGCGGCACGGCCTTCGTCGGCACGGTGCTGCGCATCCAGCAGGTGGGCGTCGAGTTGAACCTGGCCGCCCAACCGACGGCACTCACCAGCACCAACGCGCTGGCGATCGCGATCGGCGCGCTGTGAGCGGACGAACCCTGGCGCAGCCAGCGGCTGCGCCGGGACCTCGTCACCGACCCGCGCGCAGGGTCTCGAGCTGCGCCGCCGCGCGCTCGCGCAGTTCGGCGGACACGCCCTGGTCGAGGGCCAACAACTGCTCCAAGTGGCCGATCGCGGCCTGCCGCAGACCATTGGCGACCTCGGCCACGGCGAGCCCCCAGACCGCACGCGGCTCTTTGCCCTGGCACAGCTCGAACGCCCGCTGCGCCGCGGCGAGGGCGCGCGCGGCATCGGGCTGCGGCTGGTCGAGCAGGATCGCCGACAGTTGCCAGTGTGGACGCGCTTGCTGCGGCGCCAGTTCGACGGCCCGTTCGCAGTAGGGCAACGCCGCGTCGTGCCAGCCCCCGTCGGCCAGCGCGACAGCAACCGCGAGCCACTGCTTCCAGTTGCTCGAATCCGCCTGCAGGGCACGGATCTCGGCCACCGCGCTTTCCTGGCGGCGCCCGAGCCGGCGCAGCGCGCGGGCCGTGTGCTGCCACGGGGCCGCCTCGTTCGGCGCCAGCTTTGCCGCCACCGCGAACGACTGCAGCGCCGCTTCGGTCTCGCCCGCATCGGCGAGCACCAGACCGAGATTCTGCCGGGCACTGTAGGACCGCGGATCGAGTTCGGCCGCCTTGGCGAACGCCTCGCGCGCCTCACGCGGCTGGTCGGCCAGCAGGGCGGAGGTGCCGACCCGATTCCAGGCCGCGCCGTCGTTCGGCTGCACAGCCACCCACTGCCGGCCCGCAGCCAGCGCATCTTTGTAACGCTGCTGCTGGAACAGCACGTCGGCGAACTGACTCCAAGCCCTGGCATTGCCGGGGTCGGCGGCGAGTCCGGCGCGGTAGGCGCGTTCGCTTTCGGCGAGCTTGCCGGCGCGGAGCTGCAGCAAGGCCAAGGCCAGCTGGGCCTTCGGCGACTCGGTGAAATCGACCCCTTGCAGCAATTCGAGACCACGCGCCACCGGGATGGTACTGGCGCAGACCACCGCAGCCACCTGCAGACCGCGGCTCTGCGGCATGGCCCCCTGGTAGGCCGCGAACGCAGCCGCGAACGCACCGCCATCCGCGGCCCGGGCGGCGGCGACCATCCACCAGAACAGAAAGGGAGCCCGCACCTCGCCGGCCATGGCCACCGCGGTGCCGAAGTGCCGGCACGCGGCGCGGAAGTGCGGCTCGGGCAGCACCCCGGCGATCGCGCGGGCATAGGCGGCGTTGCCCAGCACGAAAGCCTCGATCGCCGAGGTCGCAGACGCCTCCAGGAGTTCGCGGTCGTCGGGCGGTGCGGCAGCCAGCATGGCCAGCGCCAGGGCGCCGGCACGCTGCGCAGCGAACGGACGCAGCACGGTCTCAGCCGCTTCGCGCTGCCCGTCGCGCACCAGCAGCAGGGCGCGCACCACGGCAACTTCGAGATCCGTGGGGTCTTCAGGCAACCGCGCCAAGGCCGCGAGCCCACGCGGCGCCGCCTCCTCGGCATAGGCGAACCATGCCTCCCCCAGAGCGGCCTCGCGCTCAGCCGCCTGCTCGGCACGGGCGGCCACGGCCAGTCGCTCCGCGTTTTGCGCCGCATGGGCGACCGACCAGGTCACCACCGGTGCGGCGAGCAGCACCACCAACACCGCCGTCGCCCGCCACGGCTCGCGGCGCGCCCACCGCAGCGCGCGTTCGCCGAAGCCGGGTGCCCGCGCGCGCACCAGACCACCCACCTGCCAGGCGCGCAGATCGGCCAGGAACTCCGCCGCCGCGCCATAGCGCCGCGCCGGCTCCTTGTGCAGGGCTTTGGCGAGGATCGCCGCCAAGTCGCGGTCGGCCACGCCGTGGCGGCGCAGCGACGGCGGCTCTTCGGTCAGGATCGCCCGCAGTGTGGCAACCGAACTCGGCCGCGCGAACGGCCGCTTCCCGGTCAGCAGCTCGGCCAACACCACCCCGACCGACCACACGTCCGCGCGCGCATCGACCGCCTCGCCGCGCACCTGTTCGGGCGCTGCATAGTCGAGCGTGCCGAGGAACGCCCCGTCGGCAGTGACGCTCGGCAGTTCGCTGAGCTGGGCGAGCCCGAAGTCGGTCAGCACGGCGCTGCCGTCGTTGCGCACCAGCACGTTGCCCGGCTTGACGTCGCGGTGCACCAGGCCCTGGCCATGGGCGTGCACCAGGGCTTCGAGCACCTGGGCGACCAGGGCCACCGCCGCAGTTGGCGGAGCGAACTGCGCGGCGCACCGGTGCAGGGGCGCACCCACCACCAGCTCCATGGCGAACCAATGCTGCTCGCCCTCGGCGCCGAAACCGTAGACCTCGACCACGTTCGGGTGGCGTAGGCGCGCCATCGCCGACGCCTCGCGGCGGAACCGCGCCACGGCCCCCGGGCTCGCGGCCAGAGCCGGCGCCAGCACCTTGAGCGCCACGCGGCGGTCCAGCGTGCGCTGCCAGGCTTCGTAGACGATGCCCATGCCGCCGCGGCCGAGTTCGCGGACCAAGCGGAAATCGCCGAGCACGCGTTCCGCCGCGCCGTCGCCGCCGGCAGCCGGCGCGGCAGCAGGCGCCGCACCGGCACCTTCGAGCAGGGGCTCGAGCAGGTCCCGCAGGTCCGCATGCGCATGCAGCAGCTCGGCGGGATCGCGCCCCGCTTCACAGTGCCCGACGAACAGATCCAGGGCGCGCTCGAGGCGTTCGGCCGAATCCGGTGCACCACGCCGCGTGTCGCCGTCCAGAGGTTCAGGCCCCGGCATCGTCGCCTCCACCACCCTCGGGCACCTGACCCTGCCGCAAGCGCAACATCGCCTGGCCAAGGCGGGCCACGGCCCGGTTCCAGCGCATGCGCACGGCATCCGGCGCCAAGCCCAGTTCGGCCCCGATCTCGGCGAACGGCCGCTGTTCGTAGTCGCGGCGCAGGATGATCTTGCGGTCCTCCGGCTCGAGCAGTTCGAGCGCCAGCCGCACCCAGGCGCGCCGCTCCTCGCGCACCGCGCCGCGGCTCGGCGTGCTCGTCAGCATGGCGCCCGACTGCAGGTCGAGCACGCTGTCGCTGGGCATGCCGGCGGTGCGCGCGAGGTCGCGGCGCTTGGCGCGGAACCAGTCGTGTTTGTCGCGCAGGGTGTTCTCGAGCACGCGGGCCAGGAGGGCGCGGAACTGCCCTTCGTCCCGCACCTGGAACCGCGGTGCGTCGCGCAGGAAGTCCAGCAGGGCGTCCTGCAGGTAGTCGGCCGGATCGCCGAGGCCGCGCAGGAAGGCGCCGCAGCGCCGTTCGACGTGCTGTTGCAGCCATGGCAAGGTCGCTTCGACGAGCGCCGCCAGCGCCGCCGCGTCACCGCGGTGCCAGCGCTGCAGCAGGTCGTGGATCGACGGGGGGACCGCCATGGTCCACAAGGTTACCCGACGACCGGGCGCAACCGTGCCCCGTCGGTCGCGGGAGGTGCGGGGCGGTGGGGCGAGGTGGTTCGGCATCCGTTGCTGTACAGCGGCAAAGGCCGCGGTAGCGAACCGGCCAAGGCGGGCGGGGAGGGGCTTGCCGCCGGGGTCAGCTCTCGGCGGCTTCGGCTGGGAGGCTTCGACGTCCCAAGCACCGCCAGGGCCGGGATCCCTCGCCATTGGCGATCAGAGCGGCCCGTGGCCAAGCCCATGCGCGGGCGAACCAAGCACCCAGTTCGCGGCTAGGCGAAGCCAGGCAGCCCGCTTGCCCCGGCGCCGAACCGGATCCCCTCCAAAACCCGTGCCAGCCGCACGGGGGCGTGGGTCGTGGCCACCCGGCCCGACGCCGGCGCCAAGACGACGTGGTACGCCATCCAGTGCTGCCGCGGCCGCGGCACCGGGGCGCAGAGGCCTCGGCGAGGTGAGTGGCGAACGAACCACCAACTTGTCGCCCAGATGATCCTGAGGAATCGGTGTTCGGTCGCCTCGAGCAGCGGTGTTCCTCGGAGTGGAGCCATTGGCTCCCTCACCGACCCACAACCAACATGAAAGCCAACCCAATCTCTGTGCGACGCATCTGCGCTTCCCTGACCCTGCTGGCCGCCATGGCCGCGCCATGCACCGGCCTCACGGCACAGATCGGCACCGGTGTCTACCGCACGGTCTCCGGCTCTGCCAACCGCGAGTACGGTAACCAGCATCTCGGCGGCTCGATCACCGTCAACGCCAGTGCGCAGGTGTTCGACAGCCGGATCGCCTCGACCTACGACTACGCGCGCGCGGTGCTGCGCGGCGCCGCGACGATCAAGGTGCTCGGCCGCGAACTCGACGTCGCCGACACCAGCGCGGTTGCCACCGTGCGCGGCTCTGGCAACAACCACGCCGTGGTTCGGCGCGAGTTCTTCGGCATCGCGACCGCAGAGCGATCGACTGCAAGTGGGCGTGTCGAACTCGCCGACTCGCTGACGATGACTTCGCCCACCTACCGGCAGAACATCCATCTGATCGGTCCGGTCCACATCGAGATCCGCGCACAAGCCAACCTCAACCTGGCTTGCAACGTTGCGGCCCGGGTGGATTCCGCGCTCAGGGTCGCCTCGGTCAGCGGCTCCATCCGCACTTGGGCGGGCGGCACCGCCAGTGCGTCGCTGAGCGTGTATCT
>JAEUHP010000071.1 GCA_016795295.1 Planctomycetota bacterium | reverse complement strand
CGTTCGCCCAAGCCAAGCAGCGCGCCGGGCGCACCGGCAAAGCGTTCCGCCTCACCCACTTCGCGATCCTCAACGACCACCTGCACCTGATCGCCGAGGCCGAGGACCGGGAGGCGCTGGCGCGCGCCGTGCAGGGGCTCCTGATCCGCATCGCACGCGCGCTCAACAAGGTCTGGCAGCGCCGCGGCAGCCTGTTCGCCGACCGTTACCACGACCGCACCCTGACCACACCACGCGCGGTGCGCTCTGCCCTGTGTTACGTGCTCGCGAACGGCAAGAAACACGCTGCCGAGGGCCGCGCCGTCACCGTGCCGCAGGCGCTCGACGTCTACACCTCCGCGCCGTGGTTCGACGGCTTCGTCGAGTCCATCACCGTGCGCGGCATCGCGGCCTTGCCCCCGCCGGTGGCTCCCCCACGCACTTGGCTGCTCACCCTCGGCTGGCGCCGCCGCGGCCTGCTTTCGGTGCACGAACTGCCCAGCACCGGCTGAGCACGGTCCCTGAGCCCCCGACCTCAGCCACCGCAAACCGCGCGCAGCGACACCGCCCGCGCCCCGAGCCCGCCCGGACCAGCGCGGCGCTCCGCGCACAGGAGCCACAACCGCGCCATGGCCCACGCTCCACCGCAGCCAGCCGCCCACCCCATCTCCACAGCTTCGTCCGCAGTCGCGTCGATGGGCTCGAGATCGTGGTGCGGCACCACCGGGAAGGTGCCGTTCCCGGCATCGACACTGGCTTGGCGCGCTTCCCAGCGCAGGAGCCGCGCCAGGCCGAGACCGGCGACCCGTACTCGTCGCTGGCGCGGGAGCGGCACCGGCTCATCGCCCACCGAGCCCACCGCAGCACTGGGCAGGGGCCGCAGCAACAATTCGAGGCCCTGCGCGGCAAGGCGCTGGGCCACTTCGGCCGGTGGCCGGTCGCCCACACCACGGAGACGCGACCACAGGTCGGCCGCCAGCAGCACCTGCCCTGCCGTGAGCGCCGCCGCGAGCTCGTCGACCAACGCCTTGGCCAGGGCATCGAGTTCGGCAGCCAGGATGGCGACCGTGGCTCGCCCCGACGGCGTGGCATTGGCCACCTCCGTCAGCGCCGCCAGAGCTGCCTCGCCACGCGCGTGCCGCCGCTCGGCCACCAGGAAGCGCACCAAGGAAGCCCCAGTGGCCACCGCGTCGTCGAGCCCTTCGGCTGCATCGGCAGCCGTGGCCGCGGCAGCAGGCGCAGGCGGCGCAGGGCTACCCCCCTGCACCGGCGCGGCCTCACCTGCCGGGCTCGCCGCGGGCGCTACTCCAGGCGCCGGAAGCTGCTCGGCACCCTCCCGCCCCCCCTGGTCGCCAGTCCGGCTCGGGGCCATGGGCACGGCGGCCGCGGCAGCAGCTTCCGGCACCACCACCCGCGCCGCCCCAAGCCCGCGCACCGCGGGCAGCGCCGCCTCAGGCTCTCCCTGCGGAACTGCGAACGAGTCCGCGTCGCTGCCGAACCAGCCCAGCCCCTGCCCGGCGAGCCACAGCACCAGCGCCGCGCAAAGGACAAACCCGAGTCGGCGATGCAACCGCGAACGCCTGGGCGGCGAGGCACCGGATCGCTGAGGCTCGTGCATGGCGGCATTTTCGGCCGCAGCGCACCGCGCAGGTCAGGGATTCCTGGCGATCCGGCGCGGGCGCCGACTCAAGCGAGCCAGCGCTCCGCCTTGCGCGCGAGGCGCAGCACACTCTCCTCGTCGGTGACGGTCCGCAGTGCCGTTGCGTCGAACCAGCGCAGGTCGTGCGACTCGTCGGACACCACCAACTCCTGCCCAGGCGCAGCGCGCAGCAGGAACCGCACGTCCCAGTGGTCGTGGGCCGGCTCCGCAGCACGCGCCGGAATGGCATGCACGTCGAGGTCGAGCGGCACGAGTCCGGTTGCCTGCCCCAGCAGCTCGAAGTGCGCCATGCCCGACTCCTCGACCGCTTCGCGCAGCGCTGCCTGCTCGACGTGCGGTTCGCCATCGACGTGGCCACCGAGCTGCAGCCAACGCCCGAGCTTGCGATGGTGCGTCAGCAGCGCCTGCCGCCCATTGGGGCGGACGATCCATGCCGAGGCCGTGACGTGCCCGACCAAGCAGGTGCGCCACAGGCAATCGGGATGCCCGAGCACGAACTCGCGGAAACGGGCCACCAACGCGGCCTCTTCCGGATGCCGGGCCAGATACGCATCGAACAACCGCAGCACCGGCCACCGCGGATCCGCCGCGGGAATCCTGTCACGCCCGCTGCTCATTCGCCACTCGCGGCGGTCGCCGCGGGCAGATCGAGCGCCGTGCACAGACACCACAACAGCCCGGCGCGTCCACCCACGTCGCTCGGCTCGGGAACCGCGCACAGGCGCCGCAACTGGCCGAGCAATCGGGTGTGCCCCAGCCGCCCCGGCTCGATGCCACACGCCAACTGCTGCACGGTCTGATGGTCGGGCCACAACCGCGCCGGATGCCAACGGCGCAGCTCGGTCTCGAACTGGTCGCGCTCGCCCTCGGCCAGCAAGTCGGCAAAGCCGTAGACCAGCGCCGCCAGCGGCTCGGGGCCACGTTCGCCGGCGCGCCGCTCACGCAACACACCGAGCACCAGGCGCCGCGCCAAGAGGCAGGGCTTGGGCGGCAGTCCGACCCCTGGCAGCAAGGCCAACACCCGGCCGGCCTCGGCGAGCGAGGCCACCGGCACGCGACGTTGCAGCAATTCGGGCAGGCGCCGCCCCCATGCTTCGGGGTCGGCCTGCAACAGCTCGTCGAGCAGACGCTGGCCGGCACGAGCGGCGGCGTCGAGACCAACCGCGGCCCCGGCCGAGCCCTCCAACACCAGCGCCAAGCCACCCACCAACTCAGGGCCGCGCAGTGTACCGAGCCGATCGGCGACCAGCCGCGTCGCCGCCGCGATGCGCTGCCCAGCGGCCCGGTCGAGGCCAGCGCGCCACAGTGCACGCGCCGACAGCACCAGATCGGGCAACGACGCGTCCGGTCCGGCGGCGAGCTGCGCGTCGAGATCGGCAGCCACGGCCGCGCGCAGCCCGTCGATCCTGGCCAACAGCGTGGCCCCCGACGGGGAAGTGCTGCGCAGGCCGCTCGCCGGCTCGTGCTGCCATTCGCCGCGCCGCTGCAGCAGCACCAGTGCGTTGTGCCCGTCGACCCACCGGGCCAGGGCATCGCTCGGCGCAGCCAAGCCGAGCGCCAACTCTTGCTCGGCGGCGCGCAGCCCTTCGACGTCCAGCCGCCGCCGGATCTGCGCCAGGGACTGGTCGAAGGCCACCTCCGCGCGCGTGCGCAACGGCAGCTCGACTGGGGTCACAGCCGCGGGTTGCCCAGGTGCGCCCTCAGCCCCCGCACGATTCTGATTCCCCACTGCTGCTGGCCGACTCGCCGCAGGCACCAGCGGGTCGGGAGCGGCCACCGCGACGACCGCCACAACCGGCAGCTCGGGGGCAAGGGCTCGCAGCAGAGCGAACGTGGCCACGGCGGCGGCAGCCGCAAGCCAGCCCGGCCAACGCGGCGCCGGCCGCCGCACGCCGCGAAACCGGCCCAGGCGCTCGGCGCGCAACACCACGTCGTGCAACTTGCCGGCGAACGCAAAACTCGGCGCGACCGTGGCTTGGCGGCAGCGTTCGAACAGATCGAGGGTCTCGGCGAACTGCAGCGCAGCCAGAGGATCCCGCGCCACTTCGCGGCGATACTCTGCCAGTTGCTCCGGCGACGCCTGGCCCAAGGCCAAGTCCACCGTCCAGTCGGCGCCGGGAGAGAACCCAGCCGAGGGAGAGAACCCAGCCGAGGGAGAAAACCCAGCCGAGGCATCGGCGGCCCCCTCTTCGTCGCGGCCATCAGCCTCGTCGCCCCTCACAGCGCACCTCCGCCACGCCGCGGCGACGCCGCGGTGCCGGTGTGGTCCCGAGCCGGCGCTGCGGCGGCCGCCCCCCCTTCGCCGAGAACACCCGGTGCACCGAGCATCTGCTTCAGGGCCGCGACCGCGTTGTGCATGCGCGACTTGACGGTGCCGAGGGGAATGCCCAGCAGCTCGGCGATCTCGCCGTACGGCCGCTCCTGATAGACCGCGAGCTCGAACACCAAACGATGCGGCTCGGTCAAGCGTTCCAGGGCGGCGCGCAGACGCTGCCGCTCTTCCCCTTCGGCGGCGAGCAACACCGGCTGCCGATCGGGTCCGGCGACGTCCGGCGCGTTCGGCGTGTCCCCGCTCGGCAACACCGCCTGATCGAACGAATACAGCTTCGGCCGCGGCCGCGCCCGCCGGTACTCGTCGATCCAGACGTTGGTGGCGAGTCGGTAGATGTAGGTGCCGAGCCGCCCCTCGGGGCGGTACCGCTTGCTCGCCAACAGCAGCTTCAAGAACAGATCCTGCGTCAGATCCTCGGCGCGGTCGCGATCCCAGCACAGCCGAAAGAAGAACTGCAGCAGCCGGTCCCGGTAGGTGTCGACCAGCGCACGGAACGCCCCGGCGTCGCCCGCGCAGTGGCGCTGCAGCAGGTCAGGCGCTTCGGTTCGGGGCAGGTCGGACACAGATGCCTTCGGAGCTGTTGGAAACGGGACGCGGGACGACCGAAATGGCTTGGCAGCGCCAGAACGGCACGGAGCACGAGGCGGTTCAGCGCAAGCCGCAATTCTTCGGCCGCACCACCTTGGGCTCAGACCCAGATCTTCGGCAGTTCGACGAGCCAGGGAAAGGCCGTGGCGTCGGCCGCAACCGCCGTGAGCCGTCGCCCGCCCTGTGGAAGGCTCTCCAGATGAATCCACAAAGTGTTCTCTGGAAGCATGTTACGGATCCGGTCCGCCCACTCGACCACCACCGCGGCCCGCCGTTCGAGCAAGTACTCGAGCCCACCATCGTCCAGGAAGCCCGCCAGCTTGCCGGGCAAGTAGGCGTCGGCGTGGACCAAGGGCACGCGGCCCTCGTGTTCGACCACCAGCAGGTAGGTCGGACTCGCCACCGCCTCGGGGTCGAACAGCCCCAAGCCCTGGCCAAGCCCGCGCACGAACGTGGTTTTGCCCGCCCCCAGGTCGCCGACCAAACCCACGGTGTCGCCAGGCAAGAGCCGGGTGCCGAACCAGGCCCCGCACCGCTCGGTCGCCGCCGGGTCGTCGGCGAGCACCGCCACCCCCTCAGCCGACGGCATGCTGGAACCCCCGCAGCGTGAGGCGTTCGCGCCGGCCGTCGGCGTGCCGCAAGAACAGTCCGGGAACGCCGAGCACCCGACCGATCGGCCGCCTGGCCCGGGCCGACAACGGCCCGCCGGCGGCCAAGGCCCCAGGCCGCTGCGCCCACAGCAGCACATGGTCCTCGCCGTCGCCGAGCGCCAGGTGCAACGCTCGCGTGCGATCGCCCCGCGCGGCCACCCTGGCCGCGGTGCGGATCGGCACGGCTGCGGCGTCGAGTTCGGCCCCACGGCAGCCACTCGCGCGCAACAGGGTGGCCAGGTCGAGCAACAGCCCGTCGCTCACGTCCATGGCGGCGTGCACTGCAGGCTGTGCCGCGAGCCAGCGACCAGCCGCCAAAGCCGGCCGGAAGCGCAAGTGGTGCCCCGCGCGCGAACCACCGAGTGGCCCCGTGGTGTGCAGGGTGTCCCCGACCCTGGCCCCGCCACGGGTCAGCGCGCGCCCAGGCAGATGCCCGATGGCCGTGACCGTGACCACCAGGGGCCCTGGACCGACCGCCACGTCGCCGCCGACCACCGTGGCGCCACCAGCGCGCGCGGCGGCTCGCACGCCGCGCAGCAACTCCAGCCGGCGGCGCGCCGGAAAGCTGCGCGGCAGCACCAGCGACAGCAGCAGCCAGTCGGGTGTGGCCCCCATCGCCGCCAGGTCCGAGAGGTTGCGGTTCACGGCCTTGCGGCCCACCCATGCGAGGGGCTCGGCAGCGGTGAAGTGCACGCCTTCGACCACGGGATCGCAGCACAGCACACTGTTCGCGGCGCGGTTCGCCACCACCGCGGCATCGTCGCCGATGCCCACCCACAGGTCGCGGGGGGCACCGAAGAACCGCGCCAAGCCAGCGGTGAAACGCCGTTCGCGGCCGAGGTCGGAGCTCATCCGCGCCTCGCCGGCGGGAACGCCACCAGCACCGTGCTGCGCACGGCGGCCCGCGGCACGGCGCCGAAACCGCGCGAATCCGGCCAGCCACACTGCGGATCGTCGTGTTCGATGCGCACGGTGTCGCCGTCGATCGACGCGACCCGACTCAGCAGCACCCCGAGGTCCGGCACCGCGACGAACACGGCGCGCCCCGGCTGCACGGCGCTGGCGCGGCGGTCGACGATGCACCACGCGCCGGGTGGCACGTCGGCCAGGGTGTTCATGCCGAGCGGCACGCGGGCACTGCCGTACCAGGAGAAGAACACCACGGTGGCGGCAATGCCCAGCACCCAGGTGGCGCGCTTCAGCCAACGCGCGAGTGGCACCGGGTCGAAGCCGACCCGGCGTCCACTGGGCACCGTGCCGCTGATCGCCATGGCCACAGCATCGCGCATCGGGCGCGCCGAGGCCACAGCGCGCCGCTCACGAATCGGCGACGCCGGAGCCGAGTGCCGCCAGCAGGGCCGCGGCCGCGAACTGCGGATCCTGGGCCGCCATCAGCGCCGACCGCACGGCGATGCCGATCGGGCGGTGGGGTGCTGGCAGGGCCGCGATGCGCGCGGCGTGCATCGGCGTGATGCCGCCGAGCCACAACACCGGCAGCCGGGCGTGGGCGGTCAGCACCGCCGCGCGCGCTTCGCCGAGGTGCGGCATGCCAGGCTTGCTCTCGGTCGCCCACACCGGCGACAGCAAGGCGAAGTCACAGCCGGCGGCGGCCGCGAGATCGAGCTCGCCCTGGTCGTGGGCCGAATAGCCGAGCAGGCGCTGCGGACCGAGCACCCCGCGGGCCAGTTCCGGCGGCAGCGAACGGTGGCCGATCTGCACGCCATGGGTGGCGCCGGCCGCGGCCAGGTCGACGCGGTCGTTGGCCAGCAGCAACCCGCCCACCGGCACCAGCAGCGGCAGCAGCCGCTCGGCGGCGTGGAGCTGCTGGCGCACCGACCAGTGCGGCTCGCGCAGTTGCACACACCGCACGCCGCCGCGCACCGCCGCCGCGACCACCGCCTCCAGACGGACCTGATCACCGCGTCCGTCGGTGACGAGCACGAGGCGCAGGCACTGGCGGTCGAACGGCTGGGGCTGGACGGCGGGCATCGGCGCGGATGCTAGCAGAGGGCCGCGCCGGCGTGCATCAGATGCGCTTCTCGTAGATCGGGCCCTTCTCGAAGTACTCGTTCTCGCTGCCGATGGCGTCGAGGTCGTACTTGCGCCCCTCCAGGATCATGCGCGCGGCGACGATGCCCATCTCCAGGCTGTGGTCCTGGTTGGTGTAGCGGAAGCGCCCCGGCCTGCCGACGTAGGTCAAGTTGGTGAGCGTGTCGAGCCAGCGCTGCACGGTGGCCAGCCGTTCCTTGTACTGCAGGTCGTAGACCGGATAGACGAACCGGCGCTTCCACAGGTAACTGCGGCGCACTTCGGCGCGGGTGAAGAAGCCCCAGCGCTCGAAGTACGGCAGCACCAAGTCGAGCACCTGCTGCTCGTCCATCGACCAGATCGCATCGGACTCGAAGGCGAAGAACTCGATGAAGAACGAGGTCTTGCCCGGCGGACACAGATCCCGGCTGAAGTTCTTCATCTCGCTGGTGCGGCCGAACGGGATCTCCTGGTTCGGGAAGTAGATCCAGTTGTCGGCCGTGACCTGCTCCTTGTCGAGCGTCAGGAACAGGTAGACCTGGGCGCGCCAGCGCAAGCCCTTGGCCGCCTCGAGCACGGCCGGCGGCGGTGGCGGCTGCAACAGGTCGAGGAACGCCGTGAGCGGCACCGATTCGACCACGCGGTCGGGGTGGAACGTCTCGATCCGGCCGTCCTGGTGCCGCACGTCGACCGCGGTGATGCGGGAGCCGTCGTGGCGGACCTGCACCGGTTCGCTCTGCGTGGCGATGCGCGTGCCCGCGGCGACCAGCCGCTGCTGGATCGCTTCGTAGATGCGCCCGGTGCCGAACTGCGGGTAGTAGAACTCGTCGACCAGCGACTTCGGCGCACCCGCGCCGGCCTTGCGCCCGACCACCCGTGCCCACGCGCTGCGCACCACGTTCCACGCCACGCTCCACAGGTTGAGCCCGTGGATGCGCTGTTTGGCCCAGTCCGGGTGGATGGTGCTGGCCGGGATGCCCCAGATCTTCTCGGTGTAGTTGATCATCGAGAACTCGGCCAGCGTGCGGCCGAAGTTGGCCACCACGTAGTCCTCGAAGGTCGCCATCGGCCGCCGCAGCAGGCCATAGCGAACCCGCGCCAGCGCGTAGTCGAACAGGATCCGGCAGGTCTTCCACGGCCCGATGTTGCGGAACACCTGCAGGGCCTTCACCGGGTAGTCGTAGAACTTGCCGTCGATGAACTGCCGGGTCAGGCGCGGCACCTTGCGCCACTCCTCCTGCAGCAGGTCCTCGATGAAGTCGTAGAGGTACTGGTTCTTGGAGAAGAACCGGTGCGGCCCGATGTCGGTGAGGAACTCGAGTTCCCCCTCGCGGATGCTCAGGGTCTTGGCCAAACCACCGACCTGGGCGTCCTTCTCGACCACCACGCTGCGGCGGCCGTTCCGCGACAGTTCCATGGCGCAGGCGAGTCCTGCCGGACCCGCACCCAGGATCAGCACGTCCGCAGCAGCGGTGGCCACCGCGGCGGGCGCGGCGGCGGGCAGAGGGGCCGGGGAAGCACCGGAAACCGGGTCAGAAGCCATGGAGAAGTAGGCGGTTACAGGTTCCGGCCGGCATGCGCAGCGGACTCATCGGCGTTCGCGGCCGGCGAGTGGAGCGTCGGCTTGGACAGCGACAAGTGGCCATGGCAAGGTCGAAAGGCAAGCAGCTTCAGGGTAGCGGCTGCTGCCCCCACTCTTCGAGGCTGTAGAGCACATTCTGTGGCACCGGCACCCGCGCCCGGTCGGTGAGCTCCTGCTGGATCTGCGTCCCCGTGAGGCCGTCGGCCAACCCCGCGGTCACACTGGCCTTGTCCAACACGAACTGGTGCACGTGGTCGCTCTTGGTGCGCCGCGCGAACCGATCCAGCAGATGCACCACTTCGTGCACGTCGTCGCCCGGGAACACCAGGATCTCGAAGTCCGGCTGCACGATCAACGACGACCGCACTCCGCCGACCTTGCCCGCCGGATCCGCGTCGAGCAGTTCGGCCCCGAGCCGCGACAGGCGCAGCGCCACCACGCGCCCGTCCCGCATGCCGGCGTCCACCACGCCGAGCGGCAAGAGGCGCTTCTTGATCCAGGCCAGCAGATTCCAGCTCATCTGCTGCACCGATTCGGCCGGCGTGTAACCGCCGCCCTGGAAGCGCGTGGCGAAGAACGCTTCGGTCGGCGCCGTCTCGATCTGGCTCAAGTAGGCGTTGCGCGCCAGGAACGGCAGGATCGACACCTCTTGCCAGACCATCGGCTCGGCGCGGCGCAGCAGGCGCAGCACCACCCGGCGCATGCGGGTCTGGTGGTACGGCTCGCCGGGCAGGGTGCGGTCTTCGACGAAATGCGCCAGCAACTGCTTCTGCTGCTCGGCGAGCGACTCGCGCTCGAACTCGAGCCCGGCCGGCGTGGGGCGCAACGAGCGCTCGCCGCGGCGATCGATCAGGCGCCGGTGCAGGCAGAAGCGATACACCAGCTCCAGCACTTGCTCGGGTGCCAGCAGCCCGCCCGGCACCGGCAGCAGCAACCCGGCGATGCGCTTGTGCGAGGCCTTGAACAGCTCGCCTTCGGCGGTGAACAGCACCTTGCTGTGCTGCAATTCGCGCAGGAAACGCACCACACTGGTGGCGAAGTCCCCGCCGCACACCACTTCGCCGGCCAGGGTCGGCACCGCCGCCGCACCGCGCTGGCGCAACGCGAACAGCGCGGCTTCGTGGAACACCACCAGCGCCTGCGGCAAGGACTGGATGCCCAGGCGTTCGAGGTCGAGCGCACCGGCCGTGCCCAGCATCGCCTCTTCGAGGGCCTTGCCGGCGAAGGCGAAGTCGACGCTGTCGCCGAGTTCGAGCTCGGCCACCAGTTCGGGGAACGACGCCATGCCGCCGTGCAGCTGCAGTGCCCCGTCGACCAGGCGCTTCACCGGCGCGGGCAGCTTCTGCAGGCGCGACTGCAGCGAGCTGTCCATCGTGTACAGCTTGTAGATCTTGCGCGCATGATCGGCGGCCTTCTGTTCGGCGGCTTTCGCGTCGGCGGCCTTGCCGTCGCTGCGTTTGCCCGCCGCGGCATGGCCGTTGGTCGCGCCCTGGGTCGCGCCGTTCGCCTCCTGCCGATCGCGGAAGTAGCGCGCGTCGAGGAAGCCCTGCAGCGTCAAACTGTCCTGCAACTGCCGATGCCGGCGGCGCCGGCTCTGCAGCACACACTCGACCAGCTCGCCCGGCACCGCCCAGCACGGGCTGTCGAAGCTGGCCCAGCGCTTGTCGCGCGCCGGCCACAGGAACGCCGCGCGCTGCAGCGCTGCGAGGGTCGCTTCGAGGTCGAAGCGGCTCTTGAACGACTTGCCGAGTTCGACGAACAGCGCCTGCACGGTGCGCACCGCACCGCCGTCGCCGAAGAACGCCTCGAGCAGATCCTGCTGCTTGCGCGGCAGCGCGAGCATGCGGGCCGTGACCCGCGCCTCGTCCTCCATGGCCGCCGTCGCAGCCGCCAGCAGCTCGGCGGGGGCTTCCGGCAAATTCGCCGCGGCACACCACTGCTGCACGCACTCGCGCAGGCAGCGGCCGTCGCCCGTCGGCAACAGATGGCGCAACGCGATGCGCGTCATGCGCCGATCTCCCGCCGCCGCTGGCACTCGGCGAGCAGCTCGGCCGCCGCGACGATCGCGTAGCCGTAGCCCTGTTCGCTCAAGAACAACTGCCGGTGCCGCGCGAACTCCTGTTCGCGCGTGTCGGCCGACACCAGCGTGTAGAAGTGCGCCGGGCCGCCGTCCTGCTTCGGCCGCAGCACCCGCCCGAGGCGCTGCGCTTCTTCCTGCCGGCTGCCGAACGTGCCGGACACCTGGATGGCGACGTTGGCGTCCGGCAGGTCGATGGCGAAGTTGCCGACCTTGCTGACGCAGAGGCGGGCCACGGCGCCGCTGCGGAACGCCGCGTAGAGCCGTTCGCGCTCGGCGTTCGGCGTCTGGCCGGTGATCAGCGGCACCTGGAACACCGTGGCGATCTGCTGCAACTGCTCGAGGTACTGGCCGATCACGAGCACCCGATCGCCGGCGTGGCGTTCGAACAAGGCACCGACCACGTCCAGCTTCTGCTCGTTGTCGGCGGCGATGCGGATCTGCGCCCGCGCACCGGCCGCGGCGTAGTGCGCGGCGCGCGCCGGGGCCAAGGGCACCCGCACTTCGCGGCACTGCGCCGCGGCGAGGAAGCCCTGCCGTTCGAGCTGCTTCCACGGCAGTTCGAAGCGCTTGGGCCCGATCAGCGAGAACACCTCGTCGGCGCGTCCGTCCTCGCGCACCAGCGTGGCGGTGAGGCCGAGCCGCCGCCGCGCCTGGATGCCGGCGGTGGCGCGGAACACCGGGGCCGGCAACAGGTGCACCTCGTCGTACACGATCAGGCCGAATCGCCCCTTGTCGAACAGATCGAGGTGGGTGAAGCCGTCGAGCTTGCCCTTGCGGTGGGTCAGGATCTGGTAGGTGGCCACCGTCACCGGCCGGATCTGCTTGTGTTCGCCGGTGTACTCCCCGACCTGGTCGGCTTGGAGATCGGTCTTGTCGAGCAGCTCCCGGCACCACTGCCGCACCGCCACGGTGTTGGTGGTCAGCACCAGCGTGTGGGTCTGCAGCAGGTGCATCGCCGCGATGCCGACCACGGTCTTGCCGGCACCGCACGGCAGCACCACCACGCCGCAGCCGCCGCGTTCGCTGCCGCCGGCGTGGAACGCCGCGGCGGCGCGCGCCTGGTACTCGCGCAGCGCGAATGGCGGCGGCCCGGCGCGGAAGCCGAACGGCAAGTGATCGCCCCGGGTGTAGCCAGCGCGGTCGTCCGTGGGATAGCCGAGCTTGACCAACACCTGCTTGAGTTCGCCGCGGCTGGCGGCGGGCACCAGCACGCGGCCCTCGGCGTCGAGCGTCAGCAGTTCCCGCAGCGGTGCCGCGTCCGTCAACGTCGCCAGCAGTTCGCGGTCCTCGCTCTGCAACTCCAGCTGCGCACCGTCGCCGTGTCCGACCAGCTTGAGCAAGCCGTAGCGCCGGTGCCATTCGCGCACCTGCGCCAGCACCTGGGGCGCGATCGGAAACCGAGCGTTCTGCTGCAACCAGTCGACGATCGCTTCGATCGGCTCGCCCAGGGCCGCAGCGTTCCACAAGCTCACCGGAGTGAGCCGGTAGAAGTGCACGTACTCCGGCGACTTCTCCAGCTCGGCGAACCGCGCCAAGCGGTCCCGAGCCACCTCGTACTGGGGATGCTGGGTCTCCAGCAGCACGGTGCGGTCGGCCTGGACGATCAGCGGCGGCTCGGTCATGCGTCTCCTTCGGCGCGGGCCCGACGGCCCGTGCGACGGACGGCGCGCGCCGTCCGCAGTTTGTTTCGGCCGTCCACGGCCCCTGGCTCGATGCCGAGTCGCGCGGCCAGACAGCGCCCGGTTGGGCTGGCCCCGGTGCGCGCCACGACTTCGGGCGTTCCCTGCCCCACCAACCGCCCGCCCTGGGCCCCCGCTTCGGGGCCGAGTTCCAGCACCTGGTCCGCGGCGGCGATCACGTCGAGGTGGTGCTCGATCACCAGCACCGAGTCGCCGCGCTCCAGCAAGCGCTCGAACACCAGCACCAGCTTGCGCACGTCGTCGAGGTGCAGACCGGTGGTCGGTTCGTCGAGCACGTAGACCATGTGCGCGCGCGGCCGCGCCGCCAGTTCGGCGCACAGCTTGAGCCGCTGCGCCTCGCCGCCGGAGAAGGTGTTCGCCGGCTGCCCCAGGCGCAGGTAGCCGAGACCGACGTCGTGGAGCAGCTGCAAAGGCCGCACGATCTTCGGGTGGTTGCCGAAGAACTGCAGCGCCTCGTCCACGTCCATCGCCAGCACCTGAGCGATGTGCTTGCCACGGTAGTCGACGGTCAGCGTCTCCTGGTTGTAGCGGCGCCCCTTGCAGGTCTCGCAGGTCACCCACACGTCGGCCAGGAAGTGCATCTCGACCTGCAGCTGGCCCTTGCCTTCGCAGGCGGCGCAGCGGCCGTCGGCCATGTGGAACGAGAAGCGCCCCGGACCGAACCCCTTCTGCCGGGCCAGCGGCGTCTGCGCGAACAGCTCGCGGATCGCGGTGAACACGCCCGTGTAGGTGGCGGGGTTGCTGGCCGGCGAACTGCCGATCGGCGCCTGGTCGACCACCACCAACTGCACCGACCGCGCGGCGCCGTCGGCCCAGTGGATCGGCGGCGCGGCCAGGCGCAGCGCCGGCACCAGGGCATCCATCACCAGCGACGACTTGCCCGAGCCGGACACGCCGGTCACCGCGGTGAAGCAGCCGAGCGGCACGTCCACGTCGAGGCCCTGCAGGTTGTGCACGGTGACCGCGCGCAGGGCCACGTGGCCCTGCGGTGTCCGTCGCTCGGCCGGCCGCGGCACCACCAGTTCGCCGCGCAGCCACTGCGCGGTGAGCCCTGCACCGCGCGCCACCAGCGCCGGCGGGCCGGCGGCGACGAGGCGCCCGCCGCGCACGCCGGCACCCGGACCCAGGTCGAGCACGTGGTCGGCGGCGCGGATCATGGTCTCGTCGTGTTCGACCGCCAGCACGGTGTTGCCGAGGTCGCGCAGTTCGAGCAGCGTGCGCAACAGGCGCTCGGTGTCGCGCGGGTGCAGGCCGACGGTGGGCTCGTCGAGCACGTAGAGCACCCCGACCAACTGGTTGCCGAGCTGGGTGGCGAGCCGGATGCGCTGCGCTTCGCCGCCGGACAGCGTCGCCGCCGAACGATCGAGCGTCAGGTAGCCGAGGCCGGTGTCGCGCAGGAACTGCAGGCGGTGCAGCAGTTCCTTCAGCACGTCCGCGGCGATGCGTCGTTCGGCGCTGCCGAGTTCGAGCGCGTGCAGCGTCTGCCAGGCCGCGTCCACGGTGGCGGCGAGCAGTTCGGGCAAACGCACGCCACCGACGCGCACCGCACGCGGTGCGGGCTGCAGCCGTTCGCCCCGGCACTCCGGGCACGCCTGGATCTGCATCACCGCGCGGAAGCGTTCGTCGCCGCTGTGTTCGCCGCCGTCCTTGCCGTGGAACCACTCCTCGACCTGGCGCGCCAGCCCCTTCCACGGCACCTGCATGCGCCATTCGCGGCTGCGGCCCGCTTCGCGCTTCCTGAACACCACTTCGTAGCGCTGTTCGCCGGTGCCGCGCAACAACTGCTGCCGCGCGGCGGCCGGCAGCTCGCGCCACGGCCGCTCGAGGTCGAAGCCGTGCTGCTGCGCAACCGCTGCCGCCACTTCGGCGTACCAACCCTCGGCATTGGTCAGGAACGTGAACGCCGCGCCCTGGTGGCGGATCGCCCCGTCGAACACCGGCCGCTCGGGGTGGTTGACCAGCAGCGCTTCGGTGCAGACCACCACTTCGCCGAGTCCGGCACACGCGGCACAGGCGCCGCTGTGGTGGTTGAACGAGAACCAACGCGGGTGCGGCTCGGGCACGGCGCGCACCGCACACTGCGTGCAGCCGGCGTCGGCGCGGAACCAGCGCCGCACCGGGGCCGCCGCACCCACCCCCACCACCTGTACCACCGCCGCGGGCGGACCACCGTGCGCCTGCGCCGCCGCCTGGGCCTGTTCGAGCGCGTCCGCGAGGCGCGTGCGCTGTTCGACCACCAGGCGGTCGACGACCAGATCGACTTCGGCCGGCGCTGCGGCCATCGCCGCGAACGGCGCGTCCAAGCGCCGTTCCTGGCCGTCGACCAACGCGCGCACGAAGCCCTGCTTCTGCCACTCGACGCGCAGCCCTTCCAGCCACGCAGCAGCCGCGTTCCGGTCGGCGCGCACGTCGGGCGGCACCGGCACCGGCGCCAGCACCAGCGCGCGCGCGCCGGGGACTTCGCGCAGCAGCGCCGCCGCCGCCTTGCTCGGCGACCACGCCACCAAGGCATCGCCGTGCTCCGGACAATGCTGCCGGCCGATGCGCGCGTACAACAAGCGCAGGTAGTCGTGGATCTCGGTGGTGGTCGCCACCGTCGAACGCGGGCTGCGCGTGGTGCGCTTCTGGTCGATCGCGATCGCCGGCCCGAGACCGTCGATGCGTTCCACCGGGGCTCGGTCCATGCGCCCCAGGAACCGCCGCGCATAGGTCGACATGCTCTCCAGGAAGCGCCGCTGCCCTTCCTGGAAGATGGTGTCGAACGCCAGGCTCGACTTGCCCGAACCCGACGGGCCGGTGACCACCGTGAAGCGGCCCAAGGGCACGTCGCAATCGACGCCCTGCAGGTTGTGGGTGCGCGCGCCGCGCACTTCGATGTGGGTCGCCTTGGCGCGCGCCAACGCCGCGGGCCGCGCGGCTGCGGGCGCGCCGGCCGCTCCATCAGCCACCGCTGCCGGCACTGGCAACGCCGGCCCGATGCCGACCTGCCGCAGCGCCACCCCGGTGTGCGAAGCGGCGACCGCCGCCACCTGCTCCGGGGTGCCCTGCGCCACCAGCCGACCGCCGCCCGAGCCACCTTCGGGGCCGAGGTCGACCAACCAGTCGGCCGCGCGCACCACGTCCAGGTTGTGCTCGATCACCAGTACGGTGTTGCCGGCGTCGACCAGCCGCTGCAGTGCCGCGAGCAGCCGTTCGACGTCCTGGAAGTGCAGCCCCGTGGTCGGCTCGTCGAGCACGTAGAACGTGCGCCCGGTCGCCGGCCGCTGCAGTTCGGTGGCCAGCTTGATGCGCTGCGCCTCGCCGCCCGACAGCGTGGTCGACGGCTGGCCGAGTTTCAGGTAGCCGAGGCCGACGTCCTGCAGGGCGATCAGGCCGCGCGCGATCTTCGGCAGCGCCGCGAACTGCAGCGCCGCCTCGTCGACGGTCATCTCCAGCACGTCGTGCACGCTCTTGCCCTGCCAGCGCACGTCGAGCGTTTCGGCGTGGAAGCGCGCGCCGCCGCACTCTTCGCACACCACTTCGACCGGGGCCAGGAAGTTCATCTCCAGCGTGGTCACGCCGGCCCCGCCGCACGCCTCGCAGCGGCCGCCCGGCACGTTGAACGAGAAGCGGCCCTTCTCGTACTGCCGCAACCGGCTCTCGGGCAGCATGGCGAACAGGTCGCGCACGTGCGTCCACAGGTCGGTGTAGGTCGCCGGATTGCTGCGCGGCGTGCGGCCGATCGGCGCCTGGTCGATCTCGACGATCTTGTCGAGCTGGGCGAGTCCCTCGATGGCGCGGCAGTGCACCACCGCGTTGCTCTCGCCGTCCAGATGCCGCCGCAGCGCCGGCACCAGCACGTGGTGCACCAGCGTCGACTTGCCCGAACCCGACACGCCGGTGACCGCGACGAAGCGCCCGAGCGGGATGGTCACGTCGAGGCCCTGCAGGTTGTGGTAGCGCGCACCGCGGATCGCCAGCGCGCCGTTCCCGCCGCTGCGCCGCACCGCCGGCATCGGCACGCGCCGTTCGCCGCGCAGGTACTGCCCGGTCGGCGACGCTTCGGTGGCCGCGACCTGCGCGGGCGTGCCGGCCGCGACGATGGTGCCGCCGTGCACGCCGGCCCCCGGGCCGACGTCGACCAGGAAGTCGCTGCGGCGCATGGTCTCTTCGTCGTGTTCGACCACCACCACGGTGTTGCCGCGGTCGCGCAGCGCCTCCAGGGTGCGCAGCAGCCGTTCCTGGTCGCGCGCGTGCAGGCCGATGCTCGGTTCGTCGAGCACGTACAGGATGCCGCGCAGCCCCGCTCCCACCTGCGCCGCCAGCCGGATGCGCTGCGCTTCGCCGCCCGACAGAGTCGGCGCGCGGCGGTCGAGCGTCAGGTAGCCAAGACCGACGTCGGTCAGGAACTGCAGGCGCCGTTCGATCTCCTGCAGGATCGGCGCGCCGATGCGCTCCTGGTTGCCGTCGAGGCGAAGACCGCGCACCCACGACAGCGCCGCGTCCACCGACAGCGCCAGCACCTCGGGCAGCCCCTGGCCCTGGAACCGCACCGCGCGCGCCGCAGCCCCGAGCCGCGCGCCCTGGCAATCGCCGCACGGCACCGCCGCCCGGAACCGGTCGAGGTGGCGGGCCCGCGACGGCCGGTAGACCGCGCGCAGATGACCCAGCAAGCCCGGGAACGCGATCCGGTCGCTGCCCTTGGTGCTCGACAGCGCCGTCTGCCGCTGCCAGCGGAACTCGAACGTCTGGCTGCCCGAGCCGTGCAGCACCACCTTGCGCGCCTTCGCCGGCAGGTCGTCCCACGGCGTGTCGACGTCGAAGCCGAACGCCTTGCCGACCGAAGCCAGATGCTCGATGGTCAGCTTGCCGTAGACCAGTTTGCCCTCGGCGGTGAACGCCGCCAGCGCGCCGTCCCGCAGCGACTTGCTGCCGTCCACCACCAAGCGCGCCGGGTCGAAGTCGAAGGTCTCGCCGAGGCCGTCGCAGGTCGGGCAAGCGCCGATCGGGCTGTTGAACGAGAACAGCCGCGGCTCCAGCTCGGGCAACGCGCCGTGGCCGTTCGGGCAGCTGCGCTGGGTCGAGAACAGGCGATAGCCCTGCTCGCCGTGCCCCAAAGCACACAGGCCCCCGCCGAGCTGCAGCGCCTGCTCCACGGCCTCGGCCAGCCGCGAGCGGCTGTCGGGCTGCAGGGTCAGGCGGTCCACCACCAGTTCGATGGTGTGGTAGGCGTAACGCGCCAGCGCGATGTCTTCGTCGAGCCGGCGCACCACGCCGTCGATGCGCGCGCGCACGAAGCCCTTCTGCGCCCACTCGGCGAGTTCTTTCCGGTATTCGCCTTTGCGTTCGCGCACCACCGGGGCCAGCACCTGCACGGCCTCGCCGCGGTGCGCCGCGAAGATCGCGTCGGTGACCTGGTCCGGCGACCACGCTTCGATCGGCGCGCCACACTCCGGGCAGCTCGGGTTGCCCAAGCGCGACCACAGGAGGCGCAGGAAGTCCATCACCTCGGTCAGGGTGCCGACCGTCGACCGCACCGAGTGGCTGCCCTGCTTCTGGTCGATCGAAACGGTCGGCGACAAGCCCTCGACCAGATCGACCTTCGGCTTCTCCATGCGGCCCAGGAACTGGCGGGCATAGGAGCTGAGGCTCTCCAGGAAGCGGCGCTGGCCCTCCTGGTAGATGGTGTGGTAGGCGAGGCTGGACTTGCCGGAGCCGGAAACGCCGGTGAAGGTGACGAGGCGGTCGCGGGGGAAGGTGAGGTCGACCCCCTTCAGGTTGTGTTCGCGCGCGCCCTTGACCACCACGGAATCGGGTGCCGCCCTGGGCTCCGGTGCGGCCGGAGGCTGGGTTGCAGCCGGTGGCACGGCCGGATCAGGGGTCGGTTTGGAGTTGCGGGGCACGCGACGAACCCCGCAGCATAGCGCCCGGGGTTCGGTCGGGAAGTGGGGCGGAGCGGATTCCAGGGGGTGGGCGCCACGCTGCCACGCTCGACCTACGACCACGCCGACGGGGGACGGAGTCCCCGGGAAGAATCGACTGAACTTCTTGCAGCCGCCCAAGACAGGCAGGTCAGCGCGCAGCTGGCTGCAGGCCCAGGTCCTTGACGCGATCGAGCCACGCGCCGGCTTCCTTCGGGTCCGAATCCTTCAAGTCTACGACAACCGTCATTCCATCCGCTACTGCCGACACAGACTTCGCTAACCGTGGAACGATCGGGGCCAATGAAACACAGCTCGCAGCCAGCAAGCGGTTCGTCTTACCATCGAACACCAGCGCCTGCCAAGCACAGCAATCTCCGATGCGCGCAGAATCGGGAACCCGCAGGCCACAACGCAAGACACTCTGACCTCCTGCGGCAACAACTGCACTTGCGCACGCGGCATTCGCAAAATCGACACGCGACATGTTTCCGCTCCAAAATTCTTCACTCCCGACGATAGTCGCGAGCACGACCAACTTTACGCTATCAGGACCGGAAAGCATGACTTTCCCTATGCTCACAGACACAGGAAAACAATCAGCTCCCGGATGCAGGACATGGGGGTACTCAGGCTCCAGCTTGAGGCTGGACATGCCTGCGCCGTCAGCACATGGCAGCCTGAGACAACCAAAAATCGGCCGACTATCGTGCAATCCCCCATTTACCACCTTCCACCATGATCCCATTTCATTTCTTAACAACCGCAGATCCACGACCCCTATCCCGCCCCCCTGTGAGCCTGAAGCAAAACACTCCACGGCGCCAAACGGCTTGCCGCTGGCCGCCATTGCAATGGATGGCCTACCTGGCCGCCTTCCCGTCACATGGACCAAGCCGCCACCCACATGCCTAACTTGCCAAGAGGAATCCGGCAGAAACCGCAGATCCTCGTGATCCAGGCGTTCAATTACCAGCTCATCGCAACGAACGGCTATCCTCCACAGCGATGACTCCCACGAGTAATTACCATTGTACCGGATCAAGATTATCCCATCATCCAAACCCAGATCCGGGTCATCAGAAACATTTGCTGTGACATGAACCTTTCCTTCACAGCACTCTTGAGGCAAGCTAAAAATGTCCAATGCATGAACTGTAAGCCTGCCATTTCCTGATGGCGGGGCCCACATACGGACCAGAGCGCGCCGGGAGGTATCCAGCAAGTAGAGAGCCTTCTCTTTAGCGTTATAGGACAATGCAGAAATGTCGCCACCCCCATGAGTGGAGTAGACGGCCCTGATGGTTGGCTTCGGCCCAAAGATGTCTATCGCGTACAGCGTCGACGCCTGCCCGGCTCGCACGGAGGCCAACAAGCCCGCGCCATTGGATCCATGCAGAACTGCGTCTCCAGGCGGCAGGAGCACGGTACCCATCTCATCCCTGCTTTGGGGCCTATACACTATGACCGATGCCGCCTTGCCCGATACAGTCATGAGCATTGCTCTACGCGCCTCAAGTTCTCCCGGCGGCACGAAGGTCACTGGAAAGTCAGGCATTGCACGCTGCGCAACTGCGCTGACTCCCAACAAGCAAAGGAAGGTCGCCGCGGCCGGAACTCTGACCCAAAGATTCTTGAGGCCATTCATCAGATCATCACCATATCGCATACCGAACCAATGTAGCTTGCCAATAACAATGAGTAACCACTCCGCACTCGATTTTCAAGGTATTTCTTGACACCCGCCGTTACATCCAGCCCATCGCCATTGATAATCTGGCCGCCACCGATAAGCATGTCCCAGAAATGCATCTGCACGTGATAGGCTTACAATTCTGCCACTGTTCTGGAGCGTCCCCGTCGATTTCTTGGCGTATGTGGACTGCTTCATGGACCACCGCTACGGGAAGGGAAGGGAAGGGAAGGGAAGGGAAGGGAAGGGAAGGGAAGGTACTCATGCCTTGCTCCACCAAGGGGACCTCGAAACACCCGCGAGTGGTTTCCTACACTCCCTGCACTCGCAAGTCAACAGACTCGCCGCGGATTTCTCGACTTTTCATTGGTTAGGCTTGCGGCGCTTTCATACTTCATTTCCTCCGCCTTCCGCAGCGCAAGTCGACCGATATCCGGAGCCCTTCAGCCATACGCGAGGTCGGGGCAGCCCAAGTTCCGACAGGTACCGTGTCCCGCTGAATATCGAGCCCACACCCAATCCGAAGACCTGTACTGCTGGCCCTTCCCAGCAGCCGCCGCGCCAGGAACCGAACAACGACTTGCGCGCCCCCCAACGCGGCAAGCACACCTACCCCGGAACCTTCTCCAGCCGAGCCCTTCCCGACACCACCTCCCCATACACCCCCACCACCTCACCCACGAACGCCGCCAATCCCCGCGGCGGCACGATCCCCCCCTGCAACCGACCCAGCAGCCCCGGATCCCGACCGAACGCCGCCAAACACCGCGCCAGATCCGCAGCGTCCCCCGGCGCGAACAACAACCCATTGCTCCCGTCCTGCACGAAGTCCGGAATCCCCCCGATCCGACTGCCCACCACCGGACAGCCCGCCGCCAATGCCTCCGCCACCACGAACGGTGCACAATCGTCCCACACCGACGGCACCACCACCACGTCGACGTCCGCCAGCAAAGCCCCCAACTGCCCCCCGCCATAGCGCCCAGTCAACTGCAATCGACCACGCCGATCGATGGCCCGCAACACCGGCAGATAGTCCGGCGCCACATCGCCACACGCCACACACAAGACCGCACCTTCCGGCAGCATCTGCAAGGCCTGCGCCAGCACGTGCACACCCTTGTGCGCCATCACCGAACCGAAGAACCCGACCCGCAGCGCCCGGTCCAGGTGCGGCACCCGCACCCGGTGCCGCCCCACCGCCTCCCACAAAGCCGCGACCTGTGGCGGTTCCTGCCGCAGCACTCGCACGTGCCCCGGATCGTCGCCGTTCTGCACATACAGCTCGGCCACCCGCGTCGACACCGCCAGGTGCACCGCGACCTGTTCACGCAGCATGGTGATGCCCGCCGCTTTGCGCCGCGCGTAGCCAGCCGCCAGACCAGGCTGCCCGAGACAGCGCGCGCAGGCTTGCCCGTCCGGCGAACTGCCGCCGCAGCGTTCGAGCCGTTCGGACACCAGATAGAGCCGCGGACAGATCGGCCAGTAATTGTTGGACGAGAACACCACTGGCAGCCCGCGCGCTCGGCAGACGGCGAGCAGGGACATGCCCAGATTGTGCAGGTTCCAGACGTGCACGACCTCGGGAGCGAATTCCTCCAGAATGGCCGTGAAGGCGGCCCGTATGGCCGGATCGTCGATCTCGCGCTCGGGAGCGGCCAGATCCATGAACTGCGCCGGCCGATTGCAGATGCCGAACAGCTGCACCTTGCCTTCGCGGTGTGGGTGCACGCCATAGGCCGGCAATCCGGAATGGGGCTGCGCTGCGGCATAGACCACCGCGACTTCGTGCCCCTGCTGCGCCAGTTCGTGGGCGAAGGCGCGGGGCAGCATGGTGCCGCCGCCACTGTCGGCCCAGCCATAGGCGACCAACAGCACGCGCTGCGGGCTCTTGGGGGTCGGGGTGGCCAGGGCCGCGCCCAGGGTCCGGACGGGCGCGGCCCCTGGACTCGCGGCCGGCGGGACCAGCACCTCGGGCGGCGACCAGGGCACCCCGTTCGGCCCCTCGAACACCTGCCACGGCGCCTGGTGGTGCACTGGGCCGAACGCGAGCCCGGCGGCGCCGAGTTCGAGGCCCTGCGTGCAGCGGCTGGCTTCGACCACCGGATGCGGCAGGCCGACCATCGGCAGCTCGCGCGGCGCGGGCCGGAGGCCGGTGCGGCGCTGCTCGGCCAGCAGGGCGGCGACCGGCGCCGGGCCCGGGCCGGTGCCGGCGCAGCGCAGCGCTCGTTCGGCAGCTTGGACCTCACCCGCCGCGAGCAGCAGGGCGGCCGTGTCGATGGCGAACGCCTGCTGGACCGCCGCGCGGTGCGGCTCTGGCACCGGCACCGCCAAGGCGCGCTGCAGGCACTGCAGCGCGAACGCGAGGTCGGTGTAGGGCCCGAGGGCCGCGAGTTGCGCGAGTTCGAACCAGCAGGCCGCTTCGGCCAGGGCGTCGTCGGGGAACTGGGCAAGCTTGGGGAACAGCACCGGCAACGGCGTGCTGCGCCGGAAGCGCCCCAGCACCGCGAGCACTTCGGCCAGGGTCGCGTCGCGATGCTGGCTGCCACTGTTGCTGTCGGGGCGCTGCAGGAACAGCCCGAGCGGTTCGCGCACGTGGATGGCCCCACCGGCGAGCGCGATGCGCAGGAACAGATCCTGGTCGTTGGCGCGCCGGTAGGTCGGGTCCCAGAGCCCGACCTGCTGGTGGATCGACGCGCGCCACAGCGGCTGCGCCCCGAACAGACAACACGACAGACCGAGTGCTGGCGTGAAGTCAGGCCAGGCATAGCGCCGGCGCGCGGTGTGCCGTTGCCAGGTTTCGTTGTCGGTCTGCGTGATCAGGGAATCCGCATAGGCCAACGCATGCCCGGGATGCTGCTCCAGGGCCGCCACCAGGTGGCGGAGGAACTCCGGATGGTGCCGGTCGTCGGTGTTGGCGGTGGTGAGGTAACGGCCGCGCGCCAACGCCGTGGCGCGGTTCAGCGCCGTGGACGAACACTCCCGGGTGGCGGTGCGCACGTAGACCAGGTGCCGGCAGCGGTCCTGGTACTCGCGCACGATCGAACCTTCGTCCTGGGTCGAACCGGCGTCGACGACCACGATCTCCAACTGGTCGGCGAGGGTCTGCTGCAGCAGGTCGTCGAGACAGCCGCGCAGGTAGCGCGCACTGTCGTAGGTCGACACCAGGGCCGAGACCAGGATCTCGCTCACACCGGCACCAACGCCTTGGGTGCGGGCTCGAGCACCACCTGCGGCGCGGCATGGTCGCGCGGCAGATCGTGGCCCAGCATGCGGTCGAGTTCGCCCTGGATGCCCGGGCCGAAGGTGCGTTCGGCGTGGCTGCGGTAGGCCTTGTTGCGGAAGTACTCCTGGAACGCCGCGTCGCGGAACGCCAGCACGGTCGGGCCATCGACGTGGCGCGTCGGCAGCGGCAGGCAGCTCTTCGAGTGCTGCGAGTAGCCGTCCCAGCCGGCCGGCAACGGCCAGCCGCGCTGCAGCGCTTCGCGGTAGAGCTGGCTGCCCGGATAGGCCATCGCGGCGAAGAAGTTCGCGAACTCGGTGTTGAGCTGTTTGGCGAAATCGAGGGTCTGCCGCATGGTGGCGAGGTCGTCCTCGGGCAGGCCGAAGATGTAGTTGCCCATCACGTGGATGCCGGCACCCCGCACCAGGTCCACAGAACGCGCGATCGCCTCGGGGCGGTAGCCCTTGTCGACGTCACCGCGGACCCGTTCGTTCGCCGACTCGATGCCGAGCGCCAGCCAGCGCACGCCCGCCTGGCGCATCTTCGCCAGCAAGGCGGCATCGCGGCAGGTGTCGACCCGCGCGTAGGCCCACAGATTGAGGTCGGCGCCGAGCGCGCGAAGCCCGTCGCAGATCGCGGCCACGTGGTCGCGGTGCAACAGGAACAGCTCGTCGGCGATCTTGAAGTTGGTGATGCCGTGCTGCTGCACCAGCATCGTCATCTGCGCCAGCACGTCGGCCGGGGCGAAGCGGCGGTAGCTGTTGCGCGTGGCGTCGAGCCCCGCCGCGGCTTCGCCCGCCTTGAACGGCGCCTGGATGCAGCAGAACGTGCAGGTGAACGGACAGCCGAGCGTGGTGTAGAGGGCCGCGTACGGGCTGCGCTCCGGCCGGCCGAAGCAGTGCCAGTTGTGGGCGCGGTAGCGATGCGGTTCGAGCAGATCCCAGGCCATGCCCGGCATCTGCCCCGGCAGGTCGGTGATCAGCGGCGCGGCGGCATTGGCCACCGGGCGGTCGCCGTCCCACCACCACAGGCCGCGCACGCGCTGCAGGTCGCTGCGCTGCCCGCCGGCGGCGAGCGCTTGCAGCAGTTCGTCCAGGGTCACCGCGCCTTCGCCGCCGGCCACGAAGTCGACCGCTTCTTCGCGCAGGGTGCGTTCGGGCAGCGCAGCCACGTGCCCGCCGAGCAGCAGCACGGGCTGCTCGGGGCAGAGTGCGTCGATGGCGGTGCACACCGCCCCGGCCCCCGGCATGGCGAACGTGGAGGCATTGGGATTGTGTCCGTAGACCACCACCGCACACAGCCGCGGCTGCAGCGCCGCAACCGCCTGCGCCGCCGCGGCGGGATCCAGGTCGAGCGCGTTCGCGTCGAGGATCTGCACCGAGTGGCCGCGCCTTCGACAGTAGGTGGCCAACAGCCCGGCCCAGATCGGCGGCTCCTTGGCCGCCAGCGACCCGGCCAGCCCCTGGTAGATGCGCTGCTGGCCGCCGGGATTCACCAGCAGTAGATCCAGGGGCGCGCTCATGACGCGCTCCCCGCGGTGGCGCGGGCGTCGAGCATGCGCCGCAACAGGGCCGCGATGCGCTCGGGATCGGGGTAGTAGGCGCGTTCGAGCACCTGGCTCGCCGGCATGCCGCGGTCCGGAAAGGTGAGGCGCTGGGGCGGCAGCCGCAGCGCATCGAAGGCGCGTTCGCCGACCGCCGCCACCACTTCGGCGGCGAACCCGCCGAACGGGAAGTCGTAGTCGACCACGGCGAGGGCTCCGGTGCGTCGCACCGAGGCCACGATGCCGTCGAGGTCGAGCGGCTTCACGGTGCGTGGGTCGAGCAGTTCCACGTCGAGGCCGTGCTGCTCGCAAGCGATCTTGCAGTGCGTGGCCGCCAGCGAAGTCGCCACCAGGGTCAGACCCTGGCCTTCGTGCAACACCCGGCACTGCCCGAACGGCAGGGTGTACGGCTCCGCCGGTACGTTGCCGGTGTCCTTGTAGAGCCAACGGTGTTCGAGGAACAACACCGGCCGATCGTCCTTGACCGCCTGCAGGAACAGGCCCTTCGCGTCGTACGGAGTCGACGGCGTGGCGACGATCAGCCCGGGAATCTGCGCGAACAAGCCGTGCAGGGTCTGCGAGTGCTGCGCACCGCAGCCCCAGCCGCGGCCGGCGATGGCGCGGATCACCAACGGCACCGCCACCTGGCCGTGGAACATGTCGCGCCACTTCGCCACGTAGTTGGCGATCTGGTCCATCGCCACCAAGAGGAAGTCCGAGCGCAGGTGCACGTGGATCGGCCGCAGGCCCGACAGGGCCGCGCCGAGCGCCACGCCGGTCATGGCGTTCTCGCTGATCGGCGTACCGAGCACGCGTTCGGGATGGCTGAGGTTCGCCATCGAGCCGAACACGCCGAAGCGGTCGTCGGCGTCGAGGCCGATGCAGAACACGCGCGGATCGAGGCCCATGGCCTGGTCGATCGCCTCGCGGATCGCCGCGCAGTAGGTGAGATCGCGGCCGCCGGTCGGGGCCACGTAGTTACGGTCGAAGCGGCTCCAGGGCATGTCAGGCCTCCAGCAGTTCGGGGGTCGGGAATGGCGATTGTTCGGCGAAGCGCACCGCGGCGTCGACCTCGCCCTCGACGTCGGCCGCGATCTCGGCCAGTTCGGCGCGCGTGGCGAGGCCGCTGCGGCACAGGAACTTCTCGAGTTTGTGGATCGGGCAGTCGCGCTCGCGGTCGAGCGTGGCGGCGGCCAGATCGCACGGCTCGTGGCCCTGGTGCTTCATCCAGCGTTTGGTCGGGCAGTGCAGGAACATCGGCCCCTCGCCCGCGCGGATGCGCGCGATGGCCTCGCCGGCACGCTCGTAGACCGACAGCACGTCGGTGCCGTCGGCGGCCAGGGTCGGCATGAACTGGCGCGCCAGACTGACGATGTCGGTGGCCGAGTGCTGCGCCTTCGGCATCACGTTGCTGAGGCCGTTGTCCTCACACACGAACAGCACCGGCAGGCGGCGCAGCGCCGCGAAGTTCAGGCTCTCGTGGAACACCCCGGCATTGGTCGCCGCATCGCCGAACCACGACACTCCGAGCCAGTCGCCACCGACCAGCTTGCTGGCGAG
>JAEUHP010000066.1 GCA_016795295.1 Planctomycetota bacterium | reverse complement strand
GGACCCGCGGCCCCCAAGCCCATCGCCTACTGGCTCGCGGCGCCGCCCGGGCAATTCGTGGGTGGGGACCAAGATCCAGCCGGCACCGGCACCTTCGCCGCGGCCACGCCCCCACCGCCCGGACTGCATCTCCATCTCGATCTGCGCTGGTACGTCGGAATGATGCTGTCCTTCATGGGCGACGGAGAGAACGAGCAGATGGCCGCGGCCGAAGCGGCGCTGGGCACCACCCACGTGCAGCAACTCCAGTGGCGGTTGCATGCCCAGGACGGGCTGTTGGCCGAGGACCTGCGCCTCAAGAGCGACGGCCCGCCGAGCGGCCTCCTGGCCGCGCTGGTCCTCGGCATGGCCCCCCCGCCCGAGCAACCTCTGCCCGAGCACACGCTCCTGCAATTGCGCTGTTCGTTCGACCTGCCTAAACTCGCCGAAGCCATCGACGCGCTGCTGCAGCTCGCCGAGCTGCCGACCTTGACCGAACTCGACTTGGTCGGCGACCTGCGCAGTGCCCTGACCGGCGGCGTGGCGTTCGGTGTGGCCCGCCCGGCCCCCGGCTCGCTGGTGCCGCGCCTCTACGCCTCGTTTGGCATCGGCGACCAGGCCGCCGCCGAACGGCTTCTGACGCGCCTGCAAGAACTGCCCGGCCTCGAGACCAAGAGCCTGGAGCTCGACGGGCGCCCCTGCACGCAAATGCGGCTCGACGGTCTGCCGGCGGCCCTGCAACCAACCTGGGCCTTCGACCGCTCGGTGCTGCACGTGGCCGAAAGCGGCTTGTCCCTGCGCGCGCTGTGGAAGGCCAAGGGCCGCCCCTTCGGCGACCTCAAGGCACCGCGGCCGATCGGCAAAGGCGCGTTGCCGGGCTTCGAGCTGCAATGGCACGCCGGGGAGATCCACTCGGCACTCGCCGAGATCTGGTTGCCGCTCTACGAGAAAATGGCCCTGGTGGACCAAGCGGCGGCCAAGGGCACGGTGCCGACCGCGGACTTGCCCGAAGCCAAACTGGTGCTCGAGCACCTCGGCCTCGGCCGCGGCGTGCTGCGCCGCGATGGGCACGATCTGGTGCTGGCGATGCTCGGCCCGACCGGTGGGCCGGAAATGCAGGCGCTGATCAGCGCCTGGGGCCCGATGATCTCGGGCCAGCTCGCCGACCAATGGCGCTGGCAGCGTACCAACACGGAACAAGAGCTGGGCAAAGCACAGCTGGCGAAGGTGCACCAAGCCCTGATCGCCTTCGAGAAGCGCACCGGCAAACGGCCCACGACGCTCGGCGAATTGGTGCAGGGCGGCGATCTCGCCGACGCGAGCCTCTTGCTGTTGCCAGGGGAGACGCAGGCGGAGCCGGTGCTGCACGAGGGCAAAGAAGTGGCGAAGTCGTCGTTCCGCTATTTCGCGAACGGTGTGGAAGTGACGCCGGAGAGCGAGAAGGTGCAGGTGGTGCTGATTGCGCTGCGCGCGGCGGACTGGCGGCGGCTGGCCATGGACCGCGAGGGCACGGTGCACGAGGGTTGGGGGGAGTTCGCGCAGGGGACGGTGGACGAGTTGTTGCAGCGGAAGTGAGGGGGGCGTGGGGCCTGCGGCCTGGGCCCGCGTCCACCGCCATCTCCCTCGGCGCCCCCGGCTGCATCCGCATCGACGCCTACGCCAGCAGCCCCCTGCTGCAAGGCATCGTCGACCCGCTGCCCACCATGCTCGAACTGCCCCACCTGCACACCACCTCTGCACCGCAGATCGGCACCACAGGAGAGGGCATGACGACGACTCCGAAGAGCAGCTCCGCCTTCGCGAGCCCCGCCATCTCTTCGTACCGGCGCTCGAACTCCGGGCGGGACAACCGATCCCCGGCGCGCAAGATTGGAGCGGAAGCACTCGTCATCGGGTGAGCCATACCTCCATGTGAGGGAACGGGGGCCAAAGTACTCACGGCTGGAGCCTGTGA
>JAEUHP010000290.1 GCA_016795295.1 Planctomycetota bacterium | reverse complement strand
GATCGCGGCGAGTTCCGCGAGCTACGACCTGCACCAGAAACTCGGCGCTTACCGGCGCAACGGCGTGCACGAGTACGTGGTCTGGCGCACCGAGGACGCCGCGATCGACTGGTTCGTGCTGGAGGGCGGCCGTTATCGGGCCCAGCCGCTGGATGCCGACGGCTGCCACCGGAGCCGGATGTTCCCAGGGCTGTGGCTGCCGGTTGCGGCGGCGTTGGCCAGCGATCTGGCCCGCCTGCACGCCGCGGTCGAGGCGGGGTGCCGCACCGCCGAACATGCCGCGTTCGCCGTGCGCATGGCCCGGAGTGCGGGCGCCTGAGCGGTCAGAGCGGCGTCGCGCGCCAGCGCTGCAGGCCCCAGGTGCCCAGGTAGAAGAACGGCGTGTCGAGCAGCGCCATCAGCGTCTTGAACAGCCACATGTCGACGATCACCGTGCCCATCACCGAGGGTGGCCAGTTCGGATCGCCGGCGAACAGCACCACCACCACCAGCGCCGAGTCGATCAGCTGCGACAGGATCGTCGAGCCGTTGTTGCGCAGCCACAGGTGCCGCCCGTGCGTCAGCCGCCGCCAGAACTCGAACAACCACACGTCCACGTACTGGGCGGCCAGGTAGGCGACCATCGAGGCGAAGATCGAGCGCCAGGCGTTGCTGGCGATGGCGTGGGTGTACTGCTCGTCGCTGAGTGGGCTGATCGGTGCCGCGGGAAACTGTGTGGGCAGCCAGACCACCAGCAGCACGAACAGTGAGGCGGCGAAACCGGCGGTGACCAGCAGGTTGGCGCGGCGCTTTCCGTAGAGCTCGGAGACCAGGTCGGTGACCAGGAAGGTCACCGGATAGGGCAGGATGCCGGCGCTGACCGTGAAGGTGTGGAAGCCGAGGTCGACCACCACGAACTTGCGCATGATCAGGTTGCACACCACCAGTGCGGCGAGGAACAGGCTCGCCAGCAGCAGGAACGCCGTGTCGATCGGCCGTTCGGCTGGGGTCTCGAGGGCGGCAAGGCGGTGGCGGCTCATTGCGCAGGGGTTCGCAGCTGGGCGGCGCGCGGATGCCGCGCGGAGGGGGCTCACTGCCACTTCATGCCGTCGAGAAAGTCGAGCGGACCGCCGCACGACTGCGAGTGGCACGAGATGCAGCCGCCGATCACGCCGTTGTAGGTCTCCTGGCCCGGCTTGCCGTCGTAGGCCTGCACCGCCTGCAGGAACGCCACGGCGCGGCCGTCGAACGCCGCGTCCCGCTCCTCGGGCCGTGTCGGCCAGGCACAGCGCATCTTGCGGAAGGTCGGGTGCAGCTTCGGCACCGCCTGCTTGGCTTCGAGCAGCACGCGGGCTTCGCGCAGCTGGTCGACGAAGTGGCGCATCAGAAGCGCCAATTCGGAGTCGCCGTTCGGGTTGCGGGGCGACACGACCAAGTGGCCGGGGCTGCCGGGGATGCCGGGCTTCAGCGGCGTGGCCAGGGTGCAGTCGTCCTCGGGAGGCGGCGCTTCGATCCGAGGTGCGTCGGGTTCTGGCGCCATCGCGGGTGGGGGCGGGGTGGGTCCCTTCGGTTCGGCCTTGTTGCAGGCCGCGCCGAACAGGAGGACGGTGAGGCCCAGGATGGGCAGGGTGCGTAGCAAGCTCATGGGGTCGGGCCGCGGTGCGGCTACGGATCATGGTGGGGGCGGTGCGGGGTTCGCGCAAGGTGCGTTCGCCGCGAGGAGTGCCGAAGAGGTGGGCGCGGTCGGGCGGAACGGCGCCGATCGCCGGCGACAAGGGCCCAGTTCGCCGCTATCCTCGGCGGTTCGATGCGCAACAAGGTTCTCATCGGTTACGGCCAAGGCTTCTGGGGTGACTCGATCCTGGGGCCGGTCCGCCTGGTCCGCGAAGGGCCGCTCGACTACCTCGCCCTCGACTACCTGGCCGAGGTCACCATGAGCATCATGCAGAAGCAGAAGTCGCGAAACCCCAAGGCGGGTTATGCGACCGACTTCGTGCGCATGCTCGAACGCACTCTGCCCGACGTGGTCGGCAAGGGCATCAAGGTGATCGCCAACGCCGGTGGCGTGAATCCGCAGGCCTGCCTGGACGCGGTGCTCGACCTGGCGCGCAAGCAGGGCCACCGCGGCCTCAAGGTCGGCGTGGTCGAAGGGGACGACATCCTGGCCAGGGTGCCCGAATTGCTGCGCAGCGGCCACCCGCTGACCAACATGGACGACGGCCGGCCGCTGCAAACGATCCAGGACCGACTGCTGTCGGCGAACGTCTACGTCGGTGCGTTCGCGGTCGCCGAGTGCCTCGCGGCCGGCGCGCAGATCGTGATCGGCGGACGCCTCACCGATCCGGCGTTGGTCGCCGGGCCGATGATCCACGAGTTCGGCTGGGGCCGCACCGACTGGGACAAACTCGCAGCGGGCACCATGGCCGGACACATCGCCGAGTGCGGGGCCCAGTGCACCGGCGGCAACTACACCAACTGGCGCGAGGTGCGCGACTTCGTGCGCATCGGCTACCCGATCATCGAAGCCGCGCCCGACGGCACCTTCGTGGTGACCAAACACGCCGGCACGGGTGGTCTGGTGAACCGCAACACCGTGGTCTCCCAATTGCTCTACGAGATGGGCGATCCCCGGCGTTATCTCGGGCCCGACTGCACGGCCGACTTCACCAGCGCTTTGGTCGAGGAGGTCGGCCCGGATCGCGTGCGGCTGTCGGGCATCCGTGGCGGGCCGGCGACCGACACCTACAAGGTGTCGCTGAGCTACCAGAACGGCTTCAAGGCGGTGAGCCAGCTCACGGTCAGCGGCCCGGACGCGGTGGCCAAGGCGCGTCTGTGCGCGGAGATCGTGTTCGGCCGGTTGGCGTTGGACGGCGTGACCTTCCGCGACGACCAGAAACTCGTCGAACTGGTCGGGGCCGGGGTGTGCCATGCGGGCATCACCGAGGCCAGCGACCCGCCCGAAGTGGTGCTGCGGCTCGGCGTGAAGAGCGACGACGAGGACCTGGTCGACCGGTTCGGCATGGAAGTCGTGCCGCTGGTGACCAGTGGGCCGCCGGGCGTCACGGGCTTCGCCGGAGGGCGGGCCAAGGCGACCGACATCGTCGGCTACTGGCCGGCTCTGCTCGACAAGAACCAAGTGACGACGCGGGTGCGCGTGGAGGTGGCGTGATGGCCAAGGTGAAGTTGAAGACGTTTGCGTTCGCGCGCAGCGGCGACAAGGGCGACGGCAGCAACGTCGGCGTGTTCGTCGGCAACCAGCGCGACTACGAGATCCTGAAGCGCGAGCTGACCGTGGCGCGTGTGAAGCAGCACTTCCACGCCATCTGCAAAGGCGAAGTGACGCGCTACGAAGCGCCGAATCTGCTGGCGCTCAACTTTCTGCTGCGCGACAGCCTGGGCGGCGGCGGCAGCGAGAGCCTCAAGACCGACGCGCAGGGCAAGACGCATGGTCTGGCCCTGCTGGAGCTCGAAGTCGAGCGCTGACGCGGCGCCGGCCGGGCGCGACGCGCTGGTGCGTGGGTGGCGGCCCGGGATCGGGAACGTCTCGAGGAGGTGTGCTGTTTGGCTGGCCAGTCCTCGAGCTGGCTTGACATGCATTGTGCATGCAAACATGCTGATTGCATGGCCAAGACGATCCAGATCCGCAACGTGCCCGATGCCCTGCACAAGCGCCTGAGGCTCCGCGCCCTGCAGGCGGGCATGTCGCTGTCCGAGCACCTGCTGGCGGAACTCGCCCGGATCGCCACGCTGCCGACGCGCGAGGAGATGCGCGAGCGCCTCCGGGCGCGCCCCGAGGTCAAGCTGGCCAAGTCGGCTGCCGCACTGGTTCGCCGCGAGCGCGATTCGGCATGATCGTCGTCGATGCCTCGGCCGTGATCGAGTTGCTACTGGGTACCGCACTCGGCAAACGGCTGTATGCACGGCTCTTCGATGGGGAGGAACTGCTGAATGCTCCCCACCTCGTCGACACCGAAGTCCTGCAGGTGATGCGCCGCCTGGTGCTCGCCAACCAGCTGACGGCGGCCCAGGTGGATGCTGCGGTGAACGACCTCGGCGCGCTCGATGTCGTGCGGCACGGCCACGAGGATCTGCGCGGTCGCGTCTGGGAGCTGCGCCACAACCTCAGTGCCTACGATGCCACCTACTTGGCGCTGGCCGAGTCCCTGGGGGCCACCCTGGTGACCGGCGACCGAGGATTCCTGCGGGTTCGTGGACGGCGCGCGAAGGTCGAGGTCTGGAAGTAGTTTCTGCGAGTCGAACCCGAAGTGACGCCCATGATCCGAACGCTCCGCCAGCGCTGCCCAGTTCCCTCGCGATCTGCGGTCTGGGTGCTTGCCGCCTCGCTCACCGCGTGTGGCCTGGCTCCGGCTCCCGCCGACCAGGTGCTGGCCGGGGCCCCTGCCATCGCCGCCGCGAACGAGCCGAACGCCGCCTCCGCCCAGGAGCAACTCGACGCCGCCGCGCGCGCGGCCGTGGCGGCGGCCGCCGCCGCCCCGGCCGACCCGCAGCTGGCCCTGGCCGCGGCCATGGCCCTGTTCCGCAGCGCGGACCTGCGCCTGTTGCGCGCCACCTGCGCCGCCGCCGCCGCGGCACCCGACCTCGCCGCGGTGCTGCGCGCCGACGACCGCATCGAAGACGCCGTGCGCGCCGAAGTGCTCGGCCTGTGCCAGGACGGCCTCGCCTTCGCCGAACGCGCCCAGAAGGCGGCACCTGGCGTCGCCGGCCACCTCGCCATCGCCCTGCACCTGTCGCTGCTGGCCTGGGCCAAGGGCCCGGCGCGGGCCCTGCTGGCCGGCGAGGGGCCGCGGCTCCTGCGCGAAATCGACGCCGCGGTGGCCGCCGACCCGACCTTCGACGGCGGCGCGCCCCTGCGCCTGTCCGGGCGCTGCCGCGCCAAAGCGCCGTGGCCGGTCGGCGATCGGGCGGCGGCCCGGGTCGCCCTGCAGCGTGCCGTGGAACTGTCGCCCGTGGCGATCCATTGGCTGTTCCTGGGCGATCTGCTGGCGGCCGATGGCGACCTGGCCGCGGCCCTGGCGGCGTGGCAGAAGGCGGCGGCTGGTCCGGCCGACGCCGGCACCGCCGCCGCTCTACCGTGGCTGCACGAACTGGCGCGTCGGCGGGTTGCCGCTTTCCCTGCGCCCGGTGCGAGGTAGCCTGTCGGGCCCTCTCCGGATCGCGCACGATGACTTCACGCCGCCACGGCCTTCCCAAGAAGCGTCCCACGAGCACCAAGCAGCAGGACATCGCCGAGGATCTGCCGACCCTCGAACCGATGGACGCTGAACCGGTGGACGCTGAAGCGATGGACGATCTGCCGACCCTCGAGCCCGTGGCCGAGGAGCTGCCGACGCTCGAGCCGGTCGAAGCGGCCGAGTCGGGGCCGGTTCGCACCCGCGGCGCGGCCGCCGAGGAGCCCAACTTCGACTTCGCGCTGACGCTCGAGGTCGCGGCCATGGACAAGGCGGCCGTGGCCGAGGCGATCCGCGCGCCGCTCACGGGCCTTGCCGAACGGCATGCCGCGGCGCTGCGCTTTCGGCGGGTGCTGGTGCGCTTCGCCGGGGAGGCGATGGTCGGCAGTGCCGTGAAGGAAGTCGTCGCCAACCTGTTGCGGCCGCACAAGCCGGCGCGGGTGGTGGTGCGCCGCGGCTTCGGCGACGAGCAGGTGCTCGAAGCTGCGCCGCCGACCCTGGCTCTGGCCACGGCGGTGCACGGTGCCGAGACGCGCGTCACCCTCGACACCAAGGGCCTCGACGCGGCGGACCTCGCGGCGCTGTTGCCGCCCGCGGTGCAGGAACTGGCGGCCAAGGCCAAGGGGGGGCGTTTCGTCTTCACCTTCCAAGGCGACGCCAAGCCCGATGCCGCGCTGCGCGACCGGCTGGCGAGCGAACTGCAGGCCGCGGGGGCGCGCAGTGCCGCGGTTGGCGCGCGGGTGCTGTTCGACCGCGATCTGACCGACCGCGTACAGGTGCAGGCCACGGCCGACGGTGTGTCGGTGCGCATCGAGCCGGCCGCCGATGCCGCTCTGACCCGCGAGGCGTTGCAGCTGGTGCTGCCGTCCGTGAAGGCGCAGGTCGCGGGCGCGCGCGTGCGGGCCCGGTTCGCCGCTGGCGTGGCCGAGGCCGAGCAGGCGCTGGCCGTCGAACTGCTGCGCGCCCATGGTCCGGCGTGGCTCGCCGTCACCGGCGCGGGTGGCGCCGAGACCGTCGTGCATCCGCCATTGCTCGAAGTGGTCGCTGGCGGCGAGGTGCAGGTGCGCGTGCGGCCGAACGGCCGCGACCAAGCGGCCGTGCTCGCCGCGTTCCGCAGTGAGTGGCCGGCCGCGGCCAAGACCCTGCCGCCCGCAGCGCCGCTGTGCGTCGACTGGCCGGCAGGCACCGGCTTCGACGCCGCGGTCGACACCTTGCTCGGCGAGATCGCCGGTGGCCGGCGTGTGGTCTGCACGGTCGCCGGTGACCAGCGCGAGCCGTTCGTGCCGGTACCGGTGGTGGTCACTGGCTCGGGCGAGTGCCGGGTGCAGGTCGACACCGAGGCCGGCAAGCCCGCCGAACTGGTGCGCGCCCTCGAACGCCGGCTGCCCGCTGCTGCTGCGGCGCTACGCGCTGCCGTGGCGCGCGTCGAGTTCGCCGGCGCCGCGGCGCCGTCGCGGACCTTGCAGAAGGCGCTGGCCACCGCACTCGAACGCGCTGGCTGCCGGCGCATCGAAGCGCAGAGTGGCCAAGCCATCGACGTCTGGCTGCCGGCCCTGTTGACCGTCACGGTGGCGCCGAACGGGGTGCGCGTCGGCGTCGACGCCGGGGGCCGCAGTCCCGCGCAGATCGAGTTGGCCCTGCGCCGCGAACTCGAAGCCCACGACGCCGTGAAGGGCGCTGCCTGCACCGTGCTGGCGAACCCGGCGGCCGAGTCGGTCGCCGCTGCTCTGGTGGTGCGCGGGGCGGCGCGCGTGCTGCTCGACGGGCCGACGCCGGTGGTGGTCCATCCGGCGCTGTTTGCGCCCGGGGAACGCCGCGGCGCCGACTTGCAGCTGCGCGCCGCGCCGGTGGGCGACGCGGCCCAGGTGCGCGCGCAGGTGCAGCGCGAACTGCCGCGACTCTGCGGCGAGGGCCAAGGTCTCGGCCGGGTGACCGTGGTGTGGCCGGGTGCTGGCGATCCGCCGAGCGGTCCGTTGGCCGAAGTGGTGGCGCAGCTGGTGGCGCGCGGGGCCGCCGAAGTGCACCTCGACGCCGGCAACGGCCAGCCGTTCCAGGTGCATCCGCCGGTGCCGGTGCTGGAGCTGGTCCCGGAACCTGAAGTCGCGCCGGCGCCGGTTGCGGCGGCTGGTGCGGTTGCGGCGGTGCCATCCGCCAGCCCCGCCGCAGGGGTCGCCGCTGGCCTCGTGCGCATCCTGGCCCGCCGTGACGAAGCGGTGCCACCGCTGCTCGTGCTCGGCATCGCCGCGGGTGAGGATGCCGCGCATCTGGCCGCGGTGCACGCAGCGCTGGAGCCGCATCTGGCCCGTTTGCGCGGCCGCGCGGTGCTGCTGGTGGCGCAGCGCGCGGGAGTGGATCAGCCGGTGCGCAAGGGCGATGCGTTCACCCAGCAGGTGGGTGCCCTGGTCGCCGGCAGTGCTGCCGCGACGCTGTGGTTCCGCGGTCCGGACGCACAGGGCCGGCCGCACTTCCAGGTGGTGCAGTCGTCGCTGCGGGCGCTGCCGGTTGGGGGCTCGTTCGCCGATCCGCGGCTGGCGCGTTAGCCGGACGAGCGTGGCGGGGGTGGCGCAGTGGGGGCGATTCCGCCACTGCGCGCCGCCAGCCTTCAGCGGCGCACTGGCATGCCCACCGCGCGTTCGACCAACCCGCTCTCCTGCATCAGCGCTTCCACCGCATCGGGAGCCGCCGGCAGCCCGGCCGAGAGCACCTCGTGCCCGGTCTCGGTGACCAGGATCGTGTCTTCGATCCGGCAGCCCATGCCCCGGTCGCGCAGGTAGGCGCCCGGCTCGACGGTGATCACCATGCCCGGTTCGAGTGTGTCGACCGAAGGGTCGTGCACGGCGAGTCCGACGTGGTGGCAGGGGCCGTGGTCGCTGCGGTAGCCCTTCTGGCTCAGCAGTTCGTTGCAGCGGCGGCTGATGGCCGAGAGTCGGGCGCCGGGCTTCACCATCGCGACCAGTTCCAACTGGATGTCGTGGATGTCCTGCACCAGTTTGCGCTGTGCGTCGCTGAAGCGACCGGATGCCGGGAAGGTGCGGGTCACGTCGCTCGCGTAGCCGCCGATGGTGGGCGCGTAGTCCATCACGATCAGGTCGTCGGGGGCGAGCTGCTTCTGGTTCTGGCTGTAGTGCAGGATGCAGCCGTTCGCGCCGGCGCCGACGATCGCCGCGTAGGCGTCCGGGCCAGCACCGTGCAGGGCGAACACGTAGCGGGCAGCCGCGGCGAGGTGGAACTCGTAGAGCCCGGGGCGGGCGCTGCGCATCGCTTCGGCAAGGCCCGCGGCGGCAGCCTGGCTCGCAGCGCGCAGCAAGGCGATCTCGGCCTGGCTCTTGCGCACCCGCAACTTGGTCAGGAACGGCTCCAGACCGCGCAGTTCGAGGCCCGGGTGGGCTTCGCGCAACTTGTCGGCGAGCGCTTGTTCGCGGCTGCTGCGGCCGTCCAGGGCGTCGCTGCGCAGGGCCTTGGCGGCTTCCGCGGCCTTGCTCGGCGTGCTGCCGAGGCGCGGGGCGGGTTGCAGCAGCGTGAACAGCACAGGGCGGGTTCCCGGGTCCCCGCCTTGCGGCGCCAGCAGCTCGCCGAGCCGGGTGGGGAGGGCGCGCACGTTGCCGGCGGTGGCGAAGCCGGTGCGCTGGGCGGTGGCCTCGCCCGGTGCCAGGAAATCACCGTTCCAGGTGGCGGCGAAGCGCGAATGCGGGGGCACCAGCAGTTCGTCCACCGTCGGCTGGCCCTGCGCGTCGGCCGCCAGCACCAGCGCCAGGTTGGGTTCGGCGACACCCGAGAGGTAGAGGAAGTCCTGATCCTGCACGAACGGGCCCATGTCGGTCCCGCCGGCGTTGCCGCGCACCAGCACCACCACCGGAGTGCCCTTGGCACTCTGGACCAGCGCGGCCAGCAGCTTCTGGCGCCGCTCGGCGAACTCCGCGGCGGTGGGCTGCGCCGGTGGCAGCGGGGCGGGCAGCGGCGGGGGTGCCTGGGCGATGAGCGAGACGGCGAGCAACCAGACCGGGGACAGCATGCGCATGGCCCCAGGTTACGGGCGATCCCGTCGAGTTGCCCGTGCCACGCAGCGAACCCTGCCACAGCCTTCACAACCCCTTCACGTGGATTCCTAGGGTGTCCGGCGCAACGACTCGGACCCAACACCCTTCGAGAGGAATCCCACCGTGAACCGCTCCATCCTTCCCACCCTGGCTGCCGCCGCTGGCCTGGCCGCGGCGCTCAGCGCCCAGGGCATCGTCAACGTCAGCAGTGACATCACCACGTCGACCACCTGGACGGCGAACAACGTCTACAACATCACGCAGCAGGTCTACGTGGCGCCCGGCGCCTCGCTGACCATCCAGGCCGGCACGGTCGTGGCCAGCACCGGCGGCAGCCTGTGCGTGAGCCGCGGCGCCCAGATCTTCGTGCAGGGCACCGAGCGCAACCCGGTGATCATGACTTCGGCGGCCGATCGCGCCACCTGGACCGGCGGCAACCCGAAGACCGGCACCTGGCGCGCGGCGTGCAACGAGTGGGGCAACCTGACCCTCTGCGGTCGCGCCTACATCTCGGAGAACCTGAATCCGAACACCAACGCGCCGAGCCCGAACGCGGCGAACTTCGCGACCATGGAAGGTCTGGTTGCGGCGTTCCCCGGTGACTCGCGCCTCTACTACGGCGGCGGCGACGACAACGACGACAGCGGTGACATCCGCTACCTGTCGATCCGCTACGGCGGCGCCGTGATCGGCTTGAACAACGAGCTGAATGGTCTGTCGCTCGGCGGTGTGGGTCGCAACACCGACATCGACTTCGTCGAGATCATGAACAACGTCGACGACGGCATCGAGATCTGGGGCGGCACCGTCAACCTGAAGCACTTCAGCATCTGGAACATCGGTGACGACGCGTTCGACGTCGACCAGGGCTGGCGCGGCCGGGCGCAGTTCGGCCTGATCGTCGGCGGCTACAGCGTGCCCGCCGCGCAGGGCTCGGGCTGGGGCGACAACGCGTTCGAGATGGACGGCGCCGAGCAGAGCGACTACCAGCCGGTGACCACTTCGACGGTCTACAACGTCACCGTGATCGGCGCGCCGACCACGCCGGTGACGGGTGGTGTCGGTGGCACCGACCACGCGATGGCATTCCGCGACAACGCGCGCGTGCAGTTCCGCAACTGCATCTTCATGGACACCGGGGAGCGCCTGGTGTCGTTCGACAACGTCGACGGTGACGGTGGCGCTGGCTACGGCTTCAACGGCACGCTGACCTGGGCCCAGACCTGGACCACGCCCTACACCGCGACCTCGACGGTGAACGCTCCGGCCAACCCGGCCGCGTTCTACAACGTGCAGACCTCGGGCCGGCTGATCGAAGTCACCGATTCGGTGATGTTCAACAACCTGCACAGCTCGTTCGCCACCGAAGCGAACAACCGTGGTGTGTTCGCGGCGGCCAACAACAACGTGCTGGCGACCAGCTCGCCGATCACGCTGATCCAGCGTGCGGCGCCGGTGGTGGTCAGTGGCTCCAACACGGTGGCCAACGTCAACCGTCTCGATCCGCGCCCGCAGAACGATGCGCTGACGTCGGTGGCGTTCGCGCCGAACGACGGTTGGTTCGAGGCGGCGAAGTACCGCGGCGGTTTCGCGCCGAACAACAACTGGCTGGTGGGCTGGAGCGCTGCCGATGCGTTCGGCTTCCTGGCGAACGACGGCTGGTGCGACCTCGGCAAGACGGGCCGCGGCAGCTACGGCGCCCCGGTGCTGAGCGGCTCGGGCAACCTGCAGGTCGGTGTGCCGACCACCTGGTCGCTGAGCAACGCCAAGGAGAACACCTTCGCCTTCCTGTTCTTCGGCTTCACCCGCCTCGACCAGAGCCTGGCTCCGTTCGGTTACCCGGGTGTGACGATCGTGCCGAACTTCAACACGCTCGGCTACGTGACCCAGCTCACCAGCCCGACCGGCACCGCGACGGCCAGCCTGACGCTGCCCCCGGGCTTCAGCGGCTTGCCCTTCTACGAGCAGTACGTGCTGCTCGACACCGGTTCGCCGAACGGTCTGTCCGCTTCGAACGCGATCTACCGCATCGCGCAGTGATCGCAGGCGCCCTCGGCCATGGTGGCCCGGGGCGCGGTGCCGGCCGCGGCAAAGCGGCCGGCGGATTCACACCCCGGTGGGACCGGGAACGCATTCATGAGCAATCTCCGCGGCTGGTTCGCCAGCATCCTGTCGGTTTCTGGTTGGGCGCTGCTCGCGGCACAAGAGCCGCCGGCCACTCTCAGTGTCGCTGCGCCGGAAGCGCGCCTCAGCGATGCGCCCGTGGCGGCGTGGCGCCGCGAGTTGCTCGAGCTCGGCTTCGCTGCTGCGAGCGCGATGCCGGTGAACCCGCACCGCAAGAACCGCGCGCGGGCCCAGGAAGAAGTGTTCGAAGCCACCCTGGCGCTCGGGCAGGAAGTGCTGGCCGCCAGCCTGCTGGAGCGCATGGAGGATGGCTGGCGTCGCGGCGCTGGTAGTGCTGCACTGGCCGTGCACTGTGTCGAGCGTGGGGCCGCCGCGGCAGCGGAGCCGCTGCTCGCCCAGGCCCGCAACGGCCTGACGCAGGCCGGCGACGACCTGCAGCCGTGGCGCCGCGACCGCATCCGAGCGCGCCTCGCCCGCGCCGAACTCCTGCTCGGGCGCGAAGCTGCAGCCAAGGCCTCCTTGGCTGGCATCGATCCGGCGCAGGTCGGCGAGTTCGAGGTGGCGCTGGCACGCACGGCTCCGGCCGAGGCCTTCGCCGCGCAGTTGGCGGCGTTCGACCAGGTTTGCGCCGCCGGCAACTTCGATGCGATCCGCAGTGCGATGCAGGTGTGTGTGTCGCTCTACGATCGTTACCACGCCGATGCCGAGCGCGCGGCGCAGGTCGAGCAGCGCTTGGTGGCGGGCTACGCCAAGCTGCCGCATCTGGCGCGGCTCGAAAGTGTGCTGGAGGCCGTGGCCGTGGCCGTGGCGCACGACCAGCGGTCGGCTGCGGCCCGCCTGCTGCAGCGCTGCGAAGAGTGGTTCGCCGGCGGCAACTGGCTGCCCGACGACGAGTATCCACTGCGCGGCCGGCTGGCGCAGGCCTGGGCGCGCGCGGGCGATGCCGAACGGGCCAGGCGCCTGGTGGCCGAAGCCGTGGCCAAGTTCTACGGCGAACGCGATCGCATTCCGGACGTGTTCCGCGCGCGGGGCCTGCGCCAGCTGGCGCTCGCCAGCCATCTGGCCGGCGATGCCGGGGAGAGCGAGCGCTTGCTGCTGGCGGCCGTCGAAGAAGGGCTGCGCAATCCGAACAGCCGGCCGCGGGCCGACGACCTGGTGGCGCTGTGTTGTCTGCTGGCGCGCGAAGGTTGGCAACCCACCCCTGCACTGACAGCGCGCCTCGCGGCGATCCAGCAAGGACTCGGCCAACCGTGGTGAGCGCTGCGTTGCCCAGAGCGTTGGCAGTGGGTCTGTCCCTGTTCGGCGGCAGCGTGCTCTGCGCGCAGCAGCAGGGCTCGATCCGCGGCCTGGTGCAGGATCGCGACTTCCAGGTGCCGCTGGCACGCGCCACCGTGCAGATCGTCGAAACCGGCCAGAAAACCCTGAGCACCGACCAGGGCAACTTCGCGTTCGTCGAAGTGCCACCCGGGCGCTACACGGTGGTTTGCAGCAAGGACGGGTACATCCGGCAGGTCAAGGCCGACGTGGTGGTGGCCAGTGGCCAGCTGGTCGATCTCGAGCTGGCCTTGGCCGGGGACTTCACCGACATGGAGGAGTTCCTGGTGCAAGACCTGCTGGCCGTGGCGGCGACCACCGAACTGGCGCTGCTCCAGCTCCGCCTCGACAGCCCGGCGCTGATGGACTCGGTCGGCGCCGAACTGATGAGCCGCGCCGGTGCGGGTGATGCCGCGGGAGCGCTCCGCCTGGTGTCCGGCGCTTCGCTGGCCAACGGCAAGACCCCGGTGATCCGCGGTCTGCCGGATCGTTACGTCAGTTCGCAGGTGAACGGCGTGCGCCTGCCGACCGCGAACGAGAACAAGCGCGCGGTGGAACTCGACCAGTACCCAGCCGAGGTGGTCGACAGCATCCAGGTCAGCAAGAGCTTCACGCCCGACCAGCAAGGCGACGCGTCCGGCGGCGCCGTCGACGTCCGGTTGCGCGGCGTGCCCGACCAGGACTTCTTCTTCCGCTGGCAGTTGCAGGGGCGGCACAACACCCAGGTCACCGGGCGCGGGGACTTCCTCAGCTACGAAGGCGGCGGGCTCGACTACTGGGGGCACGGCACCAACCAGCGCCGGCGCCAGAGCGAACGGCTCGGTGACGACTGGACCGGGGCGGTGGGCGGCACCGAGAGCGGCGCGCCGACCGACTACAAGTGGTCCGGGGCGATCGGTGGCAGGCGCGAGATCGGCGACGGCGTCAAGATCGGCGGCTTCTTCAGTCTGGTCCACCAGAACGAGTCGTGGCAGCGCGACGGGGTCGACGACTCGTGGTGGGTGGAGTCCGCCGGCAACGGCATGTCGCCGCGCAAAGTGCAGAATCAGGGCGAAGGCGACTTCAAGACCGGGCTGTTCGACGTGCGGCGCTCGTCGCAGTGGGCCCGGTGGGGCACCCTGGCCACCTTCGGCATCGAGTCGACCAACCACCGGGTCGACCTGGTGCACTTGTACACGCGCGCTGCGGAAGACACGGTGACCTTGGCCGAGGACACGCGCGGCAAGAAGTTCTTCTATCCGGGCTACGATCCGAACGATCCGAACTCGCCGGGCTTCTTCGAGTTCACCGCTGCGCCGTGGTTGCGCAACGAAACCCTGCAGTACACCGAGCGCACCGCCGAGACCCTGCAGCTCACGGGCCGGCATCGCCTCGCCGGCCTGTCGTCGTCGCGCGCGGCGGTTCCGGAGTTCGACTGGTCGCTGTCGCGCAACTCGGCGGTCTCCGACCAGCCCGACAAACGGCTGTTCGGCTCGCTGTGGAATCCCGGCTTCTTCGGCATTCCCGCCGCGTACGAGCCGCTCAAGCCGGCGGCGAACATCAACCTCGGCAACCTGCAGCGGGTCTGGACCGAGATCGAAGAGGAGAACAAGCAGGCCACCGGCAACCTCAAGGTGCCGTTCGAGTGGCGTGGCCATGGCAAGGGCTACCTGAAGATGGGCGTGTTCTTCGACCGCCTGACGCGCAGCTTCGATCAGGACTCCTACTCGAACTTCAACGATCCGTCGACCGGCTTCCAGGCGCCCTGGGAACTGCGCTGGAGCCGCGTGTTCCCGTTCCAGAGCCACCCGATCACCGAGAGCGACTTCGACGTCGACTACCGTGGCCGGCAGGACATCGACGCGTCGTACGCGATGCTGGACCTGCCGCTGTATCCAGGCCTGTCGCTGGTCGGCGGCGTGCGCTACGAGTCGTTCGGCCTCGGCATCGTCAACGATCCCGAGAGCCGCGCGATCTGGTTCCCGCCGTCGACCAACGCGCCGACCCGCCTGAACCGCGGCGACGCCGACGTCGACCAGCAACGCGCCGACTGGCTGCCTTCGGTGGGCCTGCAGTGGACGCCGTTCAAGAACTGGACGCTGCGCAGTTCCTACAGCCGCACCCTGGCCCGCCAGACCTTCAAGGAGATGACGCCGATCCAGCAGCAGGAGTACCTGGGCGGCCCGGTGTTCATCGGCAATCCGGAACTGCAGGCCGCCGAGGTGAGCAACTACGACCTGCGCCTCGACTATGCGCCGCGTGAAGGCTCGCTGTGGTCGATCTCGGGCTTCCAGAAGGACCTCGACGGCCCGATCGAGTACGTGCAGCGGGTCTCCGTGATCGACTACACCACCCCGCTGAACTACCCCGGCGGGCGCCTGCGCGGTCTCGAACTCGAGGCGCGCGAACAGCTCGGCAACTTCGCGCCGAGCCTGGCCGGCATCTCGGTGGGCGCCAATGCCACCTGGATCGATTCGGTGGTGCAGCTGACGCCGGAAGAGATCGCCATCTTCCGTTCGCCGCAGCTCAACGTGCCCCAGACCGAGCGGCACATGACCAATGCGCCGAGCCACCTCTACAACCTGTTCTGCACCTACGACATCACGACCACCGGCACCCAGCTCGGGCTGTTCTACACGGTCACCGGGGACACCTTGATCGCCGGGGCCGGCGAGTCGAACGGCAGTTTCGTGCCGAGTGTCTACACGGTCGAATTCGACCGGCTGAACTTCAGCCTGCAGCAACCGCTCGGCCAGTACCTGCGCCTGTCGCTGCAGGTGCGCAACCTGACCAACCCCGAGCGCCGGGACGTCTATCGCTCGGAGTACATCGCCAGCGACGTGACCCGCACGTCCTACCGCGAAGGCCTCGACTTCCTGATCGCGATCGGCGGCGAAGTCCGCTTCTGAGCCATGCCGAGCCACCTTCCTTCCGCCCACGCTCTCCGCTCCATGCCACGGAACGACCGCATGACCACCCACCGTCCGCGCCGCACGGCGCTCCACTTCGTCTTGCCGAGCCTGGGCATTTGCCTGCCAGCTCTGGCCCAGAACCCGGATTTGGGCACCACCCGGGCTGCGCTCGAGCGCTGGGTCGAAACCCGTTCGGTGCTCGGCAAGGAGCAACGCGACTGGCTCTTGGGCAAGGACCTGCTGGAGAGCCGCATCCAGTTGGTGCAGCGCGAGATCGAAACCGTGCGGGCGCGCACCGCCGAGGCGGTGAAGAACACCGCCGAGGCCGACCAGAAGCGCGGGGAGCTGGTCGCGGAGAACGAGCGCCTGCTGGCGGCGGCCACCGGCCTGCAGGGCGGCATCGCGGCACTGGAGACGCGCGTCCGGGCGTTGCTGCAACGCCTGCCCGAGGCGCTCCGGGAGCGGGCTTCGGTCAAGACCCTGGCGCAACGGCTGCCCGAGGCCGCTGCCACCACCAAGCTGTCGCTGTCCGAGCGCTACCTGAACGTGGTCGGCCTGCTCAACGAAGTCGACAAGTTCCAGCGCGAGGTCACCGTGACCAGCGAAGTGCGCAAGCTCGCCGATGGCAGTTCGGCCGAGGTCACCGCGGTCTACCTCGGCATCGCCCAGGGGTTCTACGTGAGCAACAACGGCAAGGCCGCCGGTTACGGGGCCGCGACCGCCGACGGCTGGCAGTGGACCGCCGCGGACGGCGCCGCGGAGCGCATCCGGCAGGTGGTGGCGATCCTGAAGAACGAACATCCAGCGGTGTTCGTACCCGTCCCCGCGAAGCTGCAGTGAATCGGAGCGCAAGATCCATGTCGGCCCAACTTCTTCGTCTGTCCTTCGCGTTGGCTGCTCTGTGGGTTGCTGGCGCGGTGTGCGCCCAGGTCCCCGCGACGCAAGGCGGCCCCGTGCCGTTCGAGCAGGCGGCGCAGCGCATCCAGGCCCAACTCGAGCAGAGCGTTGCCGAACTCAATGCGCTGCGCGAACGCATCGCCACCGAGAAGGTGCCGATGCAGCAGCGGCTCTCGGCCCTCGAGTCGGAACTGATCCGGGAGCGCGCCGAGTACCAGCAGGCCGCGCGGGCGTTCGACTCGCGCACGCTGGACCTCGCCAACCTGCGCAACGAGATCAAGGCGCGCCAGGAAGAGGGCAGCTACCTGTCCAACCTGCTGGCCGAGTACCAGCGCAACCTGGAGGCGCGCCTGCACATCGTCGAGCAGAAGCGTCTGGCCCCCGTGCTGGAGGCGGCCAAGCTGGCTGAGGAGAACCGCACGCTGCCGCCCGAACAGGTCTACCAGGCGCAGGTGGCCGTCTTGGTGCGCTCCCTCGATCGACTGGAGGAAGCGCTGGGCGGGGCGCGGTTCGACGGCACCGCGGTCGACGCCAGCGGCACGGTACAGACCGGCGCGTTCGCCCTGTTCGGGCCGGTGGCGGTGTTCCGCTCGCTCGACGGGACCGTGGTCGGCACGGCCGAGCAGCGCCTCGGTTCGCTGGAGCCGACGGTGCTGGCCCTGCCGAGTCCTGAACTGGCCGCCGGCGCGGCCCAGTTGGTCGCCACCGGAGACGGCGTGCTCCCGCTCGACGCCACGCTCGGCAACGCGCACAAGATCGCAGCGCTGCAGGATTCGTTGTGGGTGCACCTGATGAAGGGTGGCCCGGTGATGTATCCGATCCTCGGGCTCGCTGGGCTGGCGCTGGTGGTGGCCCTGCTCAAGTGGCTGTCGTTGGCGCTGGTGCGCAGCCCGGCGCCGAAGAAGGTGCAAGCGCTGTTGGCCGCGGTGGCGCGCCGCGACCGACCGGCGGCCGAACAGGCTGCGGCAGCCTGTCGCGGGCCGGCCGGCGCCATGCTGCAGGTCGGTGTCGACCATCTCGGCGAACCGCGGGAGCTGGTCGAGGAGGTGATGTACGAGTCGATGTTGGCCACCCGGCTGCGGCTGAACAGTTGGCTGCCGTTCATCGCCATCACTTCGTCGTCGGCGCCGCTGCTCGGGCTGCTCGGCACGGTGACCGGCATCATGAACACGTTCACCCTGATGACCGCGTTCGGGGCGGGCGATCCCAAGGTGCTGTCGAGCGGCATCAGTGAAGCGTTGATCACCACCGAGTGCGGGCTCTACGTGGCGATTCCCTCGCTGCTGCTCTACGCGCTGTTGTCGCGCAAGAGCAAGCGCATCCAGGACCGCATGGAGCAGTGTGCAGTGGCGTTCGTCAACCAGTTGGGCAAGACTGCGACCCCGGCTGCGCCCGAGCCGGTCGCCACGGGAGCGGCCTGAGGCGGCCATGGCGGCACTGCGCGAGTTCCTGCTCGGTTTCTGGGCCCAGGCCTTGGAGCTGTGGACCAACGGTGGCTTCTGCATGCCGGCGATCGCGGCGATCGGCCTGCTGCTGTTCGGCCTGGGCATCCACTTGGCCCTCGGTCTGCGCGAGACCGGCTTCGCCGCGATTCCCGAGGAACGCTGGCGGCGCTGGATCGCGGTGCCTGGCGCCCGCGAAGGGCGCATCGGCGAGCTGCTCGACTTCGTCACGGGCGGCCAGGGTCTCGCACAGCTCACTGCGGCGTTCGGTGAAGTGCGCGCCACCGAACTGGCACCGTTCCAGCGCGAACTGCGCCTGATGAAAGTCTGCATCGCCGCCGCTCCGCTGCTGGGGCTGCTCGGCACGGTGACCGGCATGCTCGACACCTTCCAGGCGCTGGCGTCCGGCAGTGGCGGCGACGAGACCATGGCGATGGTCAGTCAGGGCATCAGCGCGGCACTGATCACCACCGAGACCGGGCTGGTGGTCGCGCTGCCCGGCGTGTTCTTCCAATTCGTGTTGGCGCGCAAGTTCGAGCGGTATCAGGTGTTCCTGCTGCATCTCGAAACGGTCTGCGCCCAGCACCTGCATCGGCAGGCGATGCGCCAAGCCTCCTGATCCTTCACTTCGAGAACCACCATGGGTCGATTCCGCAGCAGCAACAACGACGAAGCCGACGGTGGCGCCATCGACATGTCGCCGATGATCGACTGCGTCTTCATCCTGCTGATCTTCTTCATCGTCACCACCACGTTCGTCGACGAGACCGGTGTCGAAGTGGACAAGCCGCAGGCGGCGTCCGCGTCGCGCTTGGAGAAGACCAGCATTCTGTTGGCGCTCACCGCCAAGGGCGAAGTGGTCTACGGCGGCCGCGAGATCGGCATCGCCGGCGTGCAGCCGTTGGTGCGGCGCATGCTGCAGAAGGAGGCCGTGCCGGTGATCGTGCAGGCCGACAGCCAGGCGCCGTCGGGCCTGTTGGTGCGGGTCATCGACGAGGCCAAGCTCGGTGGGGCGCCCAAGGTCAGTCTCGCCACCCAGCGAGCCAAGGCCTGACATGGTGCGGCCCGTGCCCTTCCTGCGTCGGGTGCTGCAGCGCTTCACGCACGGTGTGCTGGTGCTGTGCGGCGCCGTGCTGGCCACGCTGCTGGCGTTCTTGGTGTTGCCGCTGATGGCCACGATCGGCAAGCCGAACCTGCCCGATCTGACCGTGCAGAACGTCGACACCGCCGTGGTCCCGCCGCCGCCGCCGCCACCGCCACCGGAGCCGGAGCCGGACAAGCCGAAGGACGAAGAGCCACCGCCGCCGCAGCTGCAGGAACCCGCCCAGCCGCTCGATCTGTCGCAGCTCGAGCTGGTCCTGAACCCTGGCCTCGGCGGCGACTTCGGCGGCGGCGACTTCGCCATCGGCAAGATCGCGGCCGCGGCGACCAGTGACGAGGGCGACCAGGGCCTGTTCTCGCTGGCCGACCTGGACCAGAAGCCGCGCGCCATCCACCAGCCGAGTCCCCAGCTGACGCCAGAGCTGCGGCGCCGTACTCCGGCCACCGTGCACGTGCTGTTCCTGGTCGGGCCCGACGGGCGCGTCGAGAGTCCGATCGTGCAGAAGGCCACCGACCCGGCCTTCGAGGCCGCGGCCCTGGCCGCGATCAAGCAGTGGAAGTTCGAACCTGGCAAGCGCAACGGCCAGCCGGTGCGCTTCCGCATGCGCGTCCCGATCACGTTCCCCGCCGGATGAAATCCATGTTGCTCCTCCTCCGTCTGTCGTTGGCCGCGGTCTGCGGCTGCTCCGCCGTGGCCGTTGCCCAGGAACCGCCGGCGCCACGCGCGGCCGATCTCTCGCTGTGGCGCGACGCGTCGTTCCAGAAGCGTCTGCAGGAGAGCTACCTCGCCGAGTCGGATGTCGAGCCGCGGCTCGACCCCGACGACCGCGACCAGCTGCAGTCGGTGTACGAGCTCCTGGGCAAGGAGCAGGTCGAAGCGGCGGTGGCGGCGCTGCAGCAACTGCGCTCCGGCAGCAAGAACGCGGTGTTCGACTTCACGCTCGGCAACCTGCACTACCAGCACGACCGCACTGCGGAAGCCATGGCTTGCTTCGAGGCCGCGATCGAGAAGTTCCCGCGGTTCCGGCGGGCCCACAAGAACCTCGGCATGCTCTACACGCGTGCCAACGAACCCCGCAAGGCCGCGGCGGCGCTGACCCGGGTGATCGAACTCGGGGGCGGCGACGCAGCGACCTACGGTCTACTCGGCTTCGCGCACGGCAGCTTGGACGATCCGCTGGCCGCCGAGAGCGCGTACCGCATGGCCAACCTGCTCGATCCAGGGACGATGGACTGGAAGATGGGCTTGGCGCGCAGCTTCCTGAAGCAGAAGCGCTATGCCGACCTGGCGGCGCTGTGCAGCGCCCTGTTGGCCAAGGACCCGGGGCGGGGCGATCTGTGGTTGCTGCAGGCCAACGCCTACCTGGGTCTCGAACAGGTGAAGCTGGCGGCCGAGAACTTCGAGATGGCCGACCGCCTCGGCCAGGCCTCCGCCGACAGTCTGTACCTGCTCGGCGACATCCACGTGAACGGCGGTGAAGCGGAGCTGGCGGTCGACGCCTACCTGCGGGCGCTGGCGAAAGCGAAGGAGGGGCCCGCCGACCGCGCCATCCGGGGCGTCAAGGCGCTGGTGGCGCGCAACGCTCACGGCCCGGCCCGGCAGTTGCTCGAGCAGGTGCAGCAGCAGCGCGGCGCGGCCTTGACGCAGACCGAACAGAAGGAACTGCTGAAGATCCGCGCGCGCCTCGCGGTCGCGGCGGGGGCGGGCGAAGAGGAGGCCAAGGTGCTGGCCGAAGTGGTGGCGCTGGATCCGCTCGACGGCGAGGCCCTGCTGCTGCTCGGCCAGTACCATGCGCGCACCGGGCATCCGGAACAGGCGGTGTTCCTCTACGAGCGCGCCGCCAGCCTGGAGAAGTTCGAAGCCGACGCGAAGGTTCGGCACGCGCAGTTGCTGGTGCAGCAGGGCAAGTACGGCGAAGCCGTGCCACTGTTGAAGCGCGCCCAGCAGGTGCAGCCGCGCGAGCATCTGCAGCAGTATCTCGAACAGGTCGAACGCCTGGCGCAGTCGCGCTGAAAACCGCCGCGCTGAGCGCTTGCAGTCAGCCGCCGCGCGCGGTGTGCGCCGCGACCCCGTGGCTGCTGCGGGTCGTGCGCCCGTCGGGATCGCTCAGGCGTCGCGTTCGGCGAGCGGCAGCCACACGCGGAAGGTGGCGCCGTGGCCTGGCTGGCTCTGCACGTCGAGCGTGCCGCCGTAGCCTTCGACGATGCTCTTGCTGATCGACAGGCCGAGACCGGTGCCGCCGCGTGCGCGTTTGGTGGTGACGAACGGCTCGAAGATGCGGCTGCCGAGATGGGCTGGGATGCCAGGGCCGGTGTCGGCGACCAACATGCGCACGCCCGCGCCGTCGACCGCGGCGGTGATGCGCACTTCGCGCCGTTCGCAGGGGCCCTGCAGCATCGCGTCCTTGGCGTTGATCAGCAGGTTGAGCAGCACCTGCTGCACCTGCTGCGGGCGCGCGCGCACTTGCGGCAGCTCTTCGGGCACGTCGGCGCGGATCGCCACGCCGTGGCGCTTCAGGTTCTCGCCGAACAAGCGCAGGGTGCGCTGCAGCACCTCGGGCAGGCCGGTCGGTTGCGGCCGGTCGCTGTCGTCCCGCGCGAACTGCAGCAGGTCCTTGACGATCTCGGCGATGCGCTGGCCCTCTTCGATGATGACCTGGCAGTTGGACGCGGCTTCGTCGCCGTCGGCGATCAACTGCGCACAGTTGATCATGGTGTTGACCGGGTTGTTGACCTCGTGGGCGACCCCGGCGGCGAGTTCGCCGACGGCGGCGAGCCGTTCGGTCTGCGCCAGCTTGGTCTGCATCTCCTTGCGCTCGGTGATGTCGCGGATCACCGCGGTGAAGAAGCGCCGGCCGTCGATCCAACCCTCGCCGACCGAGAGGTCGATCGGGAAGGTGCTGCCGTCGGCGCGCTGGCCGGTGACTTCGCGGCCGATGCCGATGATGTGGCGCACCCCGGTGCGGCGGTAGCGCTCCAGATATCCGTCGTGCTCGCCCCGGTACGGCTCGGGCATCAAGATCGAGACGTTGCGGCCGAGCACTGCGGCGGCGGGATGGCCGAACATGCGTTCGGCGGCCCCGTTCCAGGTTTCGATGTGGCCGGTTTCGTCGATGGTGACGATGCTCTCGGTGGCGGTGTCGAAGATCGCCTGCAGGCGCGCGCCGTGGGCGGAGGCGGTGGCCAGGGCGGTGGCGCGTTCGGCCGCCAGGGTGGCGGTGGCATCGCTCATGGCGCGGGCGGCCCGGCTGTGGGCTCTCGGCAGCACCAACACCAAAGCGGCCGCCGCGCCGATCGCGCCACTGCCGAACGTTCGCACCCAGGAATCGGCGGGCCAGAGCCAGCAGAGCGCCAGACCGAGGCTGGCGGTGCCCAGCGGCCAGACCCAGGGGTAAGGCTGGGTGCGCTGGTGGGATTCGGTGGGTGCCGGGGCGGACGGCATGCTTCTCTACTTAACCAAGCGGCGCGGTGCTTGCTACGACCAAAAGCTGCATGGGACTACGCACTAAGGCCCACCAGCGGTTCCCCCCTGCCACCCGAAGATCCGTTGCCACATGGCCCGGATCGTTCTGATCGACGACGAAGCGCGTCTCCTGCAGACCCTGACGCGGTTCCTGGAACACCAAGGCCATGAAGTGGTCCGCGGCGCCGACTTCGCCGCGGTGGCCGAGCACCTGCAGCCGGGCCGCTTCGAGGTCCTGATCACCGACATCGTGATGCCGGAGTTCGACGGCATGAAGGTGCTGCGGGAGGTCGTGGAGGTGCGCCAGTGCCAGGAGCCGGTGATCTTGATCACCGGGGAGCCCAACCTGGAGACCGCTTCCGAAGCGGTGCGGCGCGGTGCGTTCGACTACATCAGCAAGCCGGTCACCAAGGACAAGCTGCTCGAAGCGGTGGGCCGCGGGCTGCGGCACGTGCAGCTGCTGCGCGAACGCGACCAGGCGCGGCAGATGGAGGTGCAGGTGTTGAAGAACCTGGCCACGCTGGGGGAGTCGGCGTCGGTGCTGACCCACGAGATCCGCACGCCGATCACCAGCCTGCGCCATGCGCTGCGCGCCGTCGGCGAGAAGCTCGGCATCGAAGACCGCGTGCTGATCGAGGAGTTCGTCGGCAACCTGAATCGCATCGAACGCATGCTCGGCGAGACGCTGTCGTTCGCCAAGCCGCTGCGCCTGCAAGTGCAGCCGACCGAAGTCGGTGCACTGGTGCAGCGGGTCGTGCGCGAAGTGAGCCGGTTGCCGGTGATGGCCGGCATGTCGGTCGAAGTGCGCAGCCCGGATGGGCTGCGGGCGAAGGTCGACCCGCAATTGTTCGGGGAAGTGCTCGCGAATCTGCTGCGCAACGCCGGCGAAGCCTGCCAGGGCAAAGGGCACGTCGAAGTCGCGGTGGCCGACCAGGACGGGCGGCTCGTGGTCGACGTGGGGGACGACGGTCCCGGAGTGCCGGCGGCCCGGCGCGACGAAATCTTCAAGCCGTTCCGTAGTTCCAAAGACTATGGCACTGGCATCGGTTTGGCCTTCTGCCGCAAGGTGGTCGAGACGCACGGCGGCTCGCTGCGGCTGGTCGACCAGCCAGGGGCCGGCGCCTGCTTCCGCATCGAACTCGGCCCTGGCTCGATCGGCTGAGCCCGCGAGGATCTTGCCACAGCGGTCCGGAGTGCCCTGGCGCCTTCCCGCGCTGCGTGCCACATTGGGTGCGTTCTGCCGCGCCTTCCCGTCCCCTCACTCGGAGTCCCGTCCATGACCGACAAACCCTCGATCTCGATCGTGCTCGTCGACGACCAGGCGATCGTCCGCGCGGCTTTCAAATCGCTGTTGGAACGCGTGCCGCACTTCAAGGTGGTCGGTGACGCCGGCGACGCCCGTGCCGGCGTGGAGTTGGTGCAGAAGCTGAAACCCGATGTGGTGGTGCTCGACATCACCATGCCCGGGCTGTCGGGCATCGACGCCGTCGGCCCGCTCAAGAAGGCTTCGCCGCACACGCGCGTCCTGATGGCTTCGCAGCACGAAGGCATGAAGTTCGTGCAGCAGGCGCTGCAGGCTGGCGCCGACGGTTACCTGTCCAAGGACAGCGAGCCGGAAGAGCTCGGCCTGGCGATCGAGTCGATCCGCCGCGGCGACTCCTACCTGTCGCCCAAAGTGGCGAACGGCATCATGGCCCGCGCGGTGCGTGGCGAAGCTCCGCCGCCGGCGGAGTCGAGTGCGCTGGCGGCGCTGACGCCGCGCGAGCGCGAGGTGTTCCAGTTGCTGGCGCTCGGCAAAGCGAACAAGGAGGTCGCGGCTCTGTTGGGGCTGTCGCTCGGCACGGTGAAGAAGCACCGCGAGAACCTGCAGCGCAAGCTCGATTGCCACTCGGCGGCCGAGCTGGCCCGCTTGGCGATCCGCGAAGGCCTGCTGAACGTGTAGGCGCGGCGCGGCCCGCGCGGCTGCCCCAAAGTTCGGGAATCCCTAAGCTCGGGAATCCCTAAGCTCGGGAATCCCGCGCCCGTCACCTGTTCAGCTCTTCGAGCGAACGGTCATCACCGGGCAATCGGCCATCCGCACCACCCGTTCGGCGGTGCTGCCGAGCACCATGTGGGCAAGGCCGGTGTGGCCGTGCGTGCCCATCACGATCAAGTCGGCCTGGCGCGCCTTGGCGCATTCGAGCACCTGCTCGTGCGAGATGCCGTCGCGCACTTCGGTGACCACCTTCAGGCTCGCTCCGAAACGCTTGGCCTCGGCAGCGAGTTCGTCTCGCGAGCGCTGGTGCAGTTCCTCGCGCAGGTGCGGGAACGCCACCGCCATGCCGAAGCTGCGGGTCGGGTAGTTCAGTTCGGGAATCACGTGCAGCAGCACCAGTTCGGCGCCGAACGAGCGCGC
>JAEUHP010000250.1 GCA_016795295.1 Planctomycetota bacterium | reverse complement strand
TTGGCGGCTGCGACGCTGTTTCTCGACTACCGCTTGGCGGGGCTGGAGCAGACGCTGCGCGACCACGCCGAGGCGGTGCAGCACGCCCAACGGTCCGACAGCGAGGTGCTGCAAGGCATCGGCGTGGCGATGGACAACAGTGTGCGCAAGGTCGACTTCGAGGCGTTCGTCGAACGGGCCCAGGCCGCCGAGCGCGCCCGCCAGCTCGAACTCGAGCAGGGGCGCACCCAGGTCACCGGCGTCGACCGCGTGTTGAGCTCCCTGCAGCATGAGGTCCGGCAGATCAGCGCTGGCGCGATCGACTACCGGCCGTTGTTCGACGAACTGCGCCAGCAGGTGGCGCGGCTGTCTGCCGGTCTGGCCGAAGTGCGCAGTGCGGCGCCGGTGCCGGCGGCGCCTGCTGCGCCGGCGCCCGCAGCCGTGGCCGACACCGGGGCGCTGCCCGAAGCCCTGGCCGCGCGGGTGCGGCGTCTCGGCGACGCCGACGCGGCGGTGCGCTTCGAAGCGCTGGCGGCCTTGATCGACAGCAAGAACCCCGAGGTCTGCAAGCACGTGCTGCCGCTGGCGCGCGATCCGGATGCGTTCGTGCGCAGCCTCGCCGTCGAAGGGCTGCGCGACTTCCACAAGGCCGAGGCCGTGGAGGCGCTGCTCGCTGCCCTGAACGACAAGGAGCCGCAGGTGGCGACCACGGCCTGGAAGTCGCTGCAGAAACTGTCCGGCCAGACGTTCCCGTTCGACCCCAATGTGCCGAACCGCGAAGTGCGGCAGCGGGCGGTGCAGCGCTGGCTCGATTGGTGGGAGAAGAGCAAGGCCACGTTCGGCGGCTGAAGTTCTGGCCGCAGGCTGGTTCTGGCCGCGCGCCAAGCCCGCGCCGGCGCCCCCGCGGGCCGGGCAATCTGCCAGGGACGACGGCGTGCCCGCCTGTTCCCTCGCTTCCGGCGCGCCATTCGCTACAACACTCCGCCCCGCTGTGCGGCTCCGATGCCGTCGGCGGTTCCCTGTCTCAGGAGCATTTCCCAGATGGCGTGGCACAACCGCACCAAGATCGTCGCGACTCTCGGCCCGGCTTCCAACTCGGACACGATGGTCACCGAACTGGTGCAGGCAGGCGTCGACGTGTTCCGCATCAACTGCGCCCACATGGACCATGCGGGCATCGCCGCGACCGTGGCGCGGGTGCGCCGGATCGCCGCGAAACTCGATCGCGCCGTCGGCATCCTGGCCGACCTGCAGGGACCGAAGATTCGCGTCGGCCGGCTGCACAACGCCGAGCCGATCTACCTGAAGCGCGGTGCGGAGGTCGTGATCGACGTGACGCCCGACGTGGTCGGCCACTCGAACGGCGGTGGCGCCGTGGTGATCGGCACCGGCTACCGCGGCCTCGCCGACGACGTGCGCGCTGGCGAACGCATCCTGCTCGACGACGGCAACCTCGAACTGAAGGTGCTTTCGGTCGAGCCGCCGCGCATCCGCACCCGGGTCGTCTACGGCGGCATGCTGCACCAGTTCAAGGGCATCAACTTGCCCGGCAGCGCGGTGTCGGCGAGCTGCCTGTCGCCCAAGGACTTGGCCGACCTGCGCTGCGCCCTGGCCAACGAAGTCGACTTCGTCGCGTTGTCGTTCGTGCGCGCGGCCGACGACGTGGTCGCGCTGCGCAAGCACATCGAGAAGCACGGCGGCGATGTGCTGGTGATCGCCAAGATCGAACGGCCGGAAGCGGTGAAGAACCTGGCCAGCATCCTGGCGGAGGCCGACGGCCTGATGGTGGCGCGCGGCGACATGGGGGTCGAGATGGGGGCCGAAGCAGTGCCGCCCGTGCAGAAGCGCATCATCGCGATGGCCAACGAAGCGCGCAAACCGGTGATCACCGCCACGCAGATGCTCGAGTCGATGGTGCTGAATCCGCGGCCGACGCGCGCCGAGGCCTCCGACGTCGCCAACGCCATCTACGACGGCACCAGCGCCGTCATGCTTTCGGCTGAGACCGCGTCGGGCAAGCATCCGGTGCGCAGTGTGCGCACCATGGAGAAGATCATCCGCACGGCCGAGCGCTCGGTCTATGCCGAGATGGTCGACCGGCGCCGCCGTGCCGGGGATCGCAAGGCCAACGTCACCACCGCCACCGTGCGCGCCGCGGCCTTTGCCGCTTACGAGGCCGAAGCCAAGTTGCTGGTGGTCTACACCGAAACCGGAACCACCGCTCGGATGCTGGCCAGCGAGCGGCCGCCGACCCACATCGTGGCGTTCACCCCGTCGCTGCGCGCCCTGCAGAGAATGGCCCTCGAGTGGGGCATTGTGCCGCGCAAGATCAAGCCCGGGCGAACCAGCCACGACTTGACCGTCGACGGCGACCGGATCCTGCGCCGGGAAGGGCGGGTCAAGGTCGGCGATCGCATCGTGCAGATCGCGGGCACCGTGCGCCAGACCGGCCTCACCAACTCCATGTGCATTCGGGAGATGTGACCGCTCGAGTCGCTGCCGCGCGGGCCGGCGGAGGGGCCGTGACGGCGGGCGCTGCGGGCTGGTTCCTGGTTGCCCGCCGCCGCCGCCCCTGGCTAGACTGTTGCCCCCCTTGGCCGGCTTCCACCCGGCCCTGGGTTGTCGGCCGTCTGGATCCGGCCGCTTGGCCAAGCCGCTTTGGTGGTCCTGACTCTTCCCCTGGTCTCCCTGGTTCGTCGCGGTAGCTCACCCCTTGGTCGCTGATCGGCATCCTGCTCTGCCCAACCCGTCCGCTGGACCCGCTGCGGCCGTGCGTGCCGCCGCGGCAGCGGCGGCAGGAACTGGCTCGTGGGAGCCCACCGCCGTGGTGGCGATCGATGGCCCGTCCGGGGCGGGCAAGAGCACGGTGGCGCGGCGCCTCGCCACCGCGCTCGGTTTTGGTTTCCTCGACACCGGGGCGATGTACCGGGCGGTGACCTGGCACTTCCTGGCGCTCGGTTGTGCGCCGGCCGAGTGCGCTGCCGAACCCGACCAGGGTCGCGCGCGCATGGCCCAGGCGCTGGCCGCGATGCGCCTCGAATTGCGCGACGGGCGGCTCTTGGTGGACGGCCGCGACGTGACGGCGCATCTGCGCACCCGCGAGGTCGAGTCGCAGGTTTCCGCGGTCTCGGCGTTGCCGTTCGTGCGCGCGGCCATGCGCGACCTGCAGCGCGAAGTGGCTCGCCAGGGGCCGGTGGTCGCCGAAGGCCGCGACATGGGCTCGGTGGTGTTCCCCAGGGCGAGCTGGAAGGTCTACCTCGATGCCGCCCCGAGCGAACGGGCGCGGCGCCGCTGCCAGGATTTCGCCGGGCAAGGACGCTCCGTCAGCGAGGCCGTGGTGCTCGAGGAGATCCTGGTGCGCGACCGACTCGACAGCACGCGTTCCGACGCGCCCCTGCGGCGTGCGGCGGACGCACACTACGTCGATTCGACCGGGCTCACCACCGACGCCGTGGTGGCGCAACTGCTGGCCATCGTGCGCAGCGGTGGCCCGCCGAGCCATCCGGCCGGCGGCCCGGCGGCTGCTCCAACGGTGGGAGGCCCTTCGTGACTGCGGCTCCGCGTCGCCGGACCTACCGGCGCAGCGCATTCATCTGGTACGTCTCGAAGTACCTGGTGCTGGCGTTCTGCAAAGTGTGGTTCCGCCACCGTGCCGAGGGTGTCGGCCAGATCCCGGCCAGCGGCCCGGTGTTGTTGGTGGCCAACCATGCCAGCTACCTCGACCCGCCCCTGGTCGGCATCTCGATCCGGCGTTGCGTCGGGTTCTTGGCGCAGGCCGGCTTGGCGCGCTTCGCGCCCATGCGCTGGTGGATGGCGCAGGTCGGCGTCACGCTGATCGACCGCAACGCGCCGTCCAAGGACGCGATGCGGCTGGTGCTCGAGCAGCTCGAAGCCGGTGAGGTGGTCGGGCTGTTTCCCGAAGGTACGCGCAGCCGCGACGGTGCCGTGGCCCCCTTCCGCAGTGGCATCGAGTTCCTGGTGCGGCGTACTGGGGCCGTGGTGGTGCCGGTCGGCATCGATGGTGCTGGCCGGGCGTACCCGCGCGGTGCTTGGCTGCCGCGCCCGCTCCGGATCGTGGTCCGTTTCGGCGCGCCGTGGCCGGCCGACCGTGTGCTGGCGCCGGGTGGGCTCGAGGCCCTGCGCCGGCAGGTTGCCGAGCTGGCGCGGGCGCCGCTCGCGGGGGCGGTAGGTGGACCTGCTGGGGGACCAGCCGATGTGCCTGCTGGAGGACCAGCCGATGTGCCTTCTGGAGGACCAGCCAAGGCACCGGACTAGTTTGCCCGGCTTGCTGGCCGGTTTGGGCCTCCCTTTGGGGTGCCCGTTTGGGTAGGCTCCGGAGTTCCCGATTCTGACTTTGGTCCATACTGCGGCCCTGCTGCAGTGCGGACGACCGTGCTCCGGATGGTCCGGAGTGCGGGACTGTGGTTGCTGCGCCGCGGCTTCGGCCTCGACGCGGCGCATCGTCGTTGTCCTGTTCCGTTCCTTTCCCTCCAACCCTTTTTTTTTGATGCACGGCAAGAATCTGATCAAGAAGTTCGCGATGCCCGCGGACGAACTCTCGCGGCTCACCTCGGAGGCACTCAGCGGCGCCACGTTGGCCGAGCTGGACACCGCCATCGGCAAGACCGTCGCCGAGCTGTCCCCCAACAAGATCGTTCGCGGCAAGGTCGTCAAGGTGCAGGAAGACGGCACCGTGGTGGTCGACGTGAGCTACAAGGCCGAAGGCCACATCAGCCTCGAAGAATTCCCGGATCCCACCGTCGTGCAGCCGGGGTTGGAGATCGAATGCTTGGTCGAGCAGATCAACGACGCCGACGGCTTCATCCAGCTCAGCAAGCGCAAGGCCGACCGCATCCGCGGTTGGGAGAACATCATCCTGACGCACAAGGAAGGTGACAGCGTCAAGGGGCTGGTCCTGCGCAAGATCAAGGGCGGCCTGTTGGTCGACATCGGCGTGCCGGTGTTCCTGCCGGCTTCCCAGGTCAACATCCGCCGCGCCGGCGACATCGGCGACTGGATCGGCAAGGACATCGAAGCGCGCATCATCAAGATCGACGAAGAGCGCATGAACATCGTCATCTCGCGCCGCAAGCTCATCGAAGAGGAGCGCGAGACCAAGAAGGCTCAGCTGCTCGCCGAACTGGCCGAAGGCCAGGTCCGCAAGGGCGTGGTCAAGAACATCGCCGAATTCGGCGTGTTCGTCGACCTGGGCGGCATCGACGGCCTGTTGCACATCACCGACATGTCGTGGGGCCGCGTCAACCACCCCTCGGAGATGCTCAAGCTCGACGACGAAGTCGAGGTCAAGGTGCTCAAGATCGATCGCGAACGCGAACGCATCGCGCTCGGCCTCAAGCAGAAGTCCGCTTCGCCGTGGGAGAACATCACGGAGAAGTATCCGGTCGGCAAGCGCGTCGCCGGCGAGGTCGTCAACCTGATGACCTACGGGGCCTTCGTCAAGCTCGAGGACGGCGTCGAAGGTCTGGTGCACATCTCCGAGATGTCCTGGACCAAGCGCGTCAACCACCCGAGCGAAGTCGTCAAGCAGGGCGACAAGGTCGAAGTGGTGGTGCTCGAGATCGACACCGAAAAGCAGACCATCAGCCTCGGCATGAAGCAGACCGAGGTCAACCCGTGGGACATGGTGGCCGAGCACTACCCGCCGGGCACGGTGATCCGCGGCAAGGTGCGCAACCTCACCAACTACGGTGCGTTCATCGAGCTGCAGGAGGGCATCGACGGCCTCTTGCACATCACCGACATGAGCTGGACGCGCAAGATCACCAACCCCGGTGAGGTGGTGAAGAAGGGCGAGGAGATCGAGTGCGTGGTGCTCTCGGTCGACCAGGAGAAGAAGCGCATCGCGCTCGGCCTCAAGCAACTGCAGGCCGACCCGTGGACCGGTGACATTCCGGCTCGCTACCACATCGGCGACAGCGTGCCCGGCACGGTGACCAAGATCACCAACTTCGGGGTGTTCGTCGAGCTGGAGCCCGGCCTCGAAGGCCTGCTGCACATCTCGGAGCTGGCCGACCACAAGGTCGACAACCCCGAGGAAGTGGTCAAGGCTGGCCAGCGCGTCGAGGTGCGCATCATCAAGATCGACACCGACGAGCGGAAGATCGGCCTGACGCTGATCCAGGCGCACATCGAGGATGGCGACGAGGGCGATGGTGGTTCGGCCAAGGAGCCGGAACGCCCGCAGCCCGTGACGCCGACGCTCGGTTCGCTCGCCGACCAGCTCAAGGGCATCGGCCAGCGGGTCAGTGCCCGCGAAGCCGCGAAGAAGGCCGAAGCCGACAAGGGCGAGGCCTGAGAAGCCGAGAGTGCCGGTCGGTGCGGCGCCGGCGCGGCGCGGCACCGGCCGGGATCGTCCGCCGGCGGCGCGGACGGTGCTCGCGGTCCGTTCGCCGCCGACCGTACCATGGCTCCCCACCCGCCCAGAGTTCGCTCTGCCGCTTGGCTCCCGTTGTGGGGGCTGGCCGCCAGCTGTGTGGTCGTCTACGAGCCCATGGAGCCCGCGGGCAGTGCGCCGTTGCCGCCCGCGGTCGCCGTCACGGTGCCGTTTCCGGGTGGGGGGCTCCACGGCACGGACGAGGATGCGGCGCGCCGCGACTACTACGGGGGCGTGTTGCGCCGTCTGCAGGACGCAGTCGCCGAACGTGATCCCGCCCAGATCGAGTCCCTGGTGGCGGGATTTTTGCGCGCCGATCTTCCAGAGTGGCTGCGCGACCGCCTGATCGGCTACCGCGCCACGGCCAAGGGCCTCTGGTTTCTCGACTTGGCGCGCGCCACGGCGCGGCTCGAATGCGAGACCTTGGCTGCCCCGTTGGCCGGACCCGAGGGGCCAACGATCGGCACACCGTTGCGGTTCTTGTTCACGCTGCCGGGCCCAGGTGTGCCGGTGGTCTTGGGCGGGCGCAGCGATCCGGATCCGACCGGGTTTCTGGTGACTCTGGCGATCGACGATCTGTTCGTCGACGGCACCGTGAAGCACCAGGAAATGCCCGAGTTCCTGTCCTTGGACCAGGGCCTGACGCTGCGACCGGGCAGTGATCTGCAGCTGCCGATCGCGATCGATCTGCCACCGGGTGGCGCCCTGCGCCGCACCGTGGTCGTGCGCGTCGAACTGCTGCCAGGGCACGTGCAGATCGATGGGGTGCGCGCGCCTTTGGCGACCACGGAACTGGTCCGGCAGCGCTGCGACCTGTGGCCGGCCGGGATCGGCCCGATTCGCCGCGAGCCGCTGGCCACCCTGCGCGAAGCCCTGCGCCGCGGCGACCCGGAGCACTTCCCCCACGTGGTTTTGGCCGCCGCGTGCATGCCGGCCGAAGCGCGCGCCGAAGCCGGGGCCCTGCTCATCGACGTGGTGCGCCTGGGTACGCCACCGCAGGGGCGCGTGGCGACGGCGGCGCTGCGGGAGCTGTTCGCCGGCGGCCCCCGGGTCGGGGACCGCGACGGCTGGCTGCGATTCTGGGCCGGGACGGCGGTGCCGCCCGCTGTGCCCCAGCCAGCCGTGCCCCAACCCGCGGCGACCCCGTCGCCGGTGACCCCGCCAGCCGGCGGGCGGTGAATCGCACTGCGGCAGTCGAATTGCGGCGTTTTGCCGCTGGAAGTCCGTCTTGCCATGGGCCAATCTCGGTCCAGCCGTGAGCGGCGCTGGCCGATGTCCTGCTCTGGGGCACGCGGGTCGCTGGCGGCGGCGGCGTGGCACCCCCAGGGTGTTTTGTTCCCGGGCGATTTTCTTCAGCGCGACCAAGTCTTGCGGATGGCGAACCGACTCCAATCGACCCAGCGCCTGAGCGCCTGTGCGGTGCTCTCGGGGCTCGCTGCGGCTTGGCTGTGCTTGGCCGCGCCCTTGGTGGCCCAAGCCAACCAGGACCGTGTTCCTCAGGACCGTGTTCCCCAAGACCGTGTTCCGCAAGACAACGCCCAGGAGATCGAGCGTCTGCGGGGCCAGCTCAGTGCCGCGGGGGCCGACCATCGGGATGCGCGGGCGGCTGCGGTCGTGCGCCTGCTGCGCATGCCGCAGCCCGCGGCGCACCGCGTCCTGCAGCAGGTGGTCGAAGGGGCGGCTGGCGGCAAGGACGTCGAGGGGCTCGCTGTTGCGGTCCTGGAGGCTCTGCAGCAGCACCTCCTGGAATTGCCGAGTGGCCAGTTCGGCGGGGCGGCTGGGGACGTGCGCCGGGAGATCCTGACCGGCTACATCGGGGCCTGCGCCTTGTTCTGGGCGCCCGGTGGTTCTGGAGCCGCTACGGCCAGCGAACTGCCGCAAGAGCCGCTCGGGCCACTGGCCCGGCGCACCCTGCAGCGTTGCAGCACCCGCGAGATCGCCGAGGCGGTGCGTGCCTTGGTGCCGACGGGTGGCCCGGTGCTCCGCGCCGCCTTGCTGCGCTGCGCCGCCGATTTGCAGCAGCTCGCGCTGGCCCCCGTGCTCGCCGAATACCTCGACGACCGCGACCCGGAGCTGCGCGGCGCCGCAGCCCAGGCCCTGCGCATTCTGACCTTCCAGGGCGATGAGTTTCCGTCGCGCGCGCAGTTCACGGCCTGGTTCGAGCGCCTGGGCGACCTGCGCTACGTCGACCTCGCGGAGCGCGTGGCCCGGGAAGCTGCCCAGCCCAGGAAGCGGGAACTCGAAGAACTGCAGCGGGTGCGGGTCGAAGCCGCCCGGGACTTCGTGCGTGCCTGCACGGCGCGGCGGTCCGGCATCGACTGGGTCGAAGTGCAGGCGCGCACTCTGAGCGACGACGCCAAGATTCTCGATGCCTGCCTCGAGCAGTTGCAGCAAGCGCTGCTGGCTGGGTTGCCGGCCGAAGACTCGCCCGCCGCGCGGCAAGCTTTCTGCCGCGCCCTGCTGCAGCGCTGGCGCAGCATCCCGAACGACCCGGCGCTTCAGGGGCGTCGGTCGCTGTTGCTGGAGGTGGCGGCCGGCCTCGGCCGCGCCGAGGAAGCCGAGTTGGCTGCCGAGCTGACCAGTTTGCTGTTCGCCCAGATCGAATCCGGCACCGTCGAGGAGCAGGCCGCCGCCCTGCGCGGCTTGCGCCGCTATCCGACCGTCGACGCCCGCACTCGCGTGGTGCGGTTCTGCCAGCAGTTGCTGGCGCAGGGCTTGGCGCGCCGGCCCGTCCTGGAGGCGGCGCTGGCCACCCTCGGCTCCAGCAAGGCGCCCCGTTGGTGTGCGCCGAGCGAAGCCGATCCAGACCGCGCCGACTGGTTGGAGCTCGTGCGCAGCCTGTGCCTGATCCCCGAGTGGGCGCCGCTGCGCGACTCCGCCATGCAGTTGCTGCTCACGCTCGATGCGCGGGAGCAGCGGCTCGGCGGCGCGTTCGGGCTGCTGTTGGAGCTGGCCCGCGAAGTGCGCCTGGAGGCGCGGTTCCGCTGCTCGTGCCTGATCCAGATGCAGGGGTGGCGGGAACAGACCGGACAGGCCGAGGCCTGGGTGCGGGCGATGCAGGACCTGCTCGACGATCCGGAGCCCGAGGTCCGGCAGGTTGCCGCCGAGTCCTTGGTGCGGGTGGTCGATTCGGTCGATCCGCGGCGCCCGGGCTGGGTCGCTGCGACGATCCAGTTGCTGCGCGACCACTTGGCTCGCGAAGGCCATCCTGCGGTGTTCCGGGCCATGGCCGAGGCCCTGCAGGTGTGCGGTCGGGAGCCCGCGATGGCCGAGCGCGCGATCACCGCGATCCACGCGATTTTCGGCGATCTGGGCGAGCCGGTGCCCGCAGAACAGCAGTTCCGAGTCGAGCCCCTGCTCGGCACCTTGGCGACCATCGCCAGCGACGCGCGCGCGGACCGCGGCCAGTGGTTGGGCGCGTGCCGGCTGCTGCATCAGTTCGGCAAGCGGCAGAGCCTGTGCCTCCTGCTGCAGAACCACAGTGCCATCGACCTCGCCCGCGAAGTTGGCAGCAGCGATGCCCTGCTGGCCGAACGCGCCCGCGAGGCCGTGGGTTGGGTGCTGCGCGCCGCGCTGCTGAAACCCCCGCGCGAACCGTGGACCGCCAGTGAGGAGTTGTTGCGCGAAGCGCGCGACGTGCGGACCGCGTTCACTGCGTTCGATGGTCTGGACGAGGCGCTCCGTCCCGACGATCCGGCGCTGCGCCTGCTGCGCCTGGAGGTCGATCTGGCCGGGGGCAAGTTCCAGGACGTGGCGCAACGCGCTACCGGCTGGCTCTCCGGCCGGGCGGTGGTGAATCCTGCTCCGCGTGCCCAGTTCTCCGTCGAGCAGCGTGAGCGCGCCCGGGTGTTGTTGGCCGAGGCCTGGCTCGGGCTCAACCGGCCCGAACTCGCGGCCCGGGACCTGCTCGAAGGCAACCTCGACGGCGATGGCCGCGCCACCGATCTGCTCGGACGGCTGGGCAAGGCACTCTTGGCCAGCGATCCCGCCACCGCACTGGTGTTGTTCGAACGGTCCCTGCGGGCGACCCCTGCCGAAGACCCGGCCTTCCGGGGCCGGCTGTTGGATTGGGCCAGTGTCCGCCTGCGCCCGGCGCCTGGCGGCACGCCTGACCCTGGGCGCGCAGCCGTGCTCGACGAGCTGGCGCGTTATGCCGTGCTGTTCGATGCCCAGGACTGCCCGCCGGAGCAGCGCGCGCTGTTCCTGGAGTTGCGCAAGGGTGGGTGACGGGGTTCGCCTCGACGGGTGGTTGCCCGTTGGGCGGATCGCGGGGGGTCGGCCTTCCACCACTTGGGTCGGGTTTTCGCTGCGGAATGCTTGCGTTCCGTTCGGCGCGCGGCTACTGTCCTCGTCCCCTCAACGCGGGGTGGAGCAGCCCGGTAGCTCGTCGGGCTCATAACCCGAAGGTCGGAGGTTCGAATCCTCCCCCCGCTACCAGTCCTGGGATCCCAGGTTCGAAACCGCCCTCGGGCCACCAGCCCGAGGGCGGAGTCGTTTCTGCCGGGGCGCTCGTTTCTGCCGGGGCGCTCTGTGGGCCGGCCGAGTGGAGTGCTGGGTCGCCAGGGGAACCTCGCCGCGGGCAAGCCCGTTGTGCGCAGGCCCGCCAGGCCAGCGGTCACCGCGCCGACAGTACTTCGTACTGCACCCGCTCCTCGTCAGCGACCGCCGCGTAGACCACCACCAGCTCCTGTCCGGCCACTCCGTCCAGTTCTCCGGCCAACAGCCGCACCACCCGCCACGCCGCCGGATCGCGCAGCGGCAAGGACCGCCGCACACTCGCACCTTCACTCTGCGGCACCGCACCTTCCACCACACTCTGCACCAGCCCGAACAGCCGCTCGAGATCGAACAGCGGGTTCGGGTCGTCGAACAACAGCCGACGCAGCCACTGCCGGCCGGCGCGCCCCGACAGCCCCGCGGGGCCGGCGGTCGCCGGCACCCACTCCACCGCGGCGCCGTCGCCACGCACCACCGCCAGCTCCGGGGCGCCGTCGGCACGAAACGCGCCGCGCACACTCGGCCGCACCTTGCCCAGGATGTCGACGAAGCGCTGCACCAGTTCGTCCTGCCGGCTCAGCAGGGACAGCAGGGCGGGAATGCGCAGCACCACCGTGCGTCGCCAGGTCGGCGCGTTGACGAACGCGCCGTTCTCGCTGCGGTAGCCGACCGCACGGATGTCGATGTCGGTCGCCTGCACCAGACCGAGCAGCAGCGTCGCCGCGCCCGGCAGTTGCACCTGGAAGGTGAGCAGATCGGCGCGGTCGTCCTGGTCGAGATCGACCAACAGCATGCCGGAGACGTCGTCGGCGACCGCCTGCGTGCGCGCCTTGGTGAACTGTGGCCCGCTGCGGCTCGACAAGAACGTCCACACCTTGCGGCGGTGCGCGATCACGAAATCCGGAATGCCGTCGCCGTCGATGTCGCCGCGCTGCAGTTGCTGCTTCTCACCGAGCACCAGGGTGCTGCCGAGCGCGGTTGCGGCTTTCTGGGTGCTGTCGACGAACTGCTCGAGATCGACTTCCAGCGGCGCCTGGAACACCCCATCGCCGCCCTGCAGGTGGAACCGGTGTTTGCTGCCCTGCCGCGTCACGAGGTCGGGGCGTCCGTCGCCATCGAGGTCCGCGGTTTCGATCTGCGGCACCGACACGCTGCCCTGGTGTTCGTCGTCGAGATCCCCAGAGCTCTGCGCGGCACTCACCGCCACCGGCACCGCCAGCACTGGCAGCGCTCGGAAGCGCAGCGTGCCGTCGGCGTCGGGCGCTTCCTGCACGAACGGCTGCACCCCGGCAAGGCTCGGCAGCAGCAGGTCGAGCCGGCCGTCGCGGTCCAGGTCCTGCACGAACGGCCGCAGCTGCGGCCGGTCGGTGCGCAGCGTGCAGCGGGCGCGCGCGGCGAGCCGCACCGGGGCCGGCGTCGTCTGGCCGTGGCGCGGCAGCGCTTGGAACGACGTGCCGCTGCGGTCGGCCAACACCAGCCCAGGGCCCTGGCCGAAGTCGGCGATCGTGCCCAGGCAATGGCCCGGGTCGGGCAGGGCGAGGCGGCCGCGTTCGGCCAGTCCGTCCGCCGTGAGCGCGAGCACGGTGACGGTGCCGGCCGCGTCGACCACGACCAGTTCGCGCACCCCGTCGCCGTCGGTGTCGACCAACCGTTCGCCGACCACCGGGGCGGTCGGCTGCCAAGCGGTGGGGGCGGCATCCTGGGCAGTGGTCACGGCGGCCAGGGCGAGCAGGGACAGTGCGACCGGCGGCAGGGTTGCCGGCGACCGCGCTTCCAGCAGCAGGGCGAGACCGGGAATCATCGCAGCCTCACGTGCAGCACTTCGCGGTCGCTGCGCAGCAGAACTTCGGCACGGATGGGATCGAGCAGGGTCGGCCGCGCCTTCGCCGGCACCGGCACGGTGCGCCGCGGCGGCTCCAGTTGCAGGCGGTTGCCGGAGCGGGTGAGGGGGCGTACCACCAGCTGCGCGTCGAGCAGCAGCAGCAGTTCGCCGGGTTGCCCGGCCGGCCCGGCCAAGAGACGCACGAACGGCTCGCTGCCGCGCCCTTCGCGCAGGGGCACCTGCAGCGTGGTGGTCAGTGCCGCCGGCATCGGAAAGCGCCCGGCGTCGCCGCGGAACACGCTGCACTGCAGTTCGAGCTGCTGGGGGCCTTCGCCGAGCGACTTGAGCAGGTCGGGGCGCAGCGACAAGAGGCACAGGTCCAACTGGCCGTCGCCGTCGGCGTCGGCGAGCTGCGGCGGGCTGGCCAGGGCCTGCACGCGCAGACGGCTCTTGGCTTCGCGCTGGAACCCGGCGGCTGCCCCGGTGTGGCGGTCGATGCGCACTTCGAGTTCGTCGCCGCGTTTGCCGGAGGTGGTCAGCAGGAGGTCGGCGCGGCCAGCGCCGGGCAACAGCTGCACGTCGAAGGCCGGGTCGAAGAACTGCAGGCGGTCTTCGCCGAGCGGCAGCTCGAGGGCCACGGCTGCAGCGAATTGCCCGGGCGAGGTCTGGTGGCGCACCCACAGTTGGCCGGAGCGCAGCGCCAGCAGATCGAGCCGGCCATCGCCGTCGGCATCGACCAGCGCCGCGCGCGGACTGCGGGTGCGCAGGCTGAGCAGCGGCCCACGGTCCCGTTCGCTGCGGTTGGCTTGGCCGTCGCCCGCGCCGTCCCCGGAGTCGTCCGCAGCGTCGGCCTCGTCGCTGAACGACACCGACAGCTGGATCTGGTCGCGGCTGCTGCGCACGGGCCCACCGCCAGCGCTCGGCAGCCCGGCGCGCCGGGTCGGCACCGCGAGTGGCACCGGTTGCCGGCAGCCGAGCAGCAGCACCGCGCCGTCCACCGTGGGCAGGCACAGGTCGTCGCGGCCGTCGGCGTCGGCATCGACGCGGAGGCGGCCGAGCGCCAGCGCCAGTTCGGGCATCGCCGCCGGCCACACCAGCGGCAGCTCGGCGAGCACTTCGTAGCGGTCGCCCTCGGGGCCCGGCAGCACCGCCACCACGCGTTCGGGGGCGCACAGCACCAGTTCGCGGCCGGGACTGGGCGCGCAGTCGGCGAACAGGAAGCCGACCACGTCGCGGTCGAGCGTGTGCACCGCGGACGGGGTCCGCGCGAACGGCTCCTGGCCTGCGCCCCGCCGGTAGACGTGTACCGCGCGGCGCCGCTGGACGCCGTCGTAGCAGGCCAGCACCAGGTCGTCTTCGCCGTCGCCATCGACGTCGACCTGCAGGGCCGCCGTGATCGTCACTTCCGGCGCGACCTGCACGGTGTTGGTTTGCGCGGCGAGGCCCGCAGCGCCAAGGACGAGCACCCCGCTGCCACAACCCGCCCGCCACCAGCGCCGGGTCATGCGTCGACCTCCAGCAGGCGTTCGGTGTCGCCGCCGCCGAAGCCCGGCAGCCACAGGAGCCGCAGGCGCCACGCCGCCGCGGTGCTGCGGTACTGCAGGATGCCGAGCAGCAAGGACCACTCGGTGGCGCCGCGTTGCCGTTCGTACCAGAACACCAACGGCAGCCAGACTTCGCGGGTCGCGGTGGCGCGTCGGCTCAGCGGCGCTGCCACTGCGAGCCGCTGGCCCCGGCGCACCACGGTGAGTTGCAGCGGGTCCGCGCCGGTGCGCACGGCGTCGAGCACTTGCTGCGGATGGTGCACGGGCTGCTCGGCGACTGCGGCGATCAGGTCGCCGAACTGCAGGCCGGCGGTGCGCCACGGACTGCTCTGCGCGAGGCCGACCAGCACCGCGCCGCCGCCCGGCGGCAGGCCCGCCTGGCGCGCTTCGACTTCGGTGGCGGTGCGCAGCGTGCAGCCAACCCGCTGGTCTTCGCGCAGCCGCTCGGTCTGGGTGCGCGGCGGCGGGTTGGTGCGCGGCACCAGGGTCAGCCGGGCGGTCGCTTCGCGCCCGGCGCGGTCGACCCGCAGGGTGAGTTCGGTGCCCGGTGGGGTCTGCAGTTCGATCTGGCGCCAGTCGCCGGGATGCTGCAGGGCGACCGGGGCGAGGCCCGGCCGTTGCACTTCGAGCAGCAGGTCGTCGGGCCAGAGGCCCGCGGCCGCGGCCGGCGAGTTCTCGACCACGCGTGCGATGCGCAGCTGCGGTTCGCCGTCGAGTTTGGCGGCCAGGGTGTCGCGCGCGTCCTCGACGTAGAGGCCCGAGAAGGCACCGGCCGGCAGGGCGAGCCTTGCGGTTTCGTCGTCCGGTTCGGCCAGCAGTTCGAGTGGTTCGACCAGGTCGGCCAGCGGCGGCGGGTTGGTCGGCAGGTCGGACCAGGCCGAACAGGCCGACCAGGCGGTGCAGGCGAGCAGCAGGAACAAGCGTAGGCGGCGGTGGTTGGGCATCCGAGCGGGGCGCAGGTATACGCCATGGACCGGGGTGGCGGATGCGCATGCTCCGGGGTGGTTTGCCTGGGGGATTTTCGGCGATGTTGGGCCCGATCCACGCGGCCAGGTTCCCTGTCCAATGCAGGCCCGGCGCGGTGCCGCCTGCTGGCGCAGATCGGCAAGCTGCCGGACCACCACCGCGACCCGTTCGACCGCATCCTGGTCTGCCAGGCGATCGTCGGCGGCATGACCCTGGTGACGCCGGATCCCTGGCTCGCCCGGTATCCGGTGCCGATTCTCTGGTGAGAGCGGGCTCTGGTGCGACCGGCCCTTGCGCCGTTCGGGCGGGCCCGTATCCTTGCGCGCCAACGGAAGGGTGCCACGACGCGCCTCTCCGGCCGTGCCGTGCCCGTCTCAAGTCGGGACCCGGACCGGTCGATGACCCGGACCCGTCGATGGTCCAGACACTGCCAGAGCCCGACCCGGCCCCGCGCGGTGTGCATCGGCGGGGCGGTGCTGTGACCCAGCCCCGGTTCGAAGGCGCGTCGCGAATGCCACGCCCATCCCCGCGGTCCGCCGGACGGCCCGCGCCATGCGGCGGTGGCACCCGCCGAACCTTGTTCGTGGCCGCAGCCGACGCTGCGGTTGCCCAGTAGAGACTTCCCCTTCGTGAGTTTTGCTTCCCTCGGGCTCAAGGAGCCCATCCTGCGTGGCGTGCGCGCCGCCGGCTATGAAACGCCGACGGAGATCCAGGCCCACGCCATCCCCAAGATCCTCGCCGGCGCCGAACTGATCGGGCTCGGCCAGACCGGCAGCGGCAAAACCGCCGCCTTCGGTCTGCCGATGCTCGACAAGCTGTGCGGCGGTCCCCCAGGCCTGCGCGGCCTGATCGTCGTGCCGACCCGCGAACTGTGCGTGCAGGTCGCCGAGAACCTGCGCACCTACGCGAGCCATGCCGGCCTGTCGGTCTGCACGGCGTTCGGCGGCGTCGACATGTCGATCCAGGAATCGGCGTTCAAACGCGGCATCGACGTGGTGGTGGCCTGCCCCGGGCGATTGATCGACCACCTCGAACGGCGCAACCTGACCCTGGAGAAGGTGCAGATGGTCGTGCTCGACGAAGCCGACCGCATGCTGGACATGGGCTTCATGCCGCAGATCCGGCGCATCTTCCTGCGCCTGCCGCAGGAGCGGCAGAACCTGTTGTTCTCGGCCACCATGCCGAAGGAAGTCGAGAGCCTGGTCGAGGACTTCCTGCCCGGCGCCGAACGGGTGCAGATCGGTTCGCGCAGCCAGTCGGCGAAGACCATCGAGCACCGCTTCGCCGCGGTCGCCGTGGCCGACAAGCAGTACGCGCTCGAACGGCTGCTGCAGCGCGAGCCGGGCCGGGTGCTGATCTTCGTCAACAAGAAGCTCGGTTGCGAACGCCTCGGCAACGCGCTGAAGCGCGCCGGTTTCCCGGCCGACGCGATCCACGGCGACAAGAGCGCCGAGGCCCGCTACGCCTGCCTGCAGGCGTTCGCGCGCGGCAAGGTGCGCTACCTGGTCGCCACCGACGTCGCCGCGCGCGGCATCGACGTCGACGACATCGAGCTGGTGGTGAACTACGACTTCCCGCTCGGGCTCGAGGACTACATCCACCGCGCCGGGCGCACCGGCCGCGCCGGGCGTTCGGGCCGCGCGCTGTCGTTCGTGGCGCCTTCCGAGCGGCGGCTGCACGAAGTGGTCGCAGCACACCTGCAGGGCCGCGAAGTGCCGGCGGCGCCGAAGCTGCCCGGGCGCGGCTACGGCATGCCGAAGCGCCGCGAGGGCGGCAAGCCGTCGCGCGGCCGCTCGCGCACGGCGCACGCGGCGCACTGAGGGGGAGTGCGAGGGAGGGGGGGCTGCGGGGGGCCACCCACTCGGTGGCAGGCTATACTGGACGTCCGGCGGTCTCGACCTCACTGCGCCCCGCATCCTTGCCTGCCATGCCAACTCCGCATCGATCCCTGTCCTGCCTGCTTCTGCCGCTGCTGACGGTGGCCGCAGTCGCTCAATCCTGGAGCCAGGTGACCCCGTCGCCGGCCAATCCAGCCCCATCCGCGCGCAATCGTGCGGCGATGGTCTACGACACCGCGCGCGGGCAGGCGTTGCTGTTCGGCGGGTACGACGGCACGACCACGCCGCGCAGCGACTTCTGGTCCTTCAATGGCACTGGTTGGCAGCAGCTCGGTGGCACGGTGCCTGCTGGCCGCTGGGGGCATGGCATGGTCTACGACACGCGGCGCGAGCGCGTGGTGCTGTTCGGCGGTTTCCAGCCGAGCCTCGGCAACCCGTTGCCGGACGCAGTGGCTCTGCAGGACACCTGGGAGTACGCCGGGTTCGGCTGGACGCAGCGGACGCCGACCGCGCAGCCGAGCGCGCGCGGCTACTTCGGGTTTGCCTACGATCCGATCCGCGCGCGCAGCGTGCTGTTCGGTGGGGCGGGGCCGAATACGAGCTACCTGCAGGACACCTGGGAATGGAACGGCACGGCTTGGACGCTGGTGAACACGCCGGCGCGTCCGTCGATCCGGCGCGGGCCGGCGATGGCGTTCGACCTGGAAAGGGCGGAGGTGGTGCTGTTCGGTGGTGGCGCGTTCGGCACGCAGTTTGGCGACACGTGGATCTACAACGGCACGACGTGGACGCAGCGCGCGCTGGCAACGTCGCCGCCAGCGCGCTGGGAGGCGACCGTGGCGTTCGATCCGTTGTGCGGGCGCACGCTGCTGATGGGGGGGACGACGTTCAACTACCAGACGATCTTTTCCGACTCGTGGAACTGGGACGGCGCGACGTGGACGCAGGTGGCGGGCACGCAGCCGTCCGCGCGTCACGGGGTGGCAGCGGCGTTCGATTTGCAGGCGGGGCGCTCGCTGTGGGCTGGTGGTCGCGATGCGGCGGGATTCCGCAGTGATCTGTGGGGGTGGACGGGTGGGTGTCCACGCACGATGTCGACGGTGACGCCGGCGGTGATGGGGCAGACGGCGCAGTATCGGTACAGTTTCCCGGCGACGGCGGTGAACAACCCCTACTTCGAGCTGTGGACGCTGCGCAATCCGAATGCGTTCCCGCTGCAGGTGCCGGGGATTGTCTCGGTGGGGCTGACGAGGGTGGATCTGTTCTTCGTGCTGGCGCAGAACTTCGGGGTGTTGGGGGCGTCGGGGGTGCAGAACACGGTGCCGTTTGCGATCCCGAACACGAACGCGGTGGTGGGGTTCACGTACGACGTGCAGGACGTGGACATCGATGTGGCGTGCGACCACATGTATTGGGCATCGAACGATGTGGAGGCGACGGTCTGGTCCGGTTCGCTCAACCCGGCTCTCAACATGATTGCGATTGCGCCGGGCACGTTCCAGATGGGTTCGGTTGCGGCTGGCGCTGCCCCGGTGCGCGCAGTGACGATTTCGCGCCCCTTCTGGATGGGACAGGATGAGGTGACGCAGGCGCAGTATCAGGCGGTGATGGGGAGCAACCCGTCGAACTTCCAGGGCTCGTCGTGGCCGAATGCCGGACAGCGTCCGGTCGAACGAGTGACTTGGTCCAACGCAGTAGCCTATTGCGATGCGTTGTCGGTGCAGGAGGCTGCGGCTGGGAGGCTGCCCACCGGGTATGAATACCGCCTCCCGACGGAGGCGGAGTGGGAGTATTGCTGCCGCGCGGGGACGACGACGGAATGGAGCTTTGGTAGCAGTGTGAGCTGCAGCCAGGCGAACTTCGCCGGCGCCGGCACCTTTGGCACAGGCCCTTGCGTTCCGCCCGGACAGACGACCGTGGTCGGCAGCTACGCCCCCAATGCGTGGGGCTTGCGTGACATGCACGGCAACGTGTGGGAATGGTGTCTCGATGCGTGGGTTTCCTCTCATTCGTCTGGGGCGGTCACGGATCCATACGTGTTGAGTACCAGCGGCCCCAACCGGGTCATCCGCGGTGGCAGCTGGGGCAGCGGCCAAGGCCTGTTGCGGTCCGCGCACCGCCAAGACAGCCAAGTCCCGACGGCCACGAACTTCAACCTCGGGTTCCGGGTGGTCTGCGCCCCAGTTCTGCCGTAAGCCGAGCCAGCTCCAAGGGCCGGGTGGCGCCAAGGGGAAGGCGCGCAGGGCCGGGTGCTGGGCCCATGCTTGTCGATCGGACGGACCTGTTCTCTCACTGCCGTGGGCGATTGCTTGCAGAATGGTGCATAAGGCTGGGCTCGCCTACCACCTCCGTGGCAGGTTGTGTTGCGCGCCAGTGTAGTGCGTCAGACAGATGGGTGATCGTGCGCGAATGCAGCCCTTGCTCGCGTGATCTTTGCCAGGATGTCACCGCTCTTGACTGTCCAGATGAAGGGCATCGGGTGGAATTTGTGCTCAGCGATTTAGTCCTGGCCTGCCAGGGTCTCGTCGAACGTCGCCACCAAGGCAGCATGCGGTCCCAGGGCCGCGAATGCAGGCGCACCTCACCCGCCGAGGATCGCCCGCGCCACCGCGCTCGGATCGCTGGCCCGCATCAGCGCGCGGAACACCGCATCCAGGTGCGTGTCCGCCGCCGCCCCGGCCTGCTGGCGCAGTTCGGCCGCGGTGCCGAGCGGAGGCAAACCGCGCGAGGCCGTTCGCGCGCGCCGTGCTCGCTACTGCAAAGCCAGCGCCAGGGCTTCACTGACCGACCAGAACAGCCGGTTGGTTCCCGCCACTTCGTAGAGGATGGCTGCCTGGGCATACAGCGTGAGCGGCGGCAGCGGCGCGTTTGGCAGGGCCACCAGATAGGGTCCGGAGAACACCGGCTGCAAGATGCAGACGTCGGCGGTGGGCTGTAGGACGCAGCCAGGACCGAGAGCCGGCAACTGCTGCGGGGCCAGGGCGGTGCCCAGCACCAGGGCCCGGGCGATGGGCTGGTCGCTTGGGCGGCCGATCAGCACTTCCGCGAGCAGCTCGACTTGGCAGGCGCGGACTGCCAGCGCGCTGCGCAGCCCCGGTGTGGTGGTTCCGGCAACGGGATTGCAACCTGCACCAATCGCCGTCGGCGTCAGGGTGGTGAAGGCGCATTGCGCGGCGGCGGCGGCGGCGAGGGCAAAGAAGGCTGTGCACGAGCGTAGGGAGTTCATCATGGCACCTGTGCGGACCGCGGGATGGTGCGGCCCATGGCGGGACCTAGTCCCGTTCTTTGGCCCGGCAACAGGGATTGCAGCGATCCTGGTTGGGGCCCGAGTGGCCCGAGGGCAGAGGCCCAAAGGCCGTGGCCGCTGGCCGCGCTCGCCTCACCCGCCGAGGATCGCCCGCGCCACCGCCGTCGGATCGCTGGCCCGCACCAGCGCGCGGAACACCGCATCCAGGTGCGTGTCCGCCGCCGCCCCGGCCTGCTGGCGCAGTTCGGCCGCGGTGCCGAGCGCCAGCAACCGGCCCTGGTCCAGCACCGCGATGCGATGCGCCGTGGTCTCGACCACGTCGAGCAGGTGGCTGCAGTGCAGCACCGCCCCGCCGCGCGCTGCGAACTCGCGCATCAGTTCCTTCACCACCAAGGTGGTGGTGACGTCGAGGCCCGACAGCGGTTCGTCGAACACCAGCAGCTTCGGTTCGGTCAGCAGCGCCCCGGCGATCGACACCTTCTGCAGCATGCCCTTGCTGAAGCCGGCCATCGGCTCGTCGCCGCGTTCCAGCAGGCCGAAGCCGGCCAGCAGGCGTTCGCCGCGCGTGCGGATGGTCGCGTCGGCGAGTTCGAACAGGCGGCCCTTCAGCAGCAGGAACTCCCATGGGGTGAGCGCGTCGTGCAGGCGGGCGACTTCGGGCAGGTAGCCGATACGGGCGCGGGCGGGCAGTGGGTCGCGGTGGGCGTCGATGCCGTCGATTTCGACGGTGCCGGCATCGGGTGCGAGCAGGCCGACGATGCACTTCACGGTGGTCGACTTGCCAGCCCCGTTCGGGCCGAGCAGGGCGAGGATCTGGCCCTGGGGCAGGTGCAGGTCGAGGCCGTGCAGGGCGATGTGACGGCCGTAGGCTTTGCGCAGTCCGGTGAGGCGCAGCATGGGGGGATTCTGGCGTGGGGGTGGGTGGGGGCCAGGGAAATTGGGGCGGGGACGGTGGTGCAGAGGCTTCGGCGCCTCTGGAGAACCCACTCGCGGGGACACGACCCCAACCGGCGCCGCCGCGGCGGCGGCGCGCATCCCTTCACGCGCCACGCGGCCGCCTGACGCGCAACAGGTGCATGCCAGGCGTCGCGCTGCGGCCATGGCCGCTTTCTCCTTGGATTTAACCAGAAAGTTA
>JAEUHP010000234.1 GCA_016795295.1 Planctomycetota bacterium | reverse complement strand
GGGCTGGGCTGGCGGCGCGGGCGGCTGGGTCTGGGCCGGCAGCACGGCCAGCAACAGGCAGGCCGCGGCGAACAACGGGGGCTTCGGCATCGTCGGTTCCTTGTGGGAGAGACCGGTATAGCACCCCTGCGCGCCCGCGTTGCAGGGCGATTCTGGCTGGACGGCTTGGGCAGCCGATGCCAGCGGCCGCGCCGCCGGCTGGCCAGATCGGCTGGTGCAACGGCCGCGCCGCCCGGTCGCAGCCGTTCGGCGGTCAGTAGACCGTGCCGAGCCGCAGTTCGAGCCCGTTGCTGCCGTAGAGAACGTAGCTGGCGCCGGAGGGGGCGAGCGCCAGCACCTGGTCGAGCAGGACGATGCCGGCAAAGGCGTTCGCGGTCGGCATCGCCAGTTGGTGCGTGGTCACGCCCGCCACGGGCAGCAGCAAAGTGTTGCTGACCGGATTCAGCAGCAGATTGCAGGCGCCACTGCCCGGCAGCAGCGCCGACAACGGCGTCGACTGCGGGATGAGCCCCACGATGCTGAAGCCGAGCATGTTGGCCGTGAATCCGGTCGTCTGCGCGCGGTAGGTGGCCCGAAGCCAAGGCAGTTCGGTCGCCTGCAGCAGCAGGGGGCCGCCGGGGCCCGTGCACGCGGTGCCGTAGCCGTTGGCGCTGGCTGGGCAGGGTGCGTTGCGGCGCGCCACGCCCACACTCGCCAACTTGTCCACGCCCTGGATGTTGCCGGCCACGATCAGGTCGCCGTCGGCGGCGATGTGCAAGTCGTCGACCACGCCACTGCACGGCACCGAGGTGCGGAGCACTCCTTGCCCGTCCGTGTGCTCGACCCGGATGCCATCGGCGATGGCGAGGTCGCCGCCGGGCAGTGCGACCAGCGCGGTGGCCAGGGTCTGCCGGATGGGCACCCAGGTGTTGTTGCTCCAGCGGCAGGCTCCCAGCCCAGCAATCAGCGCGACCACGGCATCGTTGCCGTCCACGACCAGGGCCGACACCGTGCCGGTGCTCGTCGTCGACATCGGCGACCAGGAGTTGCCGTTCCACCGCGCCACGTAGAGGGCCGTGCCGGTCACGGTGCCTGCCAGCGTGAAGTCGCCGCCGGCCAGGATGTCGCCGTTGCCGAGTCGGGCGAGGCTGCGCACCGTGTTGTTCACGCCGCCGCCGAGCGGTTGCCAGCTGCTGCCGTTCCAGCGCGCCAGATAGGGGATGCCGGTGCCGCTGAGGTTCGTGAACTCGCCGCCGGCGACCACTTCACCGTTGGGCAGCGGCAGGAACGCCAGCACTCGTCCGTTGAGCGAACTGGTCAGCGCCGTCCAGGTGGTGCCGTCCCAGCGAGCGATCCGCCGCACCGACTGCGGCAGGTTCGGCGTCGCAAACGTGCCGGCTACGAGCCAGTCCCCGTTGGGCAAGCGCGCCAAGCGCTCGACCGTGCCGCTCAGACCGCCGACGCTGGTCCAATTGCCGGGCTGGCCGCGGCGCAGGCCGAAGCTGCCGCCGACGAGCAGGTCGGCGCCATCGTCGCGCGCGGCCAGCACCCGGCCCAGGGGCCCGCCGGTGGGCGTCAAAGGCACCCAGGCACCAGACTGCAGGCGTTGTGCCCGTGGCGACAGGCCGAAGGTCATCAGGTGCCAGGCACCGCCGTAGTAGGTGGCGTCGGTCGAGTTGGTGACCGCGGTCCCCAGTTGGGTCCAAACTCCGGAGATCTGTTGCCAGAGTCCGTTGTAGTCGACGACCACTGCTTCGAAGGTGTTCACTCCGGTGGAGCGCACCTCGATGTCGATCACGCTCGACGTCGAGGGGAAGCCCAGTCCCGTCCACGCATTCGTCGCGGGGCTGAAGCGCACCAGGGGGCCGGCCACGGTGCCATTGACGCCCGTCCACTGGGTGAACAGGCCGCCGGCGTAGATGTAGGTGTTGGTGATGCTCAGGCCCGCCCGGAATGCCAGCTTGCGGATGTAGCCGTTGGCCGTCGCCAGGAGGTTCCAGGCGCTGCCGTTCCAGGTCAGCAGCTGCCCTTGGATCGGGCTGGTGAAGCGATTGGCAGCGGCGTAGAGCAACCCTTGGAACGACTCCAGGTGCATGACGGGATGGGGAGCACCTGCGCCCAGCGCCGACCAGCTCGAACCGTCGTAGCGGGCCACGTAGTTGGCGGCCACGCCCTGCATCTGCTGGAACGAACCGCCTGCATAGAGGTCGCCCTGGTGCACGGCCACGTGCAGGATCGGCGAGACACCCGGACTGTCGCAGGTGCCCAGCACCTGCCAATTCGTGCCGTCGAAACGGGCCACCGCGGCGGACGCCGTGGCCGCAGTCCCGAACGCCACCACCAGATTGCCGTTCCAGATCGCGATGGACTGCCCGTCGCCGCTGGGGGGGGTGCCCAGGCGTAGCCATTGCGTGCCGTTCCACGCGGCGACACCGCTGCCCCACACCTCGCCGCCGGTGATGCCAACGCCGGCAACCACCAGGAGCGGGCCGGCAGGTCCGGCGCCGTCGGGGTCCCAGACGGCGCTGGTGCTGATGTTGCCCGAAAGGCTGCCGATGGGTTCGCC
>JAEUHP010000204.1 GCA_016795295.1 Planctomycetota bacterium | reverse complement strand
GACGTCGCAGAGGGTTTTGCGGCCCCGGCGCCCGCGCTGGGTGGCCTTCTTGCGGGTCAGGGTCGACCAGTCGATGAGTCTGGCGATGGCTGCGGGCAGGGCGCTGCGCAGCAGGGGTACGGCGTGGATCGGGTCGGCGAAAACGAGTTGGAACAGGTGGTCGTGAGGATCTGCCACATGGGGATGGAGTGGCGGCCGGTGATTCCGACCGGAAATCAGCAAGATCTCCAGGTCAGCAGGCAAGCGGGTCCGCCGCTTGACGTCGACCGAGACTGCGCCGAACGTGGCCGCCACGATGCACTGCTGTCGAAGCCTGAGCCCTTGGTTTGCGTTGGTCATGGCCACAGCCGTTGCGGCCCAGACCCAGCCGTCCGTTTCTCTGCCATGGACCCAGGCCGCGATCGAGCAGTTCGTGCAAGGACAGCGCGAACGCACCCTGGCCGCCGTCGCCAGCCGTGGTCTCGAACTGCCTGCCGACTTCGTCGCCTGGATCGACAGAGACCCGGTGCGCCAGGCCACCGTCTACGGCTGTCGTCGCGAGCCGCTGCCGGTGCTGCTGATGCTGCGTTCGCTCGAAATCGACCTCGGGGCCGAGGTGGTGCGTGGCGAGTTCGAACCACAGGCACTGGCGTTCGCGATGCACGCAGCCTACGCCGCGCCGCGCGCTGCGGCGAGCCCGTGGAACGACGGCGACCATGCAGCGGCCTTGGATTGGCTGCCCGACGTCACCCCACGCCCGCCCCTCGAACTGTCGATCCCTGGGGATCCGCGCCGTTGGGTCGACACCAAGGCCGCGGACCGCGTGCTGGACCGCGACGACCACATCGTCAACTTCTTGGAGGACCACGCGCCGATCGAGGTCGAAGTCGAGGCCGAAGAGCTGCCGCCGCTGGAGTACGACGAACGCGGTGTGGCCAAGCCGCGCGGCAAGGCCAGGAAGGTCAAGCAGAAGGTGCTGCGTGGTCTGGTTGGCGCGGACGTGATCGCGTCGGCTTCTCTGCAGCGCGAGTTCGGTGCCTACCTGGCGGCCCGCGGCCATCCCGAAGTGCAGATCGACTGCGGTGAGCGGGCCGTGCATTGGTTCGCCACCGAGGCTGTCGGCGACCCGGCGTTGCGCCAGCGCATCGCCGCGGCCCACGAGTTGTTCGTCACGGCCTATCGCAACAAGGGCCGCCTGCCGCAAGAGCGCGATCGGGCGCCGACCGCAGCCGAGTCGCTGGCTTGGTTCGTGCGCAATGCCAGGACCGTGTTGCCGCACCGCTACCCACTGTTTCCTCTGCAGGCACCTTGGCCGCTGTGGTTGATGCTGGCGGCCGACGACCAGCCGCTGCGCGAACGGGAAGCGATCTGGCAGGAGTTCGTCGCGACCGGCACGTTCCGCACCTACGGCGAGTACATCGGTGGCATCGCCCAGCAGTTCGACATGCAGTCGGCGCGGCGGGTTGCGCCACTGGCGTTCGCCTACGGCTCGATCCAGATGATGTGGAAGGACGGTGGCGTGTGCGGGACCATGGGCAACATCGGGGCGCGCACCTACCGCATTCTCGGTGTGCCGGCTTCGACGGCGGGACAGCCGGGGCACTGTGCGATCGTCTACTTCGAGCAGGATGCGAAGACGGGGCGGTTCCGATGTCGTGGTGGGCAGTACGCAACCGGTGGTGACGAGGTCACCACGGTGCACGCCGGCTGGCACTACGACGACGTCGGCGGCCGGCGGCCGATGGTGTTCCATCAGTCGGTGGCGATGGGCGTGAATCGCGGGCTCGACGCGTTCGTGCGCACGCTGGTGTTGCGGCGCATGTTCGACGCGGCGCGGGCGCGCGGCGAAGGGGTCGACGGCCCGGCGTTCGTCGCGGCGGCGATGGCGCTGAACCCGTTCGCGCTGGCGGCGGTGGTGGGGGCGATCGAAGCGGCCGCCGACGCGCCCGCAGCCATGGCGGTGCTGGCGGCTTTCGAGGCCGGCTGGCATGCCCAGAGCCGGTCCGACGATCGCAGTGAGGACACGGCGCTGTACGCCGCGACCGTGCGTGATCTGGTGCACGCGCGGGTGCTGGCGCTACCAGCTCCCGTGGGCAAGGCGGCGAACGAAGCGCTGCTGGCGGCGCTCGAACGGCAAGGCTGTGCAGATGCCCTGCTGCTGGCGCGCACCTGGCGAGCGGTTGGTGGCGAAGGCGAGTTCGGTGCGCGCACCAAGGCGGCCGTGGTCGCCTACCTGGGCAGCGCCGAACGCAGCAAGGGCAAGCGCGCGGGCGAGCAGTTCGCGGCGCGGCTTTCGGCGTGGGCCAAGACGGTGTCGGGGCGCGAGCCGCGGCGGGCGTGGGCGGCGCTGCTGCTCGGCGAGTTCGTCGGGCGGGAGCAGCTGCAGCTACGCGGCAAGCCAGTGCTCGACCCGGCTGTGGAACGGCTGCGCAAACTGGCTGGGGAGTAGCTGGCCGCTGGTCAGCGGCCCGAACTGGGCTGCCGCCAGCTCACGTCCCACACCAAGTCCTCGCCGGGCTCGGTGATCGCGCGCAGGGGCAGGATCAGGTAGGCGCGGTTGCGCTCGAGGTTGGCTTCGACGCCGCGCCCGGTTGGATGGACACCTGAGGTGACCACTTCGCCGGGCGCGGTGATCTCCAGCCGCACGGCATCGCCGATCTCCTTGGTCTTGCCGGTCGGGTCGTACACCTTGGCCATGCCCAGCCTGGCGCCGTCCTCGGGTACGAGGGCGCGCAGCCAGTCCACACCCGGTCCGCGCTTCAGCTGCACGCGCAGGCTCGGCTGGTGGCCGCCGACTTCGGTGCTGATGCGGATGCCGCCGTTGCCGAACTCGAGCTTGCCCAGGTCTGGGCAGTCGCCCTGGGAGCAGACCAGTGCGGCACGCATCTTCCACTGCACCCCTTGGGTGCGATTCTCCATCGGCCCGGGCATGGTGGATTCGACCAGGGAACGCGTGGTCACCGCGTAGGGGCTACCCTTGCTGAGGTCGAGGTGGATGCCGACGAGCTCGCTGCCGGAGCAGCTGGCGAGCAGGCCGAGGAACAGGCAGGTGGATCGGAGCATGGGGAGCTGGGTGGAGGCCGGTGGAGAGCCGCGCAGTTCGTGCGGCGCGCAGAAAGTCGGGTGAGGAATTTTTACCGACTTGGTGTCATAACCACCCCAGCGGCTGGGGGGTGACCATGCCACCGAGCCCCACGGGTTCTACCTGCACGCCCATCGAGTGGGGTTTGGTGGAGCCTGCGGGGTGTGAAGTGGTTTAATGTGGTTGACTGGGGAGTGCGCTCCGCTACCCTCGTAGTTCTCCAGGGCGCAGCAGCCCCGGCGTCCGCACGATGGTCACTTTCTTTGGCAGCTCGGAGCACTCGCTCGACGACAAGGGCAGGTTGATCCTGCCCCAGCGCGTCACTGGCGAGGTCCCCGAGAACCACTGGGAGTTCTACCTGACCGCGGGCCTGGATCGCTGCCTGCTCCTGCACGACAAGCAAGGTTGGCAGCGACTCGTCGACAGCATTGGGCGGGCAGTCCCGGGCAGCCGGGCGCATCGCGCGTTGTGTCGGCGGTTTCTCGGCCATTCCGAGCGCGTCGTGCCCGACGGCAACCGGCGCATCCGCGTGCCCGAGCCGCTGCTGAAGTACGCGGGCCTCGCTCCGCTGCAACCGGTGGTGCTGGTGGGCACGGGTCAGGTCGTCGAGATCTGGTCGCCGGCCAACCTCGGCACCACGCTCATGGAAGCTTCGGGCGAGGAAGAAGCGCTCTTTGCCAGTTTGGTCGAGCCAACCAAGGCCACCCTGCCAGTCGGCGGGTCCTGACCTTCGGTTTCGTGGCTTGCTCGGGCACCCACGGTCTGGGTGCGTGTCCTGATGCTGCTGCCGGGTGGTCAAGGGATGTGGCAGAGGAACGTCGTGAGCAACCAAGATAGCAGAATGGCGGTGGACGGGTCTAGGCAACCGGTCCACGTGCCGGTGCTGCTGCGCGAAACCTTGGAGGTCCTGGATCTGCGTCCCGGACTGGTGGTGGTCGATGGCACCGTCGGAGCTGGCGGCCACGCGAGGGCAATCGCAGTGGCCATCGCTCCAGGCGGGGTCCTGGTGGGGCTCGATCGGGACAGCGAGATCCTGGTCTCGGCGCGGGCCGCCCTGTCGGCCGAGGCCGGGGCGGCCAGCGCAGAGGCCAGGGTCTCGCTGCACCATCTTCCATTCCGCGCCATGCGGCAGGCGCTCGCGGCAGCAGGGCTGACCGCGGCGGACCGCGTGTTGCTCGACCTCGGTGTCAGTTCGTTGCAGTTGGATCGTCCCGAGCGGGGGTTTTCGTTCATGGCTGATGGGCCACTCGACATGCGCATGGACAGCGACGCAGAGGTGACGGCCGCGTCGTGGCTCGCCACGGTCGGCGAACGCGAGCTCGCCGACACGTTGTTCCAGCTGGGCGACGAACGCCACAGCCGGCGCATCGCGCGGGCGGTCGTCGAAGCGCGTCGGCGCACCCCGATCACGCGCACCCGGCAGTTGGCCGAGCTGGTGGTGTCGGCGTTGCCCGCCGCAGCGCGGCACGGCCGCATCCACCCCGCCACACGCTCGTTCCAGGCGATCCGCATGGCCGTGAACGACGAGCTCGGCGAGCTGCAGGCCGGCCTCGAGGCGGCGGTGGCGTGCCTGTCCCCAGGCGGTCGTTTGGCGGTGATCTCGTTCCACTCGCACGAAGACCGGCTGGTGAAGCAGTTCCTGCGCGCGCACGGTGCGCCGGTGACCAAGAAGCCGCTGGTGGCGCAGCCGGCGGAGATCGACCAGAATCCGCGGTCGCGCAGCGCGAAGCTGCGCTGTGCCGTGTTCGGGGAGGCGGTGGCATGAAGTGGCTCCTGGCGGGTCTGTTGTTCGCTCTCGCAGTGGGTTTGGCGATCGGCACGGCGGCCATTCGGGCCGAGAACAACTTGCTGCGGCACGGCGTCGAACTGCGGCGCCGTGAGCTGACCGATCGGTCCGTCGAGTACCAACGCCTCGTGATCGAACGGCTGCGCGAGGCCTCGCCGATGCGGTTGGCCGCCGCCCAATGGGCGATCTTGCGCGCCGCAGAGGCGCACGGCGGAGCCGAGCTGTGAGACGCGTCGAGCGCCAGCGGCTGCGCGTGGCTTTTGGCCTGCTCGGCGTGGTGCCGGTGTTTCTGGCGGGTTGGCTCGGCCACTTGCAGGTGCGCCAGGGCGGCAGCATCGAACGCGCCGAACTGCCGCCGCTGCCGCTGGTCGCGGCCACCGCGGATCGGCAGGGGGTGCGCGCGGAGAAGGTGCCGGCGCCGCGGGCGACCATCGTCGATCGCCACGGTGCCTTGCTGGCGCTGGACCGCGAAGTCTACGAGGTGCGCGCGCGCATCGCCGTGCCGCCGTCGGCGGCGAAGACCGTCGGCAAACTGCTGGACTATCTGGCCGGCCTGACCGCCGATCTGGCGCGGGCGATGGTCGCCGACCCGGAGTTGTCCAACCGTGCGGCGGCCGAGGCCGCGTACCGCGAGCAGTTCGCGGCGCTGCTCGGCAAGCCGTTCGACGCCCAGGCGTTGTTGCAGCGCGGGGACTTCGCGGCCGAGCCGCCGAAGAGTGCCCGGCAGGCCGTGGAGGTGCGGTTGGTCGGGCAGGTCGAAGCGCTGGCCGTGATCGAAGCTCTGCGCGATCTCGATGCACGCCGGCCGTCGTTGCGCCTGGACTTCGTGCGCGGCCATCGCCGCGACTATCTGGAGCGCGAGGCCACGTTCGGCTTCGTCGGTCATGTCGAGACCGTGTGGCAGGAGCAGGCCGACGGCGGCAAGGTGCTGGCCACGGTCGGCAAGTGTGGGCTCGAAGCGCTGCCGGCCGCCGTGGCTGCTTCGGGGCGGCTCCTGCCGTTCCGCAACGACGGCCGCGGACGCCCGTACTTCACCGGTGGCGACCTGGGCACGCCCGAGCCGGCGGTGTTGTACTCGACGATCGACCTGGACCTGCAGCGCGCGGCGATCGAGGAACTCACCCGCCAGGCCGAGAGTCCGCAGCGCGAGGGCAAGGGCAGCAATCCGCAGTGGGGCGCCCTGGTGCTGGTCGAGATCGCGACGGGTGACGTACTGGCCGCGGCGTCTTGGCATCGCGACGCCAAGAGTGGCAGTGCGGCCTCGTGGACGCCCTACCAGAGCCTGTTCGAGCCGGGCTCGATCGTCAAGCCGCTGGTGATCGCCTACGCCGGGGAGCTCGGCAAGGTCGACTGGGATCGGGAATACGACTGCACGCCGGGTGGTGCCGAGTACCGGGAGCGCATCGGTGCGCTCGGGCGGGCCAAAGCCGTCAGCGACGACCACGCCTGCGGCCGGCTCACGCCGCACGGCATCCTGATCAACAGCTCGAACATCGGTGCCACCTACCTCGGCCTCGGCCTCGAGCGCGAGCAATGGCGCGACTACATGAGCTACTTCGGTTTCGGCACTTCGCTCGGCCTCGCTCTGCCGGGCGAGTCGAAGGGGGGCACCAACCCGCGCTCGTTCCGGTCGAACATCCCCCTGAAGCAGTTCCGCGCCAACAGTGCGGTGTCGTTCAGTTTCGGCTACGAACTCCAGGTAACGGCGCTGCAGGTGGCGCGCGCGTACCTGCGGCTGTTGCGCGGTGCCGCTTCCGAGTTGCGGGTCGTGCGCGGTTTGCAGCGCGGTGAAGAGTGGCAGGCGCAACCGATTTCCCCAGCGGGTGAGCAACTCTCCCCAGAGGTGTTCGAGCGCGTACGCGGGGCCTTGGTGGACGTGGTCGGCGAGGATCCGCATGCCACGGGGGCACTGTTGCGCCGCCAGTTCCTCCAGGACGGCATCGAGTTGCACGGCCTGGTGGCCGGCAAGACCGGTACTGCGGTCAGCAGCGTCGGCACCAAGGATCGTGGCAAAGTGGAAGTGCGCAACGCGAGCTTCGCCGGCTTCCTGCCGGCCGATGCCCCGCGTTGGCTCGCCGTGGGTGTGTTGCAGCGGGACGATCGTGGCAAGTTCTACGGCGGTGCCTATGCTGCGCCCGCCGTGGTTCGCCTGCTCCTCCAAGCCCAGCGCTCGGCGGAACGGCGGCTGCTGCAACAGGAACCAGGTCGCGGCTCGGACGGTCAGGTCCGCACCGCGGCGATCACTCCTGTGGATTCAGGCTGGCGCCAAGCGGCGCCAGGGTCAACGTCTCGGTTGGGCGGTAGATGAGCGAACTGGCATTTCCATCCGGTCTGCCGTCCGGGCACGGCCACGCACGCCTGCGTGAGCTCCGCGACGCGCTGCAGCCACGCGACGTGCTGCGCTGGCGCGACCTCGCCATCGAAGGGCTCGCGTTCCACACCTCCGACGTGCGTCCTGGTTGTCTGTACTTCGTGATTCGCGGCGCCAAGGACGACGGCTCCTTGTACGTCCAGCAGGCCGTGGCGCGCGGCGCCGTCGCCGTGGTCGCCGAAACCGACTTGCCGGTCAACGTGCCCACGCTGCTGGTGGCCAACGTACGGCAGGCGCTCGCCGATGCGGCGCGCTACTACTACCGCGATCCGTCGCGGGCGATGGCGGTGGTCGGCGTCACCGGGACCAACGGCAAGACCACCGTGGCCCACCTGGTGCGTGCGTGCCTGCAGGCGGACCGTCGTCAAGTGGGTCTGCTCGGCACCATCGCCTACGAGTTCGGCGGACGCCGCATTCCGGCGCCCAACACCACGCCGGATCCGCTGCGGCTGCAGGGCTACCTGCGCGAAATGGCGGATCGCTACTGCAGCGCCTGCGTGATGGAAGTGTCGAGCCACAGCCTCGACCAGGAACGGGTGCGTGGCGTGCAGTTCGCCGCGGGCGTGTTCACGAACCTGACCCAGGACCATCTCGACTACCACGGCACCATGGCAGCCTACGGCGCGGCCAAGGCGCGTTTGTTCGCGGCCTTGCGGCCGGGGTCGGTCGCAGTGCTCAACCGCGACGACCCGGCCTCGACCATGATGGCCGAAGCAGCGCCGGCGGGCGTGCGGATCCTCTACTACGGTCTGTCGCCCGACGCCGAGGTGCGGGCCGAGCAGGTACGTCTGTCGGTGGACGGCACGCGCTTCCAGATGGTGATGCCGAACGGTCGCGTCGAACTGTTCCTGCGCCTCGTCGGCATGCACAACGTGCACAATGCCCTGGCGGCAGCCGCGACGGCGTTGGCGCTCGACGCCAGCGAGCTCACGGTGGCGTCGGCTCTGGAGGACGCGCGGCCGGTGCCCGGGCGCCTGGAGTTGGTCGAAGCGCCGCTGGGTCGGCCGGGTCGGATCCGTGCCTTCGTCGACTACGCGCACACTCCCGATGCGCTGGACAAGGTTTGTGGCACGCTGCGCGAACTCACCGAGGGCCGCCTGCACGTGGTGTTCGGCTGCGGCGGCGATCGCGATCGCAGCAAGCGTGCGCCGATGGCCGCGGCGGTGGCGCGGCACGCGGACTTCGCCTACCTCACCAGTGACAACCCGCGCAGTGAGGATCCGGAGGCGATTCTCGACGAAGTCGCTCAGGGCCTCGCGGGTGGTCGCGCGCAGGGCCAGCGCTTGGTCGACCGTGCCGAGGCGATCCGTGCCGCCGTGGCAGCGGCCGCTCCGGGCGATGCGATCCTGATCGCCGGCAAGGGCCACGAAACCTACCAAGTGTTCAAGGACTGCGTGGTGCCGTTCGACGACCGACAGGAAGCAGCCCGGGCGTTGGCGGCGAAGGAGGCAGGATGGTTGCACCCGTGAATCCGCGGCGTGGTGTCGAAGGTGGTGAGGTCGCACCGGGGTTCGGGCGCGGCGGCGGCCGTGGCTCGTGGCTCACGGCTGCTGCCGTGGCGCGCGTGGCCGGAGGCGAAGTGGTGCGCCGCGGTGCCCCGGCGCACGGTGTCACCACCGATTCGCGCGGCGAGTGCCTGGGCCGCCTGTTCGTCGCGCTGCGCGGCGCGAACCACGACGGGCACCGCTTCCTGGCCGACGCCGCCGCGCGCGGGGCCACTGGCCTGCTGATCGATCGCGGCATGGACGACGCGGCGCTCGCCGCGGCCCTGGCGCCGCTCGGCCGCGTGTTCGCACCGTTCGTCGTGCGCGTGCCGGACACGGGCCGCGCTCTGCTCGACTTGGCCGCCGAGCATCGGCGCCGCCACCGCGCCAAGGTGGTCGGCATCACCGGTTCGTGCGGCAAGACCACCACCAAGGAGTGGTTGGGCGCGGTGCTGGGGCGTGCGATGCCCACGGTGCGCTCCCCGGCTTCGTTCAACAACCAGATCGGGGTGCCGTTGACGCTGTTCGCCATCGAGCCCGAGACCCGTGCGGCCGTGGTGGAGATCGGCACCAACGCGCCGGGCGAGATCGGCATGCTCAGCGCCGTGGCCCGACCCGACCTCGGCATCGTCACCTGCGTTGCTCCGGCGCATCTCGAAGGTCTGGGGTCGCTCGAAGGGGTGGCGCTCGAGAAGTCGGCCCTGCCGGCGGCGTTGCCCGACGAGGGGCTCTGCCTGCTGAATGGCGACGACGCGGCATGTCGTGCCATGGCCGAGCGGACGCGGGCCACGGTGCAGTTCGTCGGCATCGACCGCGAGGCCGATTGGTTCGCCACCGACGTGCAGTTCCACGGGCTCGGCACCTCGTTCCGCCTGCAGGGCGAACGGCCGGTGACTCTGCCCGTGCTCGGCACGCACGCGGTCTACAACGCCCTGTTGGTGATCGCTGCAGCCAGCCAGCTCGGGGTCGCTGAACAGGACGTGCTGCAGGCGTTGGCCGCGGTGCCGGCCGCGGCGCGGCGGCTCGAGGCCAAGGTGCGCGGTGGCGTCACGGTCTACGACGACACCTACAACATGAATCCCGAGTCGGCCCGCGCGGCGTTGCATGCCCTGGCCGGGACCGCGACGGCGGGGCGGCGCATCGCCGTGTTCGGCGCCATGCTCGAGCTCGGCGCCGCCAGCGAAGCGTTGCACGAGCGGCTCGGCGCCGAAGTGGCTCGAACTCGACAAGACCAGCTGTTGTGTGTCGGCGCTGGCGCCGAGCCGATCGCGCGCGGGGCGGTCCGGGCCGGCATGTCCGCGGTGGCGGTGCACGTGTTCGCCGGAGTGGGCGAAGCGCTCGCTCACCTGCGCAGTGCCGTGCGTCCTGGCGATGTGGTGCTGGCGAAGGCGTCGCGCCGGATCGGTCTCGACCGGCTCGTCGACCAACTGCTCGCGGCGCTCGGGGTCGAGGCGCCGGCCGGATCTTCGGCCGCCGAGGCGCCGGCCGCTAGTGGTGGTGGGGGGGGCGCCGACGGATGATCCACTGGCTCGCCCCGTATTTGTTCAGTGAAGACCTGGGTCGGTTGCTCGGCTACGTGTCGACGCGTGCCGCAGGGGCGGCGATCACGGCCTTCTTGTTCGCCGTGCTGTTCGGTGGCCGCATCATCGGCTGGCTCGCCGCGCGCGGGGTCGGCGAGCGCATCGACAGCACCGGCGCTGCGGTGCTGGAGAAGCTGCACGCCCACAAGAAGGGCACGCCGACCATGGGCGGCCTGTTCGTGATCGCCGGCATCCTCCTGGCCTGCGTGCTGTGGATGCGTTTCGACGGGGCGAACAAGTTCTCGATGCCCGGGGTGTGGTTGGTCGCCGGATTCGCCGCCGTGGGATTCTGGGACGATTGGGTCAAGCTGCACAACCCGCAAAAGCGTGGCATCGGCAAACGCGAGAAGCAGGGTGCGCTCACCGTGGTGGCGTTGCTCACCGCTTTGTGGCTCTACGGCCCCGCGGGACTCGAGGGGGCCGCCGGCGGCCCGCACCTTTACGTGCCCTTCGCCAAGGACTTCACCTTCGATCTGACCGTGTGGTTCGGGGTGCCGTTCCTGTTGTTGGCGGTGCTGGTGCTGACCGGCGCCGCGAACGCGGTGAATCTCACCGACGGCCTCGACGGGCTCGCCGCGGGTTGCATCGCCACCGCGGCGATCGCCTTCGCGGTGATCACCTACGCGGTTGGACGTGTCGACTGGTCGCACTACCTGCTGGTGCAGCACGTCGCCGGTGCGAGCGAGATGACCGTGATGATGGCGGCCCTGCTCGGTGGGGCGCTCGGGTTCCTGTGGTGGAACGCCGCGCCCGCGCTGGTGTTCATGGGTGACGTCGGCAGCCTTGGTCTCGGGGGCGCCCTCGGCTACGCGGCCCTGGTCAGTCGTACCGAACTGGTGCTGCTGGTGGTCGGCGGGGTGTTCGTGGTCGAGGCCCTGTCGGTGATCCTGCAAGTCGCCTCGTTCAAGCTGCGTGGCAAGCGGGTGTTCCGCTGCGCCCCGCTGCACCATCACTTCCAATACGGCGGCATGCCCGAGACCCGCGTGGTGGTGCGCACCTGGGTGGTTTCGGCGCTGCTCGCCCTGTGCAGCCTGGCGCTGTTCAAGGTGCGCTGATGAGTGCCGTGACTGTCGACGCGCGTGACGACGAGCGCTCTGGCCGGCGCGACCTGCGCGAACTGGACTGGCTGATGCTGGCGACCCTGGCCCTGTGCTGCCTGGGGCTGGTGATGGCTGTTTCGGTACAGGGCGCGGACCCCCAGGTCGGCCCGATCCAGGCGATGAAGCAGCAGGGGGCCAAGCTGCTGGCCGCCCTGGTGGTGTTCTTGTTGGCGGCGCTGGTGCCGATGCGCATCGTTCGACGGTTTGCGATGCCGGCATTCCTGGCGGCGACCGTTTGCTGCCTGCTGCCGGTCGTGGTGGGCAGGACGGTGAACGGCGCCCATCGCTGGATCAAGTTCGGCAGCTTCAACTTCCAGCCGGTCGAGCCGGCGCGCTTCTTCCTGATCTTGGCCCTGGCGTGGATCCTGGCCAGGGCGAGTCACGGTGTGGGTTCGTTCCGGCGCGGGTTCCTGCCGGCGATGGGCTGCGCTGGTTTGCTCGCCGGCGTGTTGTTGCTGCAGCCCGACCACGGCAATGCCCTGATCGTGCTGGCGCTGGCCAGCGCCCTGGCGTTCGTCGCCGGCGTGCGGATGCTGTTCTTCATGCCGTTCGTGGGCGCCGTGGTCGCCGTGTTCGCCTGGTTCGCCGTTCGCCACGACTACGTGCGGCAGCGGTTGGTCGACTTGATGGCGACCAAGCCCGATTCCCAGGTGGGCCTCGGTCTGATCGCCCTGTCTTCCGGCGGCCTCACTGGGCGTGGTCTGGGCCAGGGTTGGATGAAGATGGACTTCGTGCCCGAAGCGAACAACGACTTCGTGTTCGCCATCGTCGGTGAAGAGTTCGGCTACCTGGGATCCCTGTTCGTGCTGGCTGCGTTCACCGTGTTCGGCGTGGTCGGCTACCGGCTGGCCAACAAGGTGCACAGCCCCTTTCTGCGCTACGTGATCTGCGGTTACAGTCTGATGGTCTGCATGCAAGCGGCGATGAACCTGCTCGTGGTCAGCGGGTGGGCTCCCGCCAAGGGCATCGACCTCCCGTTCGTCAGCACGGGGGGCACGAGCCTGATGTTCTGTCTCGCTGCCGTCGGACTGATCGGCAACGCTGCGCGGGCGGACCGCGGCGGCGATTTTGCGCCGATCGACACGGTGGCAACTGCCAATTCGATGTTCCCCGGGAGGGTGTGATGGGTCAGCTCGAGAAGTACGGTCTCTACGTCCTGTGTCTGGTGATCTTCCTGATCTTCGGCGTCACGCTGTTCGGCGGCGACGGCCCGCACGTCAAGCGTCCGAGTGCGGAGCTCAATGCCCAAGGGCCGGCCGGCGGCGGAACTGGCGCCGGCACGGCCAGCATGCGGGACATGTTCGCCGGGGCGAAGCAGGGGGACGCCGCCAAGCAGGGTGACGCGCGGGCCAAGGGCACCGCCAGCGATGCCAGCGCCAAGCCGGTGGATGGCAGCCTGCCCGTGGCGGGCAAGAGCTCTGCGGGCGACGCGGGCAAGTCGGATGCCTCTGCCCAAGACCTTGCAGGCAAGGACGCCGGCCGGGGTAGTGGTACAGTCCATGGCGGAGCCGGTGCCGATTCGGTGCGCCCGAGCCACACGGTCGCCGCAGGGGACACCTATACTTCGATCGCGAAGACCCACTTCGGCTCGCCGGGGTTGGTCGGTGAGATCGCACGCCTCAACCCAGCCGTCAATCCGGCGAAGTTGAAGCCGGGCCAGGTACTGCTGTTGCCGACCAAGGCCGAGGCCGACCGGCTGTTGGCACCCAAGGTGCCGGCCGCTCCGGCAGGTGAAGTCGGGGCGGCGTCTGGTGCGGGCAAGCTCGCGGCGAAACCCGCGACGAAGCCGGCCGCGGACGGAGCGGCGGCTGCAAAGGCCGGTGCACGCGTCTACATCGTCGCCAAGAACGACACGCTCGAGGGCATCGCGCACAGCCAGCTCGGCTCGCGCCAGCGCGTCGACGAGCTGCGTGCCCTGAACCCCGATGTGGATCCGACCCGCATGCGTGTCGGCCAGCCGATCCAGTTGCCCAAGAAGTGACCCGGTCTCCGGATTCTCAGGCTTCCCAGTCCAGGTGAGGCGGTGCCGCCAAGCGGCACCGGAGCAGCGATGGTGGCACGGGTTTGTCTGGTCAGTGGCGGCACCGGCGGGCATCTGATGCCGGCGCTGGTGCTCGGCCGGGCCTTGCACGCACGCGGCCACGAGCCGGTGCTCGTCACGGAAGGTCGCGAGGTCGAGCGGGAGTTGCTGCGGCGGGAGCCCCTGGTGGTGCGCGAACTGCACTTGCCCGGTGGCCGACCGAAGGCCCTCACGCTGCCGTTCTGGCTGTTGCGGGCGGTGGCGGCCGCACGGCGCCTGCTGCGCGAGCAGGCAGTCGGCTGCGTGGTCAGTACGGGGGGCCGCCCCTCGGTGCCGATGGGCCTTGCTGCGCGCAGTCTGGGTTTGCCGGTGTTCCTGCTCGAACAGAACGCGGTCACTGGACGCGCCAACCGCTGGCTTGCGCCGCTCGCGCTGCGCGTCTACCACGGCCTGCCGAACGCCGCTGGCTATGGCCGGCGCGGAGTGCTCACCGGCACACCGTTGCGCGCCGAGTTTGCGGCAGTCGATCGCCGATCGGCCCGCGAAGCGCTCGGTCTCGACGAGCGTCCCGTGGTGCTGGTGACGGGTGGCAGCCAAGGTGCTGCGGTGCTGAACCAGATGGTGCCAGCGGCGCTGCTCGGCACCGGCCTCGCACTCCAGGTGCTGCACCTGGCAGGCCTCGGCAACGACGAGGCGGTGCGCCGCGCCTATGCGGCTGGCGGCGGCGAGCTGGTGCGTGCGTTCGTGCGGCCGGTGGCAGCCGACATGGATCGCCTGTTCGGCGCCGCGGATCTGGTGGTCTGTCGTGGCGGTGGCACCACGGTCGCCGAACTCGCCGCCGTTGGGCGCCCCGCGGTGATCGTGCCCTATCCCCACCACAAGGATCGTCAGCAGTGGCACAACGCGCAGGTGCTCGGCCGGGCTGGGGCAGCTCTGGTGATCGAAGAGCGTGCCCTGACTTTGGCCAGCTTGACCGAGCAGCTCGGCGCCCTGCTGCGTGCCCCCGAGCGCCTGGCCGCGATGGGGCAGTGCGCGGCGGGCCAGCATCCGGGAGATCCCGTGGCGGCGATCCTGGCCGACCTCGAACAGGTCCTGGCCGCGGGAGCACCGTCGTGACGGCCATCGCGACCACCGCGTCGGCGGTGCCGAGTCCCGAGCCGGGCTTGCCCGGTACCGGCTTCGTCAGCCGGCGCTTCCACTTCGTCGGCGTGGGCGGTGCCGGTATGAGCGGGCTGGCGCGCCTCTTGCGCGGGTTGGGCGCCAACGTCACCGGCAGCGACAGCACTCCTGGCGGTGTGCTCGACCGACTGGTGGAGGAAGGCTTCGAGGTCTGGTCCGGCTGCAACCCTGAGCGCATCCACGGTCGCGACGGCTACGTCGTGCGCAGCGCCGCGGTGCCGTCGAGCGACGGTGAGGTGCAGCAGTGTGTGCGCGCCGGCTTCACGTCCCTGCTGTACGCCGAGGCCGTTGGCCGACTCAGCGAGGGGCGGCGGACCTTGGCGATCGCGGGCACCCATGGCAAGACCACCACCACGGGCCTCACGGTGGCCGCGCTGCGCGGGGCGGGTCTCGATCCATCCCATCTGATCGGCGGCGAAGTTCCCGAACTCGGGGGCAATGGCCGAGGTGGTCAGGGTGCCGAGTTCGTGGTCGAGGCCTGCGAGTTCAATCGCAGCTTCCACAACCTGCGCCCGTATGCAGCGGCGATTCTGAACGTCGACCACGACCACTTCGACTGCTATCCGTCGACCGACGAACTGGTGGCTGCATTCGCCGGTTACCTGCAGCGGGTGCGGCCTGGCGGTGCTGCACTGCTCGAGGAATCGGTGCCCAAAGGCGTGCTGGCCGACCTGCGCCAAGACGTGCGCATCCTGACGGTGGGTGCCGGGCTGTGGGCGGACGTGCGTGCGGTCGACGTGCGCGACGACTTCGGTCGCTTCTCGTTCGTGCCGATCCTGTTCGGCCAGCGCTTGCCGCGTTTGCAGCTGGCACTGTCCGGTCGGCACAACGTGCACAATGCCCTGTTTGCATTGGGCCTCGCGCATCTGGCTGGTGCGGATCCGGTGATGGCCGGCCGGGGCATCGCGTCGTTCGCCGGTGTGCGTCGACGGTTCGAATTGCACAAGGGGCCGGCTGGTGGCGAACTGGTGCTGGACTACGCGCACCATCCCGCCGAGATCCGCGCCGTGTTGCATGCCGCGCGCCGGCGCTTCCCCGGGCGGCGCATTCTGGTGGTGTTCCAGCCGCATCAGTTCCAGCGCACCCGGCAGCTGCTGCTCGAGTTCGCCGAAGCTCTGGCATTGGCCGATGCTTCGCTGGTGGTCGACATTTACGGCGCGCGCGAGTCGGCCGAGATTCGCGCTTCGGTGTCGGCCATGGACTTGGTCGTGGCGGTGCGTGAGCATGGGGGGCGCTGCGAGCCCGGTGGTGCGGTCGCCGGGTTGCCTCAGCGGGTGCAGGAAGGGCGCGGTCGCGACGAGCTGGTGCTGTTGTTGGGCGCGGGAGACGTCGATCTGGCCATGGGAGGCATCCTTGCGCACCTCTGATCTGCGCAGCCGTTTGGCTGGCATGCACGGGAGTGTGCGCGAGCAGGTGCCGCTGGCGCCCTACATGCACCTGCGCATCGGTGGTCCGGCGGAGTGGTTCGTCGAGCCGTTTGCCGAGGCCGATGTGGCGATGGTGGTCACGGCATGTCGCGATCTGGACCTGCCGTTGCGAGTGCTCGGCGGCGGGAGCAACGTGGTGGTCGCCGACGCCGGAGTGCCTGGAGTCGTGATGCACCTCGCCAGCCTGAACCGCATGGTGCGCGACGGCCAGCGGCTGACTGCGGGTGCGGGCGTGACCTTGCCGACCTTGCTGCGCAACACCAAGGAAGTCGGCCTCGCCGGCCTCGAGCGCCTGACGGGCATCCCAGCCATGGTCGGCGGCGCGGTGGCGATGAATGCCGGCACTCGCGATGGCGAGACCTTCGATCTGTTGACGTCGCTCACGGTCGTGGAACCGGACGGGCGCATCGCCGTCTGGGGTCGCGATCGCTTCCGGCAGCAATACCGCGACGGTGGGCTCGCCGGCGCCGTGGCGCTGCAGGCCACCTTCGAGCTGACCCCAGACGATCCGGCGGCGATCTTTGCGCGCTTCTCGGCCAGCTTGAAGAAGCGCAACCAGAGCCAGCCGGTCAGCCAGCGCAGCGTCGGCTGTGTGTTCCGCAATCCTTCGGGTGATGCGGCCGGGCGCCTGATCGAGCAAGCGGGACTGAAGGGTACGCGCCAGGGTGGCATCGAAGTCAGTGGTTTGCACGCCAACTACTTTGTCAACGATGGCACGGGCACGGCGGCGGCCTTCGTGCAGCTGCTCCAAGACGTGCGCGCTGCCGTGCGCAGTCGCTTCGGCGTCGAACTCGAGCCCGAGGTCAAGTTCTGGGGGGGCTGAGCCTCGAGCCGCGGCGGCCTATGGGCACGGTCCAAACCAGGTTGGGCGCTCCGCTGGGTCGCGGCGGGTTGCGGCGTGTTCCGTGCTATCCTTCGCGTCTCGGGGCGGGACGTGCTTGCGCCACGGATGCAGACGGGTTCTGCTGGCGACCGATGACCGATTCTGGTCTCCTGGAATCCAGATGAGCGACAGCGAACCCGCCGACATCACCATCGTCTTCAAGGGCCGTCACGACCACATCACGGAGCGCATGCAGGAGCACGCTGCTCGCAAGCTGGCGCGCTTGGCCCGCTTCGGCGACCGCCTGCAGCGGGTCGAGGTGGTGGCCGACCACGCCCACAAGAATCCCGAAGTCGAACTGATCGTCCACCAGCGCCGCGGCGCACCCCTGGTGGCCAAGGATCGCGGCACTTCGTTCTCCTCGACGATCGACTTGTTGGTCGACAAAATGGAGGCACAGTTGCGCAAGCTCAAGGACAAGCGCAAGGACCACAAGGTGCCGGCGGCCAAGGCGACCCGGGCGGCACCGGGGCGCCGGCGCGCCCCGGCCGACGACGCCGACTGAAAGGGTGTGCCGGTCGCGGGCCTTGCCGCTGGCCGCCATCCGTGGCTGCCGCACGGATCGGGGCTGCCGCATGGATCGGCTGCCTAGGGCGGGGATCGTTCGGTGGCATGGTGGGGCGGCCCCGGGCCATTGGTTCGCCAAGTCCTTGCTGTGGAAGGGGTCTCGGTAGCTTCTGTCGCGCTGGGGTTGGCCCTGCGCTTGCACCAGCGGTCCCGTTGCCCGACACTGCGCGGATGATCGGAACCCTGGTCGAACGTGCCGCGCTGGTGGCGCAGATCGACGCCACCCAGAAGGAAGGCGCGCTGAAGGAGCTGTTGGCCGTTGCCGAGGCTGCTGGCGCGTTCACGGCCAAGGGCCTGAAGGCAATGCAGAAGCGCCTGATGGACCGTGAAGCGATCGGCAGCACAGGCCTCGGCAACGGCGTGGCCGTGCCTCATGTCAAGGCCGACGATGTGACGGGCGTGACCCTGGTGCTTGCGCGCTGCAAGGCTGGCATCGAATGGCAGGCCATCGATGGCCGGCCGGTGCAGATCGTGTTCCTGTTGGTTTCCCCCGCGGACGAGCCCGAGCTGCATCTGCGGTGCCTGCGCTGGATTTCCACCCTGGCGCGCAGCGCCGACTTTCGGAGGTTCCTGGTCGACGCCAAGGACACGGTTGCGATGCGTGAACTACTGCGCGAAATGGCGCCCAAGGGCGGTTTGTGAGCGACGCGCGCGTGACCCGGGTTACCTTGGCCAATCGGCACGGGCTGCATGCCCGGCCAGCGCACTTGTTCGTGCAAACCGCCAACTCGTTCGCCGCCAAACTCGAGGTGCGGCGCGCCGACGGTGACGAGCGCGTCGATGGCAAGTCGATCATGGGCATGATGATGCTGGCCGCCGAGCGCGGTGCCGAGCTGGAGTTGACCGCGGTCGGACCTGACGCGGATGCACTGTTGCGGGCGCTCGCTGAACTGGTGGCCGCGAACTTCGGCGAAGACTGAGAAACTGCTGCTTTGCGTGGCACGCCCCTCGCTTACGCAGAGGCACACCCGCCCGGCTTTCGGTGGCGCGCATTCCGATCCCGCGGCGTAGCCACACTCCGCCCACCATCCCTGCTGAACGGGTGCGGACTCCTGGTGCCCCAGCGCTGCGCCCATGCCAGTGCCTCTTCGGCTTGCAGAGCACGGGGCAACAGCCCGAGCATCTGCGCCGGGGTGCGGTTGGGTGCGTCGTGGTTGAAGCGCCGCCGCATGTAGTTGCGGTAGACCAGGAACAACGTCAGTTGATCGGCCAAGTAGCAGCGCTTCTTGCTGTGCAGCCATGACTTGCGGCGCAGGCGGCCGTTGTTGTCCCGGGTCATGGCCATGGTGGTGTTGATCGGGAACAGCGGGTTGGCCACGGTGCGCGGCGCCTTGCCAGGGGT
>JAEUHP010000102.1 GCA_016795295.1 Planctomycetota bacterium | reverse complement strand
CTCCGGCACCACCGAAGCCCTGCTCCGATCGTACCGGACGGGTCTCGGCCTGCTCGGGCAGCGCGTCCAGGTCGCCGCCGGCGGCACCGAGCACCACGGCATCCTGTCGGCGATCGACTTCGCCACCCTCGAGCTCGACGGCCGCCTGCGGCTGCCACTCGGCGGGGTACGGTCCCTGCGCTGAGCTCCCGCCGCGCCGCCCGCCGCCGTCACTTTCCAGTGGTCGGCGCCGCCGGGCCCACGCGCAGCAGCTGCGCCCCCCAATGGAACACCACCCGCTCGCCCAGGGCCAGGATCGCGCGCAACTTGGCGTCTTGCCGCGCCAACGCGAACCACTCTTCGCTGCACAGCGCCACCAGCACCGCGTGCTTCTGCCAACCGTCCGGCAGCCCCTGTTCGACCCATTCGTCGCCGACCCGCACGAACGTCCGCCCGCCGGCCTGCTGCACGGTAGGCTGGTCCTTGGTGTTGCCCTCGCCACCCCGATCGACCCGGGCGAAGCCGGCCTGGAGACCGCCGGCGTCGTCGGCCGAAGCCGACAGGCTCTCGGCGACGGCGGCTTCGCCACTGCGCGCCCTGCCGAACTGATCGAGCGCCGGGGGCGCAGCGGGTGCAGACGCCGGCGCACCTCGCCGTTTGGCGCCGGGCGTGGCCGGGCCGCCACCCGTCGCCGGACCCGCCGGAGCCCCTTCGGCACTCACGAAGTGCAGCCCCGGCATGGAGTGCCCCGCCAACCGCTCCCGCTCCTCGACGATCAGCTGCGACGTGAATGGCGTGACGATCCCGTACTGGGTCGCCAAGCGCTTCACTTCGGCCACCAGCTCGCCCTTCGCCCCGTTGCGCCGGATCGCGTCGAGCAACGCCGCGACGTGCTGGCGCGCCCACAGGGTCGGCACGAACCCGTGCTGTCCGGCCAGGGCCGGAAACTCGACCTCGAACACGAACTCCCGCGGCGCGCCGTTCTGCTTGCCGCGCACCCGCACGGTGCGCATGCCACTGTCCCGGTAGCGCCCGACCACCTGCAGCACTTCCCCGCAGAACAGATCCCGGGTGCGCGTCGGGTGCACGTCGAACGCATCGAGTCCGTCGATCGCGACCTCGACGTCGGTCAACGCCGGCTGGCCGAGCTTCTGGCACAGCGCGTCGACCTTGACCTCGATCTTCTCGTTGCGCCGGACGAAGTCCCGCGCCCCGCGGTGCTGCAGCACCAGATCGTCGAGCAGCCGCACGTCGAGATCGGCACCGACCCCCAGCGCGAACAAGCGTTGCTGCCGCCGGTCGCTCTGCTGGCACAGCGCCAGGATGTCGTTCGGCGCAATCACGCCGACCGTCGGCTCACCGTCGGTGACGAACACCACCTGGCACAGCCACGGCGGGCCGTCGCCGGCCGGCGGCACGTTCTCGAGCGCAGTGCGCAGCGCTTCGCCGATGTTGGTGCCACCGGCCGCCTGCAGCTGCTCGACGCGGCGCAGGGCCGCGGTGACGTTCTCGGCGCTGGCCGGCTGCGGCGCTTCGAAGAACGGCTGCACGTTCGACGCGAAGGCGACGATCTGGAAGCAGTCGCTCGGCCGCAGCGACGCCAGGAACGCGCGCAGGGCCGCCTTGGCCTGGTCCATCTTCTCCCCGGCCATCGACCCCGAAGTGTCGACCACGAACTGCACGCACCGCCGCGGCGGTGCCAGGGTGCCCAGTTCGCGCGGCGGCGCCACCAGCATCGCGAAGTACCCCGCATTGCCCTGGTCGCGGTACGGCAGCAGGTTGAGGCCGAAGTCCTGCTGCGACAGCCCGTACACCACCCGCAGGTCACAGCCCTCGGCGCCGCCTTCGTAGCCGATGTGCGCTTCGCGGTCGCCGATGCGGCGGATCGACGCCGTCGCGTACGGTGCCAGCACGCTGGCCAACGGCGTGCGCGAACGGATCGTCACCTCCAGCGACACCGGACCGCTCGGCGCATCCCCGAGCCGCGCGGCGCGCAGCGGCCAACGCCATTCGTACAGGCCACCGGTCGGCTGCAGCACCGCGCGCAGGCGCACCGCCACGCCCACCTCACCGTGCGCTGGAATCGGATAGATGCGCGCCCGCAGCAGCCCTTCGCCAGCGAACTCCAGGAGCCCCGGATCGCGGCGCTGCCGCACGATCTGCTCGTAGACCGCCCGCGCCTGCCCGGCGTCCAGCACTTCCCCCGCCACCTTCTTGCCGTCCACGGTCATCTCGAAACCGTCGGCCACCGCACCGCTCGGCAGCGGCAGCATCCAGGTCCCCTCGGCTTCGCGGCCGCCGTCGTTGCGGTAGACCTGCTCGATGCGCGTCGTGGCAACGCCATCGACGATCTCGGCCCGCACGGCACTCCGCACGATCCGCACCGCGGCCGGTGTGGGCACGTGCGGCGGCGGCGCGATGCCCTGGTCCGGCGGCACCGGCTGCGGGCCGATCCACAGACCTTGCGAACAGAGGGACGGTGCCAACAGGCCACCCAACAACCACACGGACAGCGAACGGAGCATCGGACACCTCGGGAAAACGACCGCGGCGCACCGACTGCGATGCGCCGAGTCGGCCCTCGACGCCGGATCGCGGCGTCGGTTCCCGGAATGTGCAGATGTGCTGCCGAGTTCGCCCCCCGGCACCGCCGGCAACCGTCATGGCACGGGCAGCTTGCACCCGCTCGAGTCGAACACCACTTCGAAGCGCGGCGCCAACCAACGCACCAGGTCTTCGGGGCTCTGCAAGGTCGCTGGCGTGATGGTTGCAGTCACTTCCCGAGGCCCGGTCTTGGCCAGCGTGCGCGTCCACAGCAGCACGTCGCCGGGCACCTGGAAGCGCGCCACGATCGACAGGCCGGTCCACTGCTGCTGCCGCTTGCGGAAGAACTCCATGGCCACCGGATCCGCTTGCACCGCGAGCTGTTCGGCTTTGGCGCGGGCCTCGAGCCACGCCGCCCGCCCCTGGGGATACATGGTCAGTTTGGCGGTGCCTTCTTTCGGCCCCTTGTCGAGCACCCACTCGACGCCGCTGCCGCCGAGTGGGCTCTTTTGCAGCGTCGCGAAGTCCGGGAAGGTCGCCTCCACGGTGACGCTGCGTTTGCCCGCCTGCTTCTGGGTGACGTGTGCCAGCATGGTCAGGCCAGCGCTGCGCAGTTCGGCGCCGACCACTTCCTTGTCGAACAGCACCGCCGGATTGCTGCTCGCCCCGAGCTGGGCCGCCGCGCTGGTGCGCTGCAGGTCTTCGAGCGTGCTCTCGCGCACCCGCATGGCCACCGTCTGGCTGCCGCTGCCGTCGGGCTGCAGCACGACGGTCTGCTCGACCTCCAGACAGGCACTGAGGCCGAGACCGGCGAACAGGAACAGGCCGCGTAGCGCGTTCATGGTGGCACGATCGGCCGATGCCATGGCCGGGCTGGAGTCGAGGCGCGGCTCCCGGTTGCGCTGGTGTCCAGCGCCCGCGTGCATAGCATCGCCGGCATGCTCGCCCTGGCCGACTCTTCCAGCTGGACCACCGACTACCCGCTGCCCGCGATCGCCGCCGGCCTCGGCCTCCTGGTCGGTGGCGCCAGCTTCCTGGTGCGCGGCGCCGTGTGGATCGCGCT
>JAEUHP010000085.1 GCA_016795295.1 Planctomycetota bacterium | reverse complement strand
CAGTACGGCTCGGCGCACCTGATCGGCTACTCGCCGGCCGGGGCGTCGCCCGACGGCGGTTCGCAGTCGTTCGCGACCAGCCTGCCGCGGCTGGCGGGCTTCGACAGCGCGGCGATGACCCTGGCGGCGACGCCGCCGCCGGTCTCGACCGGCAGCACGGGCACGTTGGTGACCTACACGCAGACCGGCATCCCGGAGACGGCACCGGGATCGGGGCTGCACTTCGGGTTCACGGTGATCAGCTTCGGGCAGGATGCGCCGGGCACCGACCTGGGATTCCTCGGCATGCCGGGGTGCAGCCAGCACCTGGCGTCGGCGGACCTGACGCGGGCCTTCGTCGGCTTCACTCCGGTGTTGACGACGCAGCTGCAGGTGCCGGCGGGCGTGCCGTACGGGGTGGAGTTCTTCGCGCAGTCGGTCGCGTTCGTGGCACCCAACGCGATGAACCCACTCGGCGCCACGCTGTCGAACGCCATCGCGTCGTTCGTCTCGACGTTCTGACGGCAGTGGCTGCTGGCGGGAGTCGCGGTCCAGAGTCGCTGGAACCTGGAGTGCGGCGGCCGTCGCGCGGACGCGGCGGTTCGGGGCTGCGCCGTGCGTGCCTGCGCACGTTCCTGCCGACAGCGTGGCCGATTCCGCCCGGCAACTACCGTGTTCGGCCCATGCAGGGCGGCGGTGCGTCGACCTAGGGGCTGGGTGCTGCGAGCAGCAACCCGCCGCGCCCCCACCGAGCTCCACCAGCCGCGACTCGGCCACCGCCGGACGGCCGGCGTAGCAGCACAGCTTCTCGAGACGTTCCCGATCCCTGGCCGCCACCCACGCGCCAGCGTGCAGCGAAAACCCGCCAGACTCCGCGCTCAGCGGCCCCTTCCGCCGCGAGAGGCGCTCAGGACCGCGATTCGGCAGCCGCTGCCTCGACCGGGCCGGCAGCGCTGGCTACACCGCACTTCATGACTCCCGACGAAGCCCGGCAGCTGGCCGAATACCACGTCTGGGCCCGCGAACGCGCCCTCGTCGCTGCGGCCGCTCTGTCGCCCGAGGCGTTCCTGCGCGACCTCGGCAACAGCTTCGGCTCGGTGCGCGACACCCTCGCCCACCTGTACGGCGCCGACGAGGTCTGGCTGTCGCGTTGGCGCGGCGGCTCGCCGCGCTCGCTGCCGCCGCCAGGACGATTCGTGGACCTCGCTGCGCTGCGTACCGCATGGGCGCAGCTCGATCACGACTTCTTCGCGTTCGTCATGGGACTCGACGCCGCCGGTCTGGCGCGCCCGTTGACCTACCAGGCCTTCAACGGGCAGTCGGCGACGCTGACCTACGCGCAGATGCTGCAGCACGTCGTCAACCACGGCAGCTACCACCGCGGGCAGGTCACGACGTTGCTGCGCCAACTCGGTGCGGCGGCTCCGCACAGCATGGACTTCGTCGCTTTTCTGCGTGAACGGGCCCGCTGAGGCCGGGCAGTGGATCATTGACTGCGCGTAGACCGGCAGGCCGAGCAGGTTCGGACCGGGAACGGCGACGTCTGCACCGGCGCGTTGCCGATCAGGATCGGCAGGCTGCGCCGTCGTTGTACATGCTTGTGCTGGGCAGATCGAAACGAACGCAGCCGTCGGCGATCAGCAGAGTCACCGCATCCGGCGTGGGGCGGAATCCTGGTTGGCAGAGGACTCGGCGACGACGACGTTCGTCGGCGCTGGACGCTGGCGCCCTGTCCGGGCGGTGCGATGCACTTGCCGCACGCAGCGATGGCTCAGCGGATCGAGCCGCCGACCACCACCGAGGCGCGGATCTGGGCCCCGTCGATCTGGGCGGCCTGCAGCCAGACCGACACGCCGCGCAGCGCGAGCACGTTCGGCACGTTCACGGTCGCGCTGACGCTGGCTGCAGGCGCCGGGAAGGCGACCAGCACCGGGATCAGGTTGCCGGGCGAGCCGAACAGGGGCTCGACGAACGACGCCACGGTCGCGGGCGCCGCTTCGAAGCCGCCGATCATGCCGAGCGCCTGCTGCGAAGTGCCGGCGGTGGCCACTGCGGTGAACGAACCGCCGAGCGTGGGCACACCCTGGCAGGACAAGCCGACCATCGCTGGTTCGACCGAGTAGCCGCTCGAGGGGGGAGCGCCGACGCCGTCGGTGAGGGTGGTGCGGGCGAGGTGCACGAGCTGGTTGCCGACCAGCGCGGGCGCTGCGGGTGGAAACCAGGCGAAGCCGAGGTTGCCGCCCTGCAGGGTGCAGTCGGTGAGGTAGGCTGCACCGCCGGTCGCCAGCATGGCGGACTTCGCGCTGTCGGGGCCGCTGCCATCGGTGCCGCGCAGGCTCACGTGGGACGCGAGCAACAACCCGCCGGTCTGGCGGACTCCGACCCCGCCGAAACCAAACGGTGAGGACAAGCGGAACACGGCGTGGAACGTCGAATCCGCGACCGAACAGATGCCGCCGGACTGGTTCAGCCAGGTGCCGGGACCAGTGATGCGTTGCAGCACGTGGTTGCCGCCACGCACCTGGATGGGCCCTCCGACGCCGACCTCGCTGACTTCGCATTGCCCCGAGCGCAGCTCGAGGAAGCCCTCGGACGCGCTGCCCTGGAAGTAGGAGTCTTCGACCTGGACGCCGCGCAAGACGGCCCGCTGTCCCGCGGGCACGGCGACGACGATCGAGCCAGGGCCGGGCAGGTTGGGCGGTTGGAGGTAGGTGATCGAGGTGCCACCGGGCGCGCCCACCACGTGGACCCCCTTGTTGATGGTGAACGGCGGGTGGGTGGTGGCCAGCTGCACGGTGTCGCCCGGCGCCGCCAGCGCGATCACGGCATCGACCGAAGTGTTGTCGGGCACGAGCCACACCGTCTGGGCGGATAGGGAGGCCGTGAGCAGCAGGAAGTGCAGGAGTGCGAGACGCATCGGGCCTTTCGGGAGATCGCGGCATGGGGAAGGCCCAACCACGTCCCGCGCGGCCAGCGTCATGGGCCGCGGACGTCCTGTCAATCCCGTCCAGGCGTTGGGCTCACGGCGTGCCATCGGCGCGCCGCCTCGACCACGCGGCCGATGCCAGGCCGGCACCTCGCCGCCGCCCGTCGCGTCGAGCGGGAGCTGGTCGACGGCCCCGAGTGGTCGGTGACTGCGCCTGGATTCGCCGTCATGCTGTGGGGGTGGCTTGGATGTCCCCGTAGCCACGTCGCGCCCGCTCGGTGCGTCCCCTGCTCACCACCATTGCCCATGCCACGACCTCTTGCGCAGCCGTTCCCGACCTCCCTGCCGCGGCTGCTCGCGGTCTTGCTGCTCGCCTTCGCCCTGCTCTCGCAGGCACGGCTGGCGGCGCAGGCGAACACCCTGCTGATCGTTGCCGACGATGTCGGTGTCGACAACGTCACCTGCTACGGCCTCGGCGCCAATCCGCCGCCGACGCCCAACATCGACGCGCTGGCGGCACGTGGCGTGCGCTTCGCGAACGCGCAGGCCTGCCCGCTGTGTTCGCCGACGCGGGCGTCGATCCTCACTGGCCGCCATGGCTTCCGCACTGGCATCGGCACAGCTCTCACCGGCGGACCCGGCCTCGACCCCAGTGAGGTGCTGCTGCCGGAGATCCTGTCCCCTGCCGGCGTGCAGACCGCGCTGATCGGCAAATGGCACCTCGGTTCCGACCTGGGCGCCGCGACTCCGACGGCCGAGGGTTTCGGCGAGTTCACGGGCTCCTTGCAGGGAGCGATCAACGATTACTACTCCTGGCCCAAGGTGACGAACGGTGTGATTGCCACCGAGACGACCTACGCCACCACGGACCTCGTCGACGAAGCGCTCGCCTTCGTCGGCCGCACGCAAGGACCGTGGTTCGTGATGCTGGCGTTCCACGCCGGCCACACGCCGCTGCATGCGCCGCCCGCCGGCCTGCACACCCAGAGCCTCGCCGGCCTCAACCCGACCACGTCTCCGATCCCGTTCTTCCGCGCGATGGTGCAGGCGATGGACAGCGAGATCGGTCGGCTGCTCTCCCTCATTCCACCCGCCACGCTGGCGAACACGAACATCGTCTTCCTCGGCGACAACGGCTCCAGCCAGCAGACGACCTCGGCGCCGTTCGACCCCACCCGCGCCAAGGGCACCATCTACCAGGGTGGCGTACGCGTGCCGTGCATCGCCGCGGGCCCGGCGGTCGGCGGGAGCCCGCGCGTCGAGAGCGGGTTGCTGCACGTGGTCGATCTGTTCGCGACGCTCGCCGGCATGCAGGGCGTCGATGCGCGCGCCGCCGTTCCGGCCACGGTCGAGCTCGACACCATCGACCAGCGAGCGCTGCTCCTGGCCCCGGGCGCACCGCCGCGCCAGTTCTCCTACACGCAGGCCTTCTCGGGCAGCACGGCGATGACTGCCGCGGGCGACACGGAAGCCATGCGCGATGCCCGCTTCGAGCTGCTGCGGTTCCAGCAGTCGAACGGCACCGTGCGTGAGGAGCTGTACGACCTCACCAGCGACCCTTGGGAGACGACGAACTTGCTGCTGCAGCCGCTGTCGACGACGGCCGATGCCGCGTACCGCGACCTTTGGCTCGAACTGGCGCGATTGCGGGGCTATTCGTGGAGCCAGCCGTTTGGTGCGGGGTGCAGCGGCGGTGGCTTGACGCCGTCCCTGCGCGCGATCACGCCCCCGGCGATCGGCACCGTGTTCACGATGCGCGTCACCGGCATCAGCGTTGCCGCCTCGGCGACGTTCGGCACGTTCGGCTTCGCCGACGACGTCTGGAACGGCACGCCGCTGCCCTGGGATCTCACGCCGCTCGGCATGACCGGCTGCTCGCTCCTGCTGGCGACCGACACCACGGTGTTCCTGCCGCGCACGAACACCGTGGCGACGTGGGTCCTGCCGTTGCCCGCCTTCTCGAGCCTGCTCGGCCTGCATTTCTTCACCCAGGGCTTCGTGCTGGTGCCCGGCGCCAACCCCGCCGAAGCGCTGTCGACGCGCGCCCTCGAGATCGTCGTCGGGAACTGATTGCGCGCGGCGCTGCGCCGCAGTCACTCGAGGGACCGCCAGTACTTGAGTTGCACTTGCGGAACCCGCCCTCGGCTGGTCGCGCCGCGGCGCGCGAATGCACCTAGAACATGCCGAGTGTGACCACCAGCGCGTTCGACCCGCCGACCCAGGTGATTTCCCCGTGGGTCCCGATCTCGACCTGCAGCACTTGGCTGTGCAGCGCAGTCCCGCTCAGACTGGGGTTTGCCGGCAACGAAAACCCACCCACGACGGTACCGGCGACCGGCAGCAGGAGCAGCACGGACTCCGTGGAAGTGAACAGTCGGCACCCTGCGCCTGCAGCCGGAAGCGGGTTCGACAGCAGGAGGTTGTTCGGGCTGTTGCCGAACACAGAGAGCCCGACGGCATTCGTTGCCATGCCTGTGCAGAGGTAGCTGTAGGTGCCGCCGAGCCATGGCTGCGTCATCGCCGACAGCTGCATCAGGCCGCCGCTGCCACTGCAGCCGGAGCCCGAAGCGACGCTCGACGCCGGGCACACGGTGGTGAGCTGCGCCAGGTTGGGCGACACCGAGCCGCCTGCGGTGGTGAACAGGCCACCGACCACGAGGTTGCCGTTCGGCAGCGAGGCCATGCACTCGACCACACCCAGGTCCCCCTGGCAGACTCCCAGCCTCCTTGTCGGTGTCGACGTGCCTGCGGACGCAGCTCCCCGGCTCAACGCCTGCGCTCCCCGACGGGTGCCAACCGCGCCAGGATTGCCGCGAACCGAGGGTCCTCCCGCAGCGGCGCGAGGTCCGCCTCGCTGGCGATCCCGTAGTGGTCCGGCTGCCCATCGTCGACGCAGCGACTCAAGGCGGCGAACGCGGCCGCGCGGAACGTCTCACGGGCCGGCTCCTCCGCGTGCCGCACCAGCTGCGCCATGGCGCGCGCCACGTCCAGGCGAAGGTCCGAGTCCTTGTCGGGTGACGCCGAGAGCTCGTTGGCGAGCGCCTGCGCTGCGTCGACCTGTCCGGCGCGCGCCAGCGCGAGCATCAGTTCCAGCTTGTTCGACTTGTCCGGAGAGACCTTGACGAGCGCTTCCCGGAGGCGACAGCTCGCTTTGAACAGCTGCCGCGCCTCGTCACCTCGCCCCTGGCCGTCCCGGGCCACCCCGAGATAGTAGGCCAAGTAGGCGAGCTGTTTCTGGAGGGATGCGGCCGTCGGGTCCGCCTGGTGGAGAACTTCGGTCAGGTCGCGCGCTTCGGCGATCAAAGTCGCGCCGTCGTCGAAGCGACCGGCCCGGATCATGTACTGGCCGAAGTTGCCGAGCTGGGTAGCGAGCTGGGAACGGTCCTTACCATCCTCCGGAGCCGCTGCCACCGCCGCCCGCGACCGTTCGATGATGGAACGGTAGATGGCCACGGCCTCGTCCGTTCTCCCGCGCCGCATCAGGCAGTTCGCGCGCCCGGCCCGAGACAGTTCCAGGTTCTGCCGGAACTGGCGCCGCATCTGCCGCTGTCGATCGGGCGCGAACTCCACGAACCAGCTCGCCCCCGCATCGATCGCTCGCAACTGGGACTCGCAGCTCTCGCCCATCTCGGTGTACGCGGCCTCGGCTGTCGCCACGTCTCCCCGCTTGATGGCGCGCGACGCAGAATCGAGCAATACACTCTGCAGAACATCGGCGATGGCGTCGGGCTTGGGGGAGCCGGGCTCGGACCGGGGATCGCTCTCGATCTCCCGGAGCAGCCCGAGCGCCTCGTCCAGCAGGGCCTGGGCGTCCGCCGGGTTGCCGCTGCGCCTCGCCTTGACGGGCGACCACCGCACGCAGATCACTGCCAGGTTGTATCGGGTAGCGTCG
>JAEUHP010000045.1 GCA_016795295.1 Planctomycetota bacterium | reverse complement strand
CCACCAACTGGCCGCGCGCAGCGAAGTAGCCCACCACCGCGACCGCGGTGGCGACGACGACACTCGAGGGCCGTTTCCAGAGTTCGCCCGTCATGGCGCCATGCTAGGCCGCTGGGCCGAAAGCACAAGCGTCAGGCAGAGCGCGGCGAGAAGTCGCGCTCAGCGCGACACCCACCCAGCCGGCCGGGCGATCCAACACGAATCGTGCTGCGTCATGCCGATGTGCGGGTAGTAGCTGCGCGCCTTGGGCGCGGCGATCAGCACCAGCGTCGTGCCCGGCCCGGCCGCCGCGTGGGTACGCGCGATCAGTTCGCGGCCGATGCCACGCCCTTGGTACGCCGCGTCGACCGCGAGGTCCGACAGGTAGCAGCAGTAGCTGTGGTCGGTCAGCGCCCGCGACACCCCGACCAGCAGCCCGGCCGCATCGCGCGCCGTGACGATCAGATCCGCGTTCTGCACCATCTTCGCCATGCGCCCTTCGTCGTCGATCGGTCGTCGTTCGCCCAGGGTCGAACGCCGCAACACGTCGACGAACTCGGCCACCGACAGACCGGGCTCGAGCCCGTACTGGATCGTCTCGCTCATGCTTGCTCCGCCGCGAATTGCGCAGCGCCCAGCACTGCCGCCGACACGCGCGCCGCTGCGGTACGCACGCGCGCCGCGAACTGCACCGTCACCGGATGCCCCTCCTGGAGCTCCGGATGGAAACACGCCGCCACGATCGGCCCGGCTGCGACCAGCACCGGATCGGGGCCGCGCGTCGCCAGCACGGCGCAGCCAGCACCCACCGCGGTGATGCGCGGCGCGCGGATGAACGTGCCGGTGGTGCCTGCCGGCAGCGCCTCGCCCTGCAACGCGAACGTGCCGGAGTGGAATTGCCGTCCATAGCCGTTGCGCACCACGGTGATCGGCAAGAGGCCATAGCTGCGCTGGACCGGGTCCAAGACCCGTTCGGCGAGCAGGATCATGCCGGCACAGGTGGCCAGCACCGGCACCCCCGAACGCAGCGCGGCGCCGAGCGGTGCCCACAGGCCCTCGACGTCCAGCAGCTTCAGCATGGTGGTGCTCTCCCCACCGGGCAGCACCAACCCTGCCAGTCCCGGCAAGTCGCGCACGGTGCGCACTTGCCGGGTGGCCAGGCCCTGTTCGTGCAGAGCGAGCTGGTGCTCGGCGTAGTCGCCTTGCAAGGCGAGCACCCCGACGACCGGCGGCACCGATGCAGAAACCACTGCTTCAGATGCCACGGCCGGCCAGGCGCTCGCTCGGCGCCATCTGGTGGATGTCGATGCCGACCATCGGCTCGCCGAGGCCCTTGCTGACCTCGACCAGCACCTTCGGGTCGCGGAAGTGCGTGACCGCGCGCACGATCGCCTTGGCGCGCTGTGTCGGGTTGCCGGACTTGAAGATGCCCGAGCCGACGAACACCGCTTCGGCCCCGAGCTGCATCATCAACGCCGCGTCGGCCGGCGTGGCGACGCCACCCGCGGAGAAGTTCGGCACCGGCAGCTTCTGCTGCTCGGCCACCCAGGCGACCAGCGCGAACGGCACGCGCAGCTCGGCCGCCTTGCGCTCCAGGAACTTCTCGTCCTGGCCGCGCAGTTCGCGGATCTGCGACAGCAGGGCGCGCATGTGCCGCACCGCTTCGACCACGTTGCCGGTGCCGGCTTCGCCCTTGGTGCGGATCATCGCCGCGCCCTCGTGGATCCGCCGCAGCGCTTCGCCGAGGTCGCGGCAACCACAGACGAACGGCGTCTGGAACTGCCGCTTGTCGACGTGGAACTGCTCGTCGGCCGGCGTCAGCACTTCGCTCTCGTCGATGCAGTCGACTTCCATCGCCTCGAGCATCTGCGCTTCGACGAAGTGGCCGATGCGCACCTTGGCCATCACCGGAATGCTGACGGCTTTCTGGATGCCTTCGATCATGGTCGGATCGCTGGCGCGCGCGACCCCGCCGTGCTTGCGGATGTCGGCGGGCACGCGCTCGAGCGCCATCACGGCACAGGCGCCGGCGTCTTCGGCGATGCGCGCCTGCGCGGCGTCGACGACGTCCATGATGACGCCGCCTTTCAGTTGCTCACAGAAGCCGATCTTGCTGGCGATCTCTTCGGGAGTGAATCCGGGAACGGGTTGCTTGGCTCGGGTGGTCATTGGCGAACAGGTTGGGAAGGTCTCGAGGTCTAGAGGAACGACTGCGCGGCCCGCGGGCTCTGCAGCAGGTCGCGCGCGACGCGGCCGAGCACGGCCATGCCGGCGGCGATGCTCGTGGTGTCGGCACGGGTCAGGGACAGCCGCACGCCGCGCGCGGGCTGACCGTGCAAGTCGAACACGCGGCCGGGCACGACCCGCACGCCGCGTTCGGCGGCCAGCTCGGCCAGGCGATCGCCCTGGCCGGGCAGCGGCAGTTCGAGCCAGGCGACGAAGCCGCCGTCGGGGTCGGTGATCGTGCACCCGGCCGGCAGCTCGGCCCGCGCCGCGTCCTGCAGCGCCTGATGGCGCGCGGCCAGTTCGGTGCGCAGGCGCTGCAGGTGCCGATCCAAGGCGCCGGCACGCACGAATTCGACCAACGCTGCCTGCAGCAGCGGGCTGGTCTCGAGGTCCATGAAACGCTTCACCGCCGCCATCGGCCGCAGCAGGTCGGCACCACCGACCAGCCAGCCGAGCCGCAACGCCGGGAACAGCTCCTTGCTGACGGTGGCCACCGTCAGGGTGAGCCCACGCGGGTCGAGCGAACGCAGGGTCGGCAGCGGCGTGCCACGGCAGCGCAGCGAGTGCTGGTACTCGTCCTCGACCACCGGCACGCGGCTTTGCGCCAGCACCTCGACCAGGGCGCGCCGTTGCGGCAGATCGAGCGTGCGCCCGGTCGGGTTGTGGAACGTCGGCATCAGGTAGAGCAACCGCACCGAAGGCCGGGCCAGCGCCGCGGCCAGCCGTTCGAGATCCAGACCAGCCGCCGTGAACGGCACCGTCACCACCTGCAGGCCGTGCGCCTGCAGGAGCCCGAACATCTGATGGTAGGACGGTGCCGTGGTGACCACCGTGTCGCCCGGCGCACAGAAGGTGCGCAACGCCAGGTCGAGCGCCTGCTGCGCCCCCGCGGTGACCAGCAGATCGTCGGCGGTCACTGCTGGATCGTGGCTGCGCCAGCGCTCGGCCAGCAGCGCGCGCAGTTCGGGCAGGCCGTTGGCTTCGTGGCCGTAGCCGAGCACGGCCGCACCGCGCGCCGCCAGCAGCGCATCCATCGCCGCACGCCACTCGCCGACCGGGAACGAGCCGGCATCCGGTGCCAGTTCGGCGAAGTTCGCCACCAGTGGGCGCCCCGGCGGCAACGGCGGCGCCCCTGGCATCTCTTCCAGCCGGCGCAACGCCGCCTCGGCGTAGGCACTGAGCGGCTGGGCTGGGCTGGCACCGGACGAGTGCACGACCACGGTGCCGCGGCCGACGGTGGCTTCGACCAGGCCCTGTTCGGCCAACGCCAGGTACGCCGCCTGCACGATGCCGCGCGCCACGCCTGCGCCTTCGGCCACCGCGCGGATCGGCGGCAGCCGCTCCCCGAGGGGCAAACGGCCCGAACGGATCGCTTCGGCGTAGAAGCCGGCGATCTGTGCAGCCAGCGGCTGCGCGGTGTCGCGGTGGAGTTCGGGGATGGCCCAGGCCATGCCGGGTACATACCGGACATTCTGGACCATGCAACTAGGTCAATTTGGCCTAGAGCGAGAATGGTCCCGAGCGAACCCTGGTGCCGGCCGCTGGCTGCCCGCGGGCAGTGGGCCGAAATGCTCAACCACGCTGCAGTTCGGCCAAGGACGCAGCATCCTCGTAGCCCAGCTCGAGCAGCAACGGCCCCAGGAACTGCAGCGACTCGGCCTGCCGCGGCACCGGCACCGTGCCGCGCCATGCCGCAATCGCCTGGGCTTTGCTCCCGGCCCGCCGCAGGTCGGAGGTGGGCCCACTGAACGCGGTGCGCCGCTCGCGCTGGCGCCGGCACAGCTCGAGAACCGGCTCCGCGAGCGGAATCTCGAGCCAGGCGAACACGGCGCGCGCACCGGCTTCGTCGTCGGCCACCAACTGCTCGTAACAAACGCGCAGGCAGCGCGCCGGACCAACCTGCCGTTCGAACTCCAGCGCGTTGCGCACGTGGTCGGCCACCATCGCATGCGCCGCTTCGAGCCCGATCCACGGCCTGCCATCGGCGTGCCGCTTGCGCAGCAAGGAGGCGATCACGGCCCGCGGATCGCGATGGATGTGCACGAACCGCGCCCCCGGGAACAACTGCAGCGCGCTTTGCAGGATGGCGGGATCCTGCGCGTAGTGCGGGTTCTTGTCGCCCCACCACTTCGCCAGCGGGGCGATCGCGGCGTAGTGGCGCCGCAGCAAATCGGGCAGTTCGCGCTGCAACTGCATAACGAAGGCGTCCCGGTGCTCGAACACCCGCGCGTCGTCGTCCGGCAGTGCTGCGACGGCGGCGTGCAGCCACGAGAACACGCGGAACTCGTTGGTCATCGCCACGTCGGGATGCGCATCGAGGATCTCACGCAGATACGTGGTCCCGGACCGCGGCGCGCCGAACACCAGGATGGGGTCGGGGTTGAGACCCGGTTCGTGGAGCCCCGATTCGTCGGTACAGACCATGCCATGGATTGAGCCCGATCGGTGGGGCGCCAATCGGGCTCGAAGTTGGTCCCATCTCGAGCCGGGGGACAAGTAACCGCCGGAGGTCCGAGCATTGCGGATGCGTTCGCGCAACTCGAGATCGCGTTCCCGCTCCGCAGCGGCATCGAGCGCCTGCCGCGCCCGAGGGTTGGGCAGCAGGCGCGCACAGGCATCGGCCGCAGCGGCGCGCACCCGCACGTCCGGATCCTCGGCCAACGCATCCGCAATCGCATCGACGATCCGCGCGTCGCTGGCGGCCAACATCCGGAGCGAGCCCACCACGGCCACCCGCACCAGCGGATCGGGCTCGTACGACAACGCCACCAACAACCGGGGCGCCGCCGCCGGCCGATGGCCGCTGCACCGCGTCCACTTCGGCGACCGCGAGGTTCGCCAGCAAGTCACACTCCGCGGCGGAACGCAGCAAACGCGCCAGCAGCAACTCGCGGCACTCGAACGCATCGCGCGAGTCCGCGCGACCGCTGGCCAACAGACGCCTCCGCCCACGGCCCTCCTGCCGCAGGTTGCCCCACGGCAGCCGCGATGCCCGCGGCAGCCATCCCCGCGCCGGTTTGGCGGTGCAAAGGCCTCGGATTCGGGAGCAAACTACCCTCCGATTCGGTAACAAGAAGCCCTCGGAATCGGGAACTCTCAAGACCAACTTCCCCTCACCACGGTATCTTCGCGCCCCACGTGCCCCACTCCCCCGTGCTGCGTCGCGCCGTGCCACGTCGAGCTGCCGAGACCGTCAACCGGCGGCTCGAGCACGCCCAGGTACTGGTGCTCAGCGGGCCGCGAGCCGTCGGCAAGTCGACCTTGCTGCGGGAACTCGCGACGGCCCGTTCGCGCTCGATCCTCGACCTCGACGACCCGGCGACGCGGCGCGCCGTGGCCGCCGACCCTCGGCACCTGCTCGACCAGCCGCGCCCCGTGTTCTTGGACGAGTTCGCCCGTGTGCCGGAAGTCGTCGACGTGATCAAGCGCCTGCTCAACCAGGACGGCGCGCCGGGGCAGTTCGTGCTCGCAGGATCGACGCGCTACGGGACCGTGCCCGCCGTGGCTCAAGCACTGACCGGGCGCGTCGACATCGTTCCAGTATGGCCGCTGAGCCAGGGCGAACTGCACCGCCGGCGCGAAGCGTTCGTCGAGCGATTGGTCGCGGGCGACGCCCCCGACCTCGAGCCGGTGCGCGGCACCCGCGCCGAACTCGCGGCCGCCCTGATCGCAGGCGGCATGCCGATGCCGCTGGCGCTGCCGAATCCGGCGGCTCGCAGCCGCTGGTTCGATCAATACTTGAACCTGACGCTGGAGAAGGACGTCGCCGAGATCACCAAAGTGCGCCGCCGCGTGCTGCTGCCGCGTCTCGCCGCCGCTGCGGCCCGCCGGACCGCGCAGTTGCTGAACGTCGCCGACTTGGCGCGCGACCTCGACATCGATCGCAGCACCGCCGAGGACTACCTGCGCCTGCTCGAAGCCGTGTTCCTGCACCACGTGCTGCCGGCGTGGGGCACGACGCTCGCGGCTCGCGCCGCGGCGACGCCGAAGCTGCATTTCGTCGACACCGGGCTCGCCGCGCGGCTGATGCGCGTGACCAGCGACAAGCTGATGCTGGCCCAGCCGAGCGCACTGCAGCAGTTCGGCCACCTGCTGGAGACGTTCGTCGTCAACGAACTGTGCAAGCAGGCGCACTGGCTCGAAGAGCCACTCGACGTCGGCCACTGGCGCACCCACGACGGCCAGGAGGTCGACCTGGTGATGGAACGCAGCGACGGCTCGGTGCTGGCGTTCGAGGTCAAGGCTGCGCCCGACGTGCGCAACGAGGATCTGCGCGGCGTGCGCGCGCTGCAGCGGCGACTCGGGGCCGATCAGGTGACCGGCATCGTGCTGCACGCGGGTACCGAGGGCTGGCGGGTCGACGACGGCGTGTACGCGGTCCCGATCGCCCGGTTGTGGATGCCGGCGTAGCCGAGCGCCGGCCGCGGCCCTGGCCGAGACCATGGCCGGCCACGACGTTTACGGCGCCATGGTAGACTACATTCTGACCACCGCCCGCCTGCCCGGGCCCACCGTGCAACGACTGCTCATCAGCCGGATCCACAACCCTGCCATGAAGCACAAGCTCCTCTCCACCGCCCAGCAGATCCGCAGCGAAGGCAAGGCTGAAGGCAAAGCCGAAGGCAAGGCCGAGGGCAAGATCAGCGTGCTCCTCAGCCTGATCACGCGCCGCTTCGGCCATTCCGGCCCCCAAACAGCCGAACGCCTGCAGACCGCCTCCCCCACCCAGCTCGACCGCTGGGCCGAACGCATCCTCGACGCCCGCAGCCTCGACGAGCTGTTCGCCGACTGAGACGGCAGCGAGCCTGAGGCAGGCAAGCCACCAAACCGGACACAGCCTCTGGACCAACCCTCAGCCTCTTGGGTCGGCAAACTGCAGCGAAGTATCGTCTGGCACCTGCAATGGCAGTGCCGAACGCGAGTACTGCTGCCGTGCCTCCGGCCCCATCCCGCCACCCGCACGATCCCCGACGCTCCCCTCACCATGCGCCGTCTCGCCAGCACCCTCACTGCCGTTGCCGCGGTCACCCTCTCGCTCGCCGCCCAGAGCCCCGCCCGCATCGTCGGCTACTTCCCGTCCTGGGGCATCTACGCCCGCAACTACCACGTCCCCAACATCCCCGCGGCCCAGCTCACCCACGTCAACTACGCGTTCGCCAACCTGCAGAACGGCCAGATCGCTCTCGGCGACCCCTACGCCGACATCGACCGCTACTATCCAGGGGATTGCTGGAACCCCGGCTGCCGCCGCGGCTCGTTCGAGCGGCTGCGCGTGCTCAAGCAGCAGCATCCGCACCTGAAGACCCTGATCTCCGTCGGCGGTTGGACCTGGTCGTCCGGTTTCAGTGACGCGGTCCTCACGGCCAGTTCACGCGCCACCTTCGCGCAGTCGATCGTCGATTTCGTCGACCTCCACGAATTCGACGGTGCCGACATCGACTGGGAGTACCCAGTGGGCGGTGGCCTGTCCACCAACGTCACACGCCCGCAGGACCGGCAGAACTACACCCTGTTCCTGCACGAATTGCGCGCGCGCTTCAACACCCGCAGCCAGACCACTGGCAAGACCTACCTGCTGACCATCGCCGCACCGGCGAACCCCGCCATCATCGCCCACTTCGACGTACCCGCGATCTGGCCCGTGCTCGATTGGATCAACTTGATGACCTACGACCTGCGCGGGCCCTGGGGCGATCCGTTCACTGGCTTCAACGCCCCGCTGTATGCAGACCCACTCGAGCCAGTGGCCGAGCCAGTGCGCTCCCAGTGGAACGTTGCGGCCGCGGTGCACAACTACCTGCAGCTTGGCGTGCCGGCCGACCGCTTGCACGTCGGCATGGCCTTCTATGGCCGCGGCTTCGGCAATGTGCCGGTGAACAGCCAGAACGGCCTGTATCAGACCTATGCAGGCCCGTCGACTCCCGGCACTTGGGAGAACGGCGTCTACGACTACACCGACCTCGCCACCAACTACGAGAATCAGGCGGGGTGGCTGAAGAGCTGGCACGAGACGGCGCGCGTGCCGTGGTTGTGGCACGCGGGCCAACGCAAGTTCGTAGGCTACGACGACCCGCGCTCGATCGCGGAGAAGGCGTTCTTCTTGCAGCAACGCCAGCTCGGCGGCGCCATGTTCTGGGAACTCAGCGGCGACCGGCAAGGCGCCCTGCTGGGCACTCTGGACCATTGGTTGCGGCAGCGGCCGAGGTTGGCGGCAACGACGGACCGGGTGTCGCTGCAGACACCGGTGCGCGTCGACCTGTCGCTGCGCGGTGGCAGCGCCAGAGCCGGCCGCACATACTTGGTGTTCGCCGGCTTGTCGGGCACCTGGCCCGGGCTGCCGTTGCCCGGCGGCCCACTACCGCTGAACCTCGACTTCCTGGTCCAGGCTTCGTCGACCATGGCGAACGGCCCGCTGTTCCCCGGCACGCTTGGCCACGCCGACGCGCAGGGCTCGGCAGCCGCGGCGATCGACTTCAGGGCCACCCCGCTGCCAGCGGCGTTGTTGGGCTTCACCGTGCATGCGGCAGCTTGGTGGCTCACCCCGACCGGCGGCGAACCGAGCAACCCGGTCGAGATCCGCTTCGTGCCTTGAGCCGGGGCGTCGCCGTATGCTGCGCCGCGAGCGCCGATGCCGAACCCCGAAAACCTGCGCCTCCTGCTGATCAGCAACTCGACCATGCACGGTGGCACCTACCTGGGCCACTGCACCGCGGCGATCCGCGAGTTCCTGGGCCAGGGGCGCAAGCGCGTGCTGTTCGTGCCGTACGCCCTGGCGGACCACGACGCGTACACGGCGAAGGCGGCGGCGGCGTTCGCCGCGCTGGGGCACGAAGTGGTCGGCGCGCACCGCTTCGCCGACGCGGGCGCAGCCGTGGCCGGAGCGGAAGCGGTGTTCGTCGGCGGCGGCAACACCTTCCGCCTGCTGCGCGCGCTCTACCACACCGGTCTGTTGCCCGCGCTGTCGCGCGCGGTCCGCAGCGGCATGCCGTACTTGGGCAGCAGTGCCGGCACCAACGTCGCCACGCCCTCGATCCGCACCACCAACGACATGCCGATCGTGATGCCGCCGGCGTTCGAAGCGTTCGGCTTCGTGCCGTTCCAGATCAACCCGCACTACCTCGATGCCGACCCGCGCAGCACCCACATGGGCGAGACCCGAGAGGAACGCCTGCGGCAGTTCCACGAGGAGCATGACACCCCGGTGCTCGGCCTGCGCGAAGGCTGCCTGCTGCGGGTCGCGGCCGGCCGGGCCGAGCTGCTGGGCACCACCGCGGCCCGCCTGTTCCAACGGGGCCGCGCGCCCGAAGAATTCACCCCACCCTGCGATCTGACCTTCCTGCTGCAACGAACGCGATGAACCAAAACCGAGCGCTGTGGCTCGCGCTGGCCTGCGGGGCCTGCGCGGCGCCGCCGAAACCAGCCCACCGCATCCCCACCGCCGAACTGGCGGCCCACGTGCGCTTCCTCGGTGACGACCGCCTGGAAGGCCGCGGCGTCGGCAGCCGCGGCGACGAACTGGCGCGGCTCTACATCGCCACCCAGCTCGAAGCCCATGGCTTGCGCCCGGGGTGCCAGGACGGCACTTGGCAGCAACGCGTGCCGATCCTGGGCATCACCACCGCCGTGACGACGACCTTGCAGGCGAGTGGGGTGGCTGGGCAGGCCAGTTTCCAGGCTCCCGACGATTTCACCGCGGTGGCCGGCAGCCCGGCGGCGGAGGCTGCGTGGCAGGACGCCGAATTGGTGTTCGTCGGCTACGGGATCACGGCGCCGGAGCAGCAGTGGGACGATTTCGGCGCCCAGGACCTCACGGGCAAGGTGCTGTTGGTGATGAACAACGATCCGGCCGACGATCCCGCGCGCTTCGCCGGCAAGACGCGACTGTACTACGGCCGCTGGAGCTACAAGTTCGAGGAAGCGGCGCGCCGCGGCGCCGTCGGCGCGGTGATCGTCCACACCAATGAGTCGGCGGGCTATCCGTTCCAGGTGGTGCAGGCCAACCACGGCCGCGAGAACTTCTGGTTGCCGTTCCGCGACGGCGTGCCCACGCTGCCGATCCGGTCGTGGTGCACCGAAGCCGCGGCCAAGCAGCTGTGCGCGCTCGGTGGCCAGGACCTCGACCAGCTCCGCGCCCGCGCCGAACAGGGCAACCAACCGCCAGTGCCGCTCGGGGTGAAGCTCCGGCTCGGCGTGGCCAACACCATGCGTGAGCTGCGTTCGGCGAACGTGGTCGGCCTTCTGCCGGGCCACCATCCGACGCTGCGCGACGAGTACGTGGTGGTGACCGCGCACTTCGACCACCTCGGCATCGGCAAGCCGCGCGGCGAGGACGCGATCTACAACGGCGCGGTCGACAACGCCTCCGGGTGTGCCGGCCTGCTGGCGCTGGCGCGCGCCACTGCCGCAGCGCCGCCCGCGCGCAGCGTGCTGTTCGTGTCGGTCACCGCCGAAGAATCGGGCCTGCTCGGTTCGCAGTTCTTCGCCGAGAACCCACCCGTGGCGCGAGAACGCATGGTCGCGAACTTCAACGTCGACGGCCTCAACATCTGGGGCCCGACCCGGGACGTCGAGTTCATCGGCCACGGCAAGAGCAGCCTGACCGAGCTGGCGAGCCGCCTGGCCGAAGCGCGGGGGCGCCGCGTCGAGCCGGACAGCAGCCCGGACCTCGGCCTGTTCTACCGCAGCGACCACTTCAACTTCGCGCGCATCGGCGTGCCGGCGGCGTACTTCAAGGCGGGCAAGGACTTCCTCGACCGCCCCGAGGAACGGCGGCGCATGAAGGGCAGCTACACCACCGTGCACTACCACCAGCCCAGCGACGAACTGGCACCGTGGTGGAACTTCGACGGCGCCGCGCTGGATCTCGAGCTGCTGCTCGACTGCCTGCTGGCCACGGCCAACGACCGGCAGGTGCCGACCTGGACGCCGGGCGACGAGTTCGCGGCGCGGCGCTGAACGGGCCGGCCGCGCCGGGGCCGGGGTGCCTGCAGATCCCCGGCGAACGGGGTTGCTGCGCTTGCCCTGGACAGTTACTTTTTCCGGCAAAGCCATGGCCCTGCCGCTCCGCGACGCTCTCGACCAGATCCAGGCGATCCAGCGGCAGTTGGCCGCCACCGACGAACTGCGCAACCTGAGCTGGCGGCCGGTGCTGCTGTCCGCAGGACTCGGGCTCGCCGCCGCAGTCCTGCAACAGGTTTGGCTCGCAGCCCCAGCCGACGAACCCGCCCGCTACCTGCTGCTGTGGCTCTTGGTGGCCATGGGTGGTGGGGGCGTGGCCATTGCGGAGGTGCTGGCGCGCACGGCCGCGACCGGTACCCGGCTGTCCGAAGCCAACGCCTGGCTCGCCGCGCGCCAGTTCTTGCCAGCTCTCGCCGTCGGTGGCGTGTTGACCCTGTTCGTGCTGCTGCGCCAGCCGCAATGGGTCTGGCTGCTGCCAGGCATGTGGCAACTCTGCTTCGGCCTCGCCAACCTGGCCGCCCTGCAGCTGCTGCCGCGCGGCGGCGCGCTGGTGGGCCTCTGGTTCCTGGCCAGCGGCACGCTGTGCCTGTTCGCCGGCCCGGCAGCCCTGTCGCCGTGGGCGATGGGCCTGCCGTTCGCGTTCGGCCAGGCGCTGCTCGCCGGACTGCTCTGGTGGCACCACGAACGCCGGCCCTGATCCCCCCACCCACCCAAAGCCATGAGCGAACGTCGCCCCCACGATCCAGCGCCCAAAGACGGCCGCTATGCCTACGAGGGCCTCGACCGCCTGCTGCACGAGAAGGCCCGCCTCGGCATCCTGACGTCGCTCGCGGCGCGGCCCGACGGCCTGTTGTTCACCGACCTCAAGTCCTTGTGCCAACTCACCGACGGCAACCTCTCCCGGCACCTGACGGTGCTCGAAGAAGCCGGGCTGGTCGAGATCCGCAAGGGTTTCAAGGGCCGCCGCCCGCAGACCTTGTGTCGCCTCACCGAATCGGGCCGCCGCCGCTACCTCGACTACATCGAAGTGCTGGGCAGCGTCGTGGCCGACGCCCAGGAGGCGACCAAGGGCCAGCGTCGGCTGCGCCGCCATCAGGCCGACGGCTGGAGTCCGGCCTGAGCCGCCATCGGTCCGCTCCGCTGTGCTGCGAAGCGGCCAACGCCCCTGCCCGGCGCTGCCCGTGCGCCGTTGGCATGGCGCCGACCGAGCCCCGACCCGGGCCGGGGTCCTGAAGGCCCGCGGCACGACTTCGCGAGAACCGGGAGCAAGCCGCCCCCTTGCACGTCCGATACACTCCGGGTTCCATTCTCGCCCCGGCATTTCGCCGTTCCGCCCTGCGCACCTTCGGTGCCCAGCCCACTGCTCATGGATTTCCGACTCGTATTGTTCCCCCTGCTCCTCGCCGCCGCCGCGCCTGCCCAAGGCGGTGCCACGCAGCCCGCCGGCTCGACGCCGGCGCCAGCCGCCCAGGATCCCGAGAAGGCTGGCCCCAAGCCGGTCGACGTGATCGGGGAGCTCCAACGGGAGAAGGAGCGCCTGCAGAAGGAGATCGAGTTCGCGCAGAACCGGGCCAAGCTGGCCGGGCCGTCCCTGGCCGCCAAGCTGGGCAAGCGCGGCCAGACCTTCGCTGCGATCGACGCCGGCGTCAACATGCCGGCCCCCACTGCGGCCGCGCCCATGATGCGCAAGGCGCGCGTCATGACGGCGGAGGAACTGGGGCAGCACGGCCAGGACGTGCAGGCCACCGTGAACGGCCTGCCGGTCCTCGCCGGCCAGCTGAACCCGCTGCTCGAATACCTGCGCAGCTCGCCGGTCTCCGGCGACGACACCCAGCGCGCCCAGCGCGTCTGGTTCGACGTGATCCGCACCCAGGCGATGGTCGCCTCGTTCCCCGAGAACGAAGCGGGTGCGCGGATCGCCGACGCCTACGCCGAACTCGAGCAGGGCAAGCCCGTCGCCGAAGTGGTCAAGAACTTCGGCACGGTGCAAGGCGCACAGCCGGACGGCAGTGTCGAGATCACGCGCAATTCGTTCCTCGGCACCCAGTTCGAGCAGCTCGCGTTCACCCTGAAGCCAGGGGCGCGTTCGCGGCCGTTCTACACCGCCCAGGGCGCAGCGATCCTGGTGGTCGACAGCGTTGAGAAGGGCCAGAGCCCCGAACTCGACAAGGTCAAAGCGCACGCGGTGCAGGTGGCTTGGCAGACCGACCCGGCCACTCTGCAGCGCGCCATGACCGCGGCCACCACCGGCCAGGTCGAAGTGCTGGTGCGCGACGCCAAGGTGCTGGCACAGCTGCCGCCGCTCTACCAGCCGATGGCTCCGCAGCCGGTCCAGGACAACGGCCTGCCCACCCTGATCGACACGCTCTCCCAGCTCGACGCCCTGATCGCCAAGCTCAAGGCCACGGACTCGGAAGACGCCAAAGCCCAGCTCGAGCAGGTGCAGAAGCAGCGTGCGGAACTGCAGAAGGCGATCGACGACATGCGCGCCCAGCAGGAAACCGACGCGGACAAGGAAGTTGCGCCGGACGGCACCGTGCCGGTGAAGAAGGGCCCCGCCGGGCCGGTGCAGAAGAAGCTGTAGCAGGCGCCTGCCCGCCGCCGTAAGGTGCGCCGCCCCCCGGCGGCGCCTACGGTGCCGCCGGACCTCCGATCCGAGCAGCGCACCAAGAGGCGGCATGGCAGCAGCGATTCGCAAGAGCGGCGGCATCGTCGCGTTCCACTGGCAGGGCAAGCTCCAAGACCCTGCCACCCAAGGCTTCGCCGAGGCGTTGGCACAACGGCGCTTCCGCACCATCGAGAACGCCGCCTCCGAGGAGATCTCGGTCGGCTGGGTGACCAAAGCCGATCCAACCGGGGACACCTTCGCCCTCGAAGACCTCGACGGCGGTGCGGGCACCTGGCTGCGGGTGCGCCTGGACAAGAAGACCCTGCCGAAGAAGTGGCTGCAGATCCACCGCGACGCGGCCGAGAAGTCGCGCGGCAAGAAGCTGTCCGCGCGCGAACGGCGCGAACTCAAGGACGACCTGACCGAGAAGCTGCTGCCGCGCGTGCTGCCGGCGGTGAACCTGGTCGACGCACTGCTGTTCTTCGACCGGCGCCTGATCCTCTTGTTCGCCACCAGCCGCAGCGTGGTCGAAGCGTTCGGCAAGCTGTTCTTCGAGACCTTCAGCCTGCCGCTCGAACGGCAGAACCCGCGCCTCGCCGGCCTGCAGCTGAAACTCGGCGCCGAAGCCGAGCGCTCCCTCGACCGCCTGGAGCCGGTGCGCTGGCCGCGCGGCGAGGACGGCGACGGCCGGCCGCGTTCGGTGCCGAAACCGGTGCGCGCCACGGCACTCGACGACGAGGAGGACGGTGACGAAGCGGTTGGCGACGACGCGGACCGCCGCCGCAACAAGACGGCCGACGGCGACGACACCCCCCCCTGGCAGGAGCAAGACGCATGAGCACCCAGCGACAAGGCAAGGGCGAAGCCCAAGACACCCACGGCTTCCTCGGCGAAGAGTTCCTGACCTGGCTGTGGTTTCGCTGGGAGACCACCGGTGGCGAGTTCCGGCTGCCCGGCGGCCGTGTGGTCGGACTCGCGCTCGACGATTTCCTGCTGTTCGCCGCCCCCAGCGAGGACGAGACCGAACAGACGCTGCGCCGCGGCCTGCCGACGCGCACCGCCGAGGCGCGCACGGCACTGCGTTCGGGCCGGCGGCTGAAGAAGGCGCGGCTGTTGCTCGCGGAGGGTTCGCGGCAGTGGAGCGCGACGCTCGACGGCGCGTCGCTGACGCTGCTCGGCGTCAAGCTGCCCGAGGACAGCGAAGAGGTCGAGTCCGACCAGGATCGCACCACCGAGCGCGCCGCGAACTGGCTCGCGCTGCACGAACTGGTGCAGGCCCTCTACGGGCAGTTCCTGCGCGAACGCCTGCGCCCCGACTACCTGGAGCGGGTGGCGGCCGAGCAGGCGCAGTGGATGGCGGGCTGAGCCGCTGGCATCCGCGCGGCGGGGCCCTGCAAGCGGCCCGATGTCGGCCCGAACCCGGCTCGGCCACGGCCGCAGGCGGCCGCGCTCGTCAGCCCAGACTCACCACCACCGGCTGCACCGCAGCACCGAGGCGCTGCAGCAGTTCGCCGAGCCAAGCCAACGTGCGCGGCCCATGGTCCGGATCCGGCGCAACCGGCGCCCACACCACCGCCAGCAACCGCCGCGTCGCCGCCCCGGTTTTGGTGCGCTGGCTGTCCTTGACCGCATTCGCGCAGGGCCCATCGCCGTCCCACAGGCACACCAAACCGCCCACGTCGATGCTCTGCCCGCTCTGGTTGAACACGTAACTGCTGCCAGCCTCTGGCACCGCGATCCGGCACGTTCCCACCAGCCGGTCCCGGTCGACCACACTGATCGGCAGGCCACTGTGCAGCGACACGGCGTTGCCCGCGTCGACCGCGGCGTTGATCGAACCGAGCGTCGCCGCCGCGGCCGCCGCCGCCAAGTACTCGGACGACGGCTTGCCGCGGCCGGTCGGACGGTACCCCCGGCCACGCAGCAGATCGCGCACGGCGGTGCGCAGCTCGGGCGAAGCGCGCAGTGGGGCCTCGGCCAACGGCTGGAGCATGGCCACGAGCCACGGCGGGCTCGGCAGTTCGGCCAACGGCATCGGCAGATCGACCAGGAGTGCCTTGGGCGCAAAGCCGGGCAAGGATTCGCAGATCAAGTTCATGGCTGGCGGACGGCAACTGGGAGGCGCTGCAGGGCCTGCCAATGCAGGTGCTCCAGCAGTTCTTCGAGCGAACGGAAACTCGGCAGCGCCGGACCGAACGGGGACGGGTTGAGCAAGTCGTCGCGCGGGTAGTTCGAATCCGGCTCGAGATCCGCACGCCGCCACGCGCCGCGTTGTTCGTGCTGCCAGAGCACCGCACCGTCCGCGGTGGCGAGCAGCCGCCACTCGCACTCCCACGCGGCGGACTGCAGCCAGCCGGAGCGACTCAGGTCGCGGGTGAACCGCCGCGCGCCGAACTGCAACACGGCGTCGACGCCGAGTTCGCGCCCGACGATGGCCCACGGCGACTCCGGGTCGGCCGGCACGGGCACCGCTTCGAGCAGGTGCTGCACCACGGCACTGGCCTGCACCCGATAGCCGCGGGCGAGCAGGGCTCGATCGAGCCCCGCCAACAAGATCCTCTCGGGCACGGCCTCTGGCGTCGCCACCGGCGCCGCGATCCAGGGCCACACCGCGATCGAACGCGGCGCCGGCCCGGCCAGCGGCACCGGGACGATGGCTGGCGGGCCCAGGCAGCCGCACAGGGCCGCGCCGGGCAGCAGCAGAGCGAAGCACGTGCGCCACGTCGCCATACGAGCCGCTCAGCCCGGCCAGTGGAACGTGATCGACGCATCGATGTCCGGATGCAGGCTCTTGTGCACCGGACAGCCGTGCGCGGCGGCTTCGAGCACCTTGCGCTGCTCCGGGTCGAAGGTCCCCGGGATCGTCAACACCACCGGCAACCGCGCGATGCGCCGCGGCTGGCTCTGCATGTGCTTCTCGACCGCAGCGCTGGCGCCTTGCAGCGGAATGCCGCGCCGCCGCGCCACGATGCCCATGGTGGTCAGGATGCAGGTGGCGAGTGCGGTCGCGACCAGGTCGGTCGGCGAGAAGTAGCGGCCGAGCCCTTCGTTGTCCTTCGGCGCGTCGGTGGACAGTTGCGCGCCGGACGGGCCGTGGTTGGCGGTGCAGCAGAGATCGCCTTCGTAGCGAGCGGTGATGGTGACCATGGTGGAGGGCTGGGTTTCGGCTGGGCGGTGGAACGGAGACGCATCAGGCGTTGAGCACTTCGTAAGCGCGCTGGATCGAACGGAAACGTTCGGTCGCTTCCTGCTGGGCCACCGGCCCGAGGTTCGGCTGCGCGTCGGGGTGGAACTTGCGCACCAGCTCGCGGTGCCGGCGGCGCACCTGTTCGGGCGTGGCATCGGCCGGCAGCCCGAGGGTCTGCAGCGCTTCGGCGCGGGCATCGACCGCGGGCACCGGGCGCGCCGGGCCGCCGCGCCGCTGGCCACCGAGGTACTGCGCACGCGCCAGATGGAACAGCATGCGCGCGCGGCCCGCCGGCAGACCGAGCCCGCGGGCGATCTCTTGCAGCGCAGTGTGCTCGGTCTCGCGGTACTTGCCGTCGGCGAACGCGACCAGGCAGCACCAGCAGAACAGCGAATCGACCTCGGCCGCGGCCAGACTGCCGGCGATGCGCGCCGCCAACCCTTCGCGGTCGTCGACCGCGAGGGGCTGCAGCTCCCAGTGGCGCAGTTCCGAGGCCTCGACCGGCGCGACGAACCGTTCGAGCAAGAACTGGCGCACCGTCTCGCGTTCCGCCGCCGACATCGGCCCATCGATCTCGGCCACCGCCGCGAGCAGGTAGTAGATGCGACGCGGCAGCGAGGCCCGGGCGAACGCCTCCTTCGCTGCTTCCTGCCAGGCGGTGCGCATGTGCTGGCGCAAGGTGGCGAAACGCACCAGCGGGGTGATCGAGCTGTAGGCGAGCCAGAAGCCGAGCGCACCGCACAGGAAGTTGAACCCACCGCCACCCGGCCCGAACAGGCGCGCCACCAAGCCGGTCGCGGCGGCGCCGAGGCAAGCGAGCCCGATGGCGAAGCGGAGCAACCAGTAGTTGGCGGTGTCGCGCGCGGGCATCGGCGTGGTCAGGCTAACCGCGCGGGGACCCTGGCACCATTGCGCCCGCCGCCGCGAAGTGCCCGACGAACCGCTCCACCACCACCTCGGGTGCAAGCCGACTCGGGCGCAGCACCCGCGTGATCTGCCCATACTCCTGCGGCGCCGGATCCCCACACCACAGTTCGGGAATCGGCTCGGTCGGCGGATCGGCGCACCAACTGGCACCGCCGCCCTCGAGCGCCGCGAGCGCCGCAGCCAACGGCCGCAGGTCGACCCGCGGCCGCGCCTGGATGCTGACCAGGTCGAACCACGATTCGGTACGGTCGTGGTAGCGGTAACAGCAACCCTCACGCCCCTGCTGCACGTGCAGCACCCGATAGCCTCCCGCCAGCGTGTTCAGCACCAGCCGGTGCCGCGGTCCGGCACTCGTCAACACGGCGAAGTCGTGCGCTGGGAAATGCTGCCGCTGCACCGCGCCGCGCAGGCCCGCGTCGAGTTCGGCCTCGACCTGCGCCAGTTCGTCCCGATACACCGCGGCGAACGACTCCGGCGCGCGCAGCACCGCGTCGGCGTGCTCCAGCAGCCACCGGTAGCGGGCCAGCGACCGCTGGTCCGGATCGGTGAGCCCAGCGAACTCGCCCGCCACCGGCGAATCGCGGTGCGCCAGGCGCGCCACCAACCGATCCACGGCGAACCCCCGCCGGCTCTGCCAGCAGCCGAAGTCGCCGGTGGCGGCCGCGGCCAGCAGCAGCTCTTCGTGCCGTTCGGCCAGTTCGGGGCGCAGCACGGCCAGCAACGAGCCGAAGCCGTCGGTGTCGTAGTGGTCGTTGACCACCAGTTCGGCCGAGCCCAGGAACTTCGCCTGCTCGGCCGGGTCGCCGCGCTGGCAGCGCAGCGCGATCGCGGTGCTGAGGTCGGCGCGCCACTGCCGGGGCGTACGGTTGCCGGGCCAGTGCGACAGGTTCGGCCCGTGCGGGGTCATGCCATCGACCGAAAGGTGCGGCGTGGCAAGTCCCGTGCGGCCGTGGAAACCGAGCTGCAGGCGGCAGAGAGGCGAGGAGTTCGGAGCCACGGTCGGGAGGGCATTCGCCCCTACCGGTGCCAGGATGCAAGCAGAAATTCGTAGCCGCGCCCTTTTGGCCGGGTGCGCCGAGCCCTAACTCCCCTTGCGCGAGTTCGCGCCTGCGCCGCCTCTGGTGGCGTTCGGTGCAAGCTCGCAACGAGAGCGAAGAGTGGCTTCGGCCGCCGGGGGTGAGCCCGGCGGCCGATTTTTTTGCCCCGCGCTCCCGGTGCGGGAGCTGCGCCAGGGGCGCGGCTGGCCGGCGGAAAGGTGCTTGCAAACCGCCCCGCGCCGGCTAGCATCTTCGGCCCCCTGGCGTGGGGGCGTAGCTCAATTGGTTAGAGTACCGGACTGTCGATCCGGTGGTTGCGGGTTCGATTCCCGTCGCCCTCGCCATCCAAGCCCCGTTCGTGACGCGAGTTGCGAACGGGGCTTGTTCGTTGGATCGGGCCGGCTTTCCGACGGGTCGGTTCCCTGCGCACGCAGCCCATGCCCGACCCGTGGCTGTCCCCAGCGCAGGGCGCATGGTAAGCCTGCCGCCCACCATGGACCTCGAGTTCGTCGACACCAAAGCCGCCGTCACCACCGCAGCACACCTCCTGCTGGTCGCCCCGAAGGCCCGCTTCGGCCCGCGCCAGCGCGACCAACGCACGCTGCACAACTGGCTCGGCACCCACGCCGGACTCGCCAACCAGCTCGGTGCCGAAGCCAGCCCCGGGCTGCTCAGCGGCCTCGCCACGTCGCGCACCCAGGACGGCCGGCGCCTCACCATCGCCGTGCTCGCCGACAGCCCTTCGCGGCACAACAGCCCCGCCCGCGCCGAAGCGATCCGCAAGGCGGTGGCGGCTGCCGGCCTCGATCCCAGCGCCAACAACGCCGTGCTGCTGTGCCTCGACGCCGAAGCACACCTGCTGGCGGCCGCGAACGCCGTGGGCCGGGCCCTGCCGACCTTCAGCCGCAAGTCCCAAAAGCGCAGCGGCGGCAAAGTGGCCCTCGCCGCCCTGCTCCCGGACGGCAAAGCCTGCGCGTGGCCCGACCAGGTGTGCGACACCGTGACCACCGCCCGTGCGATGGCCAACCTGGTCGACACTCCCCCGACCGAACTGGACCCGGCGGCCCTGGCCGCGGCCGCGCGCCGCACCCTGCGCGGCCGCCGTGCGGTGCGCATCCGCGAACTGGTCGGGCCAGCCCTGGCCAAAGCCGGCCTCGGCGGCATCCACGCCGTCGGCCGCTGTGCTTCGGTGGCGCCCCGACTCTGGATCGCCAGTGCCGGCCCGCAGCGCGGCCCCCACATCGCCCTGGTCGGCAAGGGCATCACCTACGACACCGGCGGCCTGCACCTGAAGGCGCGCGGCGCCATGGAGACCATGAAAGCCGACATGGGCGGCGCGGCCGCCGTGCTCGGCGCGTTCGCCCTGCTGACCAAGAACGCACCGCCGTGCCGGTTGTCGCTGCTGCTGTGCCTCGCCGAGAACGCCATCGGCCCCGCGGCCTACAAGCCCGACGACGTGCTGACGCTGCACTCGGGCAAGACGGTGGAGATCAACAACACCGACGCCGAAGGCCGCCTGCTGCTCGCGGATGGTTGCAGTTATGCGGTGCGCGAACTCGGCGCCGACGTGGTGCTGGACGCCGCCACGCTGACCGGAGCCCAGGGGGTGGCGACCGGCGACCTGCACGCGGCCGTGATCGCCAACGACGCCGAGGTCGAAGGCGCCCTGCTCGGTGCTGGCCGCGACACCGGCGACCTGTGCTGGCCGCTGCCGTTCGCGCCCGAGTTGTACCGCAGCGAGTTCCAGAGCCCGATCGCCGACATGCGCAACTCGGTGAAGAACCGCAGCAACGCGCAGGTCAGCTGCGCCGCCGAGTTCGTGCACTGGCACCTGGAAGGCACCAAGGCGCGCTGGGGCCACGTCGACCTCGCGTTCCCGGCGTTCCGCTCGGACCGCGGCACCGGCTTCGGCGTGGCGCTGCTGGCCGAAGCGGTGCGGCGCCTCGCCGCCGCGGCGCGCCGTTAGGGCACGCGCACGCCGGCGATGCCGACCGCGGGCGGCAGCCGTTCGGCCCGGCTCACCTGCAGGAACTGCGGCCACGCCGCGGCGAACGCCGGCAGGCGCGCGGTCAGGTAATCCACCGCCTGGTCGGTGATGCACAGACGCGCCCCGCGTCGGACCGCATCGGCTCGGATCACCCCCAAGAGCCAGGCAACCACCTGCTGCGGCTCGCTGGCCGCCGCGCGCAGCTGCGGGTCCTGCAGCAAGTCGTCGTATTCCTTGCGCGCCACGCGCAGTTCGAGGCGCGGGTTGCAGCGGAACGCACCGTCCATCTCGGGGAGGTCGGCGACGAAGAACACCAGCGGTTCCTGCTCGGCCAGCGCCGCGGCCGCGCGGCCGAACGCCAGGTCGGGCGGCAGCCGCCCGGGCTCGCCCCGCAGCAGCCCCCCGCACAGCAGCGAGCCAGCGGCCAGCAAGGGCCAAGTCCGCCGCGGCAGCGCCCGCAGGGCCAACACCACCGCCGGCGCAGCCAATGGGATCAAGTACGCGCCACGTTCGTCGGTCCGCGCGTGCACCAGGGCCACGGTCACCACGATGTACAGCGCGGCCACTGCGGCGAACCACAGGGCGAAGCGACGCAGCGGCCGGCGGCCCAGGGCGGCCCAAGCGAGCAGCGACACCGGCGCCAGGGCGACCAGGAACTCGACGCGCAGCGTCGCCGGGCCTTGCTCCAGCAAGTGCATGCCGCGCCACCAGCGCGCCAGATAGGCGAGCGGATGGTCCGGCGCGGCGAGGTCGTCGGGTGCAGTGGTGGCGAAGGCCGTGACCGATTCAGGCAGGTGGCCCAGGGCGCGGATGGCAGCGAACCAGCCACCCCAGACCAGGGCGTGGCTGGCCGCGCCGAGCAGGCCCTGGCCGAGGGCGCGGCGCCAGGAACCGAACCCGAGCGCCAGACCCACCGCGCCCCAAAGGGCCGGCACCAGCAGATGTCCGGTGGCGTGCACGGTGGTGGCGAGGCCGGTCAGCGCCCCAGTGGCGACGGCACACGCTGCGCTGTGCCGCTGGGCCCAGGCCACTGCGGCGAGGTTCGCCAACGCTGCCAGGCCGAGGAACGGCGCGTGCAGTTCGACCACCGTCGCGAAGTGGCACACGACGGGCGTGCCGGCGGTGGCGAGCGCCACGGCGCGGGCGAAGCCGCGATCTGCGGCGAGCCGTTCGGCTGCGGCGAAGGTCGCGGCCACCGCCAGCCCACCGCCGAGTGCGGACAGGAGCCGCAGCGCGGTGTAGGCATCTGCGCCGAACGGGGCCAGGAGAGCCCACAGGCCGCGGCCGAGCACCAGATACCCCGGGTGCTGCGGATGCACGGTGCCCGGCTGTTCGAGCCAGAGCACCAGCCACCGCCAATCGGTGCCGTGCAGCGCCGCCTGATGGCAGGCGAAGCCCAGCAGCGTTGCCGCCACGAACCACGCCGCGGCCTCGGCAGCCACCGGCCAGCGGACCGCCACAGGTTGTTGTGCCGATTCGGCAACCATGGTCGCGGCCACCGCCGCGGCGCCGAGGGTAGCGCCTCCGCCATCCGGCGACTACCCTGGCTTCGTGGCCAGCGACGATGGCAACCCCGGGCAACCCAAGACGCGCAGTGCCAGCCTGCAGGCACTCGCCGAACGGCTCGGCCATCGTTTCCGCGACCTCGACCTGCTCGACCGGGCGCTGACCCACGCTTCGACGGTCAACGAGGGCAAGAAGAGCTACGAACGCCTGGAGTTCCTGGGCGACGCGTTCCTCAACTTCGCGGTGGCCGACCGGCTCTACCGCGCCGACACCGAAGTCGCCGAGGGCCAGCTGACCGAGACCCGCGCCCGGCTGGTGAGCCGCGCCCCGCTGGCCGCGATCGCGCGGCGGCTCGACCTCGCCGCGCACCTCGTTTCGGGCAAGGGCCTGCGCGAGGCCGAACGGCACAGCGAACGGATCCTGGCCGACCTCGTCGAAGCCGTGCTCGGTGCGGTGTTGATCGATGGCGGCGTGACCGCGGCGCGCGCGTTCGTGCGGCGGCACGTGCTGCACGAAGACGGCGTCGCCACCGCCCCGGTCGACGCCGCCAAGGACAGCAAGACGGCGCTGCTGCACCACTGCCAGCACCACCAGCTCGGCCAACCGCGCTACGAGTTGCTCGAAACCACGGGCCTGCAGCACGAACAGGAGTTCCGCGTGGTGGCGCGCCTGCTCGACGGCCGCCGCGCCGAAGGACGCGCGCGCAACAAGCGCGCCGCCGAGAAACTGGCCGCCGAACGGCTGCTGGCGCGGCTGCGCGAGCCCAGCACCGATTGAGCCCGGCCGCGTCGACGCTGGAGTCGGGGCCGCAGCCACCTAGACTGGGCGCATGACCACGATCGCCGTACTCGGCACCGGCCTGCTCGGCAGAGGCATGGTGGAGAACCTGCTGCAGAAGGGGCACACGCTGCGCCTCTGGAACCGTTCCCCGGCCAAACTGGCGCCGTTGGTGGCCAACGGGGCGTTCGCCGCCAAAGACCCCGCCGAAGCGGTGCGTTCTGCCGAGCGCGTGCACCTCGTGCTCGCCGAAGACGCAGCCGTCGACGCGGTGGTCGCCGCCCTGCGGCCCGGTCTCGGCCGCGACGTGCCGGTGCTCGACCACAGCACCAACCTGCCGGCCGCGGTGGCGGCGCGGTACCAGGCACTGCGCGCGGCCGGGGTGCGCTATGTGCCGGCACCGGTGTTCATGTCGCCGCAGAACGCTCGGGAGGCGAGTGGCCTGATGCTGCTCTCGGGTGCCGCCGCCGATGCGGAAGCGCTGCAGCCGGCGCTCGCCGAGATGACGGGCAAGGTGTGGTGGGTCGGCGAACGACCTGATCTGGCCGCCGTGTTCAAGCTCGCCGGCAATTCGACCTTCTTCGCCTTCGCCGCGGCGATGCACGACGTGCTGGCGATCGGTCGGGGTGCCGGGGTGGCGCCCGAGGAGATGCTGCGGCTGTTCGAAGTGTTCAAGCCGGGCGGCGCCCTGCCGTTCCTCGGCCAGCGGGTGCTGCGGGCCGGCAGCGGCCCGGCCAGCTTCGAACTGACCATGGCGCGCAAGGACGCCCGGTTGATGCAAACCGCAGCGGCGCAACAGCCACTGTTGGTGCTGCCCGCCGTGGCTGCGGCCATGGACCGGGCGATCGCGCGTGGCGAAGGCAGCGCGGACTACGCAGTGTTCACCAAGGACTGAGTTCCAGCCGAGAGCCATGGCAGTGAGCAGAGGGCAGAGCCGGAGCCGAAGAGGGCCACGGTCTCGAGCCTGCTCGCCGACGTGAAGTGGCGTGGGTGTTTGGGGCTCGCAGTTGCGCACCAGAATTCGGGGAATGGCCGTCACCGTTGGCGGTTTCGTGGCACAGCCACCTGCGTCACGCCGGATTCCCGGCGCACCTCGCATGGCCATCCCCCACGACGTCTACTTCCTCCGCACCTTCCTCGACCCGCGGCTGTTCGCCGCATGGCTGCAATCGCGCCTGCCGAAGCACCTGAGTGA
>JAEUHP010000029.1 GCA_016795295.1 Planctomycetota bacterium | reverse complement strand
AGACGCTCTACAACAAGGTGAAGAGTTACCAGGCTTCCGAGGCCATGGCCCGGCGGCGCCAGCAGGGGGCAGGGTCGTCCACGGTGGTGTGACGCAGCGCGCGCGGTACGGCAGCGGGCCCCGGCACCACTGCACCACTGCACCACTGCCCCATCGCACCCATGCGCCAGCGCACGGCGCGGTGCCATCGAAGCCACGCCGAGGCGCGCGGGTTGCCGCCGGCACCGACCCGCCCGTGGGGTAGACTTCTCTGGCGCCGCAAGGTGCCGGGGAGGCACCCAACCATGACGCGCATCGATTCGCTGCTCGAGGAACTGTCCGCTCGGCATCGCAACCGGGATCCCCGGTTTCTCGCCGCAGTCCGCCCGCTGGCCGCACGCATCCTCGATCCGGCCACGCCGGAGCCGAGCCGGGTGCCACTGCTCGAGTTGCTGGCGGAGACTTTCGAGCGCGACGTGCGAACCCGGACCGATCTGGAGCAGGCGCGGGTGCTGTGGGCGCAGTTCTTCGCCCGGCTCCGGCAGCTGCTCGACGGCTCCGCCTGACCCCCCCGCACGCTGAACCCGCCACCCGACGGCGGCCTCGGCAGCCGGTGCCGAGAACCGGGACGCAACCAAGCGGCCGACCACCTCCGGTCCCACTCCTGGCCTTTGTCGAAAGTCGGCTGCGGCCGTGCGCACGCGGACCCACCCATGCGAGCGCAGCGCCGGCTGCGGCCGGCCGAGGCAGCGCGCTCGGGCGCCAGAACTCGGGGCTCATGCGCGAGCTGCAGCTGCCGACCATCTGCCTGCCGCGCAGCAATGCGCGCGCGACCGAACACGGAACCCGCGGCGGGCCTTGATTCGCCGACTTCGATCCTTTGCCTGCAGTGCCCGTCGCGGGTTCTTCTTTTTCGGGATGGTGCGACCAACCTTGCCACCGGCCGGTGCCCGAGCGACCGACCCTGGAAATCCGCCGCAGCAGCCGCTTCACTGCTTCGCCCATGGGTCTCAACGATCATCGCGATGCACTGAAGGCGGCCGGCCAGCGGGTCGAGTCGATCAAGGTGTCTCTTTGACTACGTTCGCCGCCACCGCGAACTCGCCGACATCGAACACCAGATGACCGTGCCGGGGTTCTGGGACAGCGCCGAGCGCGCCCAGACCATCGTGCAGAAGAAGAAGGCCTGCGTGCAGGTCGTCGAGCCCATCGAAGCCGTGCTGCGGTTGATCGACGACGGCCAGGTGTTCCTCGAACTGGGCGCCGACGATCCCGCTGCCGTCGAAGCCGACCTGGTCGACACCGAGCGCAAGATCGCCGAACGGCTCGACCAGCTCGAGTTCCAACTGATGCTCGGCGCCGAGCACGATCCGATGAACGCGATCGTCACGCTGCAGTCGGGTGCTGGCGGCATCGATGCCTCGGACTGGGCCGAGATGATGCTGCGCATGTACGTGAAGTGGGCAGCCAAGCACGACTACACCATCGAGGAGCAGGACTTCCAGAAGGCCGAAGAAGCGGGCATCAAGAGCGCCACGATCGTGGTGCGCGGCGCCTACGCCTATGGCCGCCTCAAGGCCGAACAGGGCGTGCACCGGCTGGTGCGCATCTCGCCGTTCGACGGCCAGGGACGCCGGCAGACCTCGTTCGCCTCGGTCGAAGTGGTGCCCGAACTCGACGACAGCATCGAGGTCGAGATCCGCAAAGAAGACCTCAAGGTCGACACCTTCCGCAGCTCGGGCGCGGGCGGCCAACACGTCAACAAGACGGAGTCGGCGATCCGCATCACGCACTTGCCGAGCGGCATCGTGGTGGCGTGCCAGATCGAGCGCAGCCAGCACAAGAACCGCGAGACGGCCATGCGCATGCTGAAGTCGAAGCTGTACCAGCTCGAACTGGCCAAGCGCGAAGCGGAACTGGCGAAGTTCTACGGCGACCGCGGCTCGATCAGCTGGGGCAACCAGATCCGCAGCTACGTGCTGCAGCCCTACCAGATGGTCAAGGATCTGCGCACCGACGTCGAGACCTCCGACGTCTACTCGGTGCTCGACGGCAACCTGGACCCGTTCATCGAAGGGTACCTGAAGATGCGCAAGGACGCACCCAAGGCATGAGGCGCGCACTGCTGTCGGTCACCGACAAAACCGGTGTGGTCGAGTTCGCCCGCGGCCTCGCCGAGCTCGGCTTCGGCCTCTTGTCCACCGGCGGCACCCGCGGCGCCCTCGCCGAAGCCGCGGTGCCGGTGACCGAGGTCGCCGACTACACCGGCTTCCCGGAATTGATGGACGGCCGCCTCAAGACCCTGCACCCGAAGGTGCACGGCGGTCTGTTGGCGCGCCGCGACGATCCGCGGCATCTGGCGGCGATGGCCGAGCACGGCATCGACGCGATCGACGTGCTGGTGGTCAACCTCTACCGCTTCCGCGAAACCGTGCGGCGGCCCGGCATCTCGCGGCAGGAGATCGTCGAGAACATCGACATCGGCGGCCCGGCGATGATCCGCAGCGCCGCCAAGAACCACCACAGCGTGGCCGTGGTGGTCGATCCGGGCGACTACCGCGAAGTGCTGCGCGCCCTGCGCGAGCACCGCGGCCACCTGCCCCAAGAGCAGCTGCGCCGGCTCGCCGCCAAGGCCTTCGCCCACACCGCCGCCTACGACGCGGCGATCGCGCAGTGGTTCGACTGCGAACGGCGCGCGCTGCCCGGCGAGCCGTACTTTCCGCCGCGGGTGGCGTTCGCCGGCGAGAAGCTGCAGGATCTGCGCTACGGCGAGAACCCGCACCAGCACGCGGCGTTCTACGGCATCGGCGAACCCTCCCCGAGCCTCGCCGCCGCGCGCCAGCTCGGTGGCAAGGAACTCAGCTACAACAACATCCTCGACGCCGACGCGGCCCTGGCCCTCGCGCTCGAGTTCGCGACGCCGGCCGTGGTGCTGGTGAAGCACAACAACCCGTGTGGCGCGGCGGTGGCCGCAACCACCACGCGCGCGTTCGAGCTGGCCCTGCAGTGCGATCCGGTGTCGGCGTTCGGTGGCATCCTGGCCACCAACCGCACCTTCGACCAAGCCCTCGCCCAGGCGCTGGTGCAGAGCGGCACCTTCACCGAAGTGGTGGTCGCCCCGCACGTCGATCCCGCCGCCGTCGAAACCCTGCAGCAGGCCAAGTGGGGCCCGAACGTGCGCGTGCTCGACCTCGGCGGCAACCCCGACCTGACCATGCGCCACCGCTTCGTCGCGCGGCAGGTCTCCGGCGGCTTCCTGCTGCAGACCGCCGACTTCCCGGCCGAAGCCGCGCGCGAACGCACCATGACCAAGCGTGCCCCGAGCGCCACCGAACACGCCGCCCTGCGCTTCGCCTGGCTGGTCGGCAAACACGTCAAGTCGAACGCCATCGTGCTGGCGCGCAGCGCTGGCGAGGGCGAGCTGCACACGGTCGGCATCGGTGCTGGCCAGATGAGCCGTGTCGACGCCGCCAAGATCGCGGTCGACAAGGCCGGCGAACGCGCCCGCGGCGCGGTGGCCGCCAGCGACGCGTTCTTCCCGTTCGCCGACGGCCTCCTGGTCTGCGCCCGCGCCGGCGCCACGGCGGCGATCCAGCCCGGCGGCAGCAAGCGCGACGACGAAGTGGTGGCCGCCGCCGACCAACACGACATGGCGATGGTCGCAACCGGCCAGCGCCACTTCCGCCACTGAGGCCGTCATGGATCTGGCCCAGGCCGAACGCGACGTGCTGCTCGGCGCCTCTTTGCCCCAGGTCGCCAGCAACTACCGGCAGCACCTGATCGAAGCGTTCGGCTTCCGCGACCACGAAGTCACCCCGGCCACGTTCCAAGGCGAAGTCGCGACGTTCGTGCGCAGTCTCGCCCGCCGGCTCGGCGAACGGCACGCCGGCAATCCGCGCGTCGGCACGACGCTGCGCGCGTTCGTGCTGCACACCGAGTACTACGAAGTGTGGGACGCTCTGCTCTCGGGCTTCGCCGTCGAGGGCCGCGAGGCGCTGGTGCGCCGCGGCAAGCTGCTGTTCCCCGGCCCGCTCACGGCCCATTGGGACTCGGCGTGAACACGATCGACGTCCAGCTCGCCACCGTGACGGCACGCCTCGCTGCCGCCGCCGCGCCACACGGCCGGCCCACCCCCAGCCTGCTCGCGGTGAGCAAAACGCACCCCGCCGCCGCCGTGCGCGCCGCCTACGCCGCCGGCCAGCGCGCGTTCGGCGAGAACCGGGTGCAGGAACTCGCGGCGAAGGCCCAGGAACTGGCCGACTTGCCCGGGCTCGAGTGGCACCTGATCGGCTCGCTGCAGACCAACAAGGTGCGCGAGCTGGTGGCGGTGCCGGGGCTGCGCCTCGTGCACAGCCTCGACCGGCCGCGGCTCGCCGAGGCGCTACAGGCCGAACTCCAGCGCCGCGGCGCCCGCCTGGCGGTGCTGTTGCAGGTGCATGCCACCGAGGAGCCGACCAAACACGGCTGCCCGCCGGCCGAAGTGCCCAACTTGCTGGAGCATGTGCGCACCCGCTGTCCGCTGCTCGACGTGCAGGGGCTGATGGCGATGGGGCCACTCGCGGGCGATCCGGCCCCGGTGTTCGCGGCGGTGGCCGAGCTGCGGGACGCCCTGCGCACCAGCAGCGGCCTGTCCCTGCCGATCCTCAGCCTCGGCATGTCGGGCGATCTCGAAGCCGCGGTGGCCGCCGGCTCGACGCTGGTGCGGGTCGGTTCGGCGGTGTTCGGTGCCCGGCACAACCCCTGAGGGCGGGTACCACACGCCCGTTGGCCAGAACACCCCCGCCCGCTACCCTTCCGGCCCGTGTCCACCCGCAAGAAGCCGCCGGCGACCCCCGCGCCGGCCGGACCGCCCGCCGAGGTCGGCGAAGTCCTGCGACGCCTGGCAGCGGCGATCCCCGAGCCCCGCTGCGAACTCGACCACCAGGATGCCTGGACCCTGCTGGTCGCGACGATCCTGAGCGCCCAGAGCACCGACCGCACCGTCAACACCGTCACCCCGCTGCTGTTCGAGAAGTGGCCGACGCCGGCGGCGCTCGCCGCAGCGCCGCGCGAAGAGGTCGAAGCCGTGGTGCACCGCACCGGCTTCTTCCGCAACAAAGCCAAGGCGATCCAAGGGGCCAGCCTGGCGATCGCCGAACAACACGGCGGCGAAGTGCCGCGCGCGATGGCCGCCCTGGTGGCCCTGCCGGGCGTCGCCCGCAAAACCGCCAACGTCGTGCTGGGCGTGGCGTTCCGCCTCGCCGAAGGCGTGGTCGTCGACACCCACGTGATGCGCGTGGCACAGCGCCTCGGCTGGACCCTGGCCAAGAGCGCCGAACGCATCGAAGCCGAACTGCAGGCCAAGCTGCCGCGCGACCAGTGGATCGACGCCGGCCATCGCCTGCTGCTGCTCGGTCGCTACGTCTGCGTGGCCCACCATCCCGCCTGCCAGGACTGCCCGCTGTTCGAGACCTGTCCGGCCCGGCAGGGCGCAGCGCTCGGCACGCTCGACGAACGCACCGCGGCCACCAAGCTCCTGGTCGAGTCCCGCGGCGCGCGCGGCGGCTCAGGCCCCGGAGCCGAGGGATGACCTCGGCGACGCGGCTCTGGACCTGCGCCGCAGCCGCGGTCTGGCTCGGCTTCGCCGCGATCCTGATCCGCCTGGCCTGGGTCGGGGACGACACCTACATCACCCTGCGCACGGTCGAGAACTTCCTGGCCGGGCATGGCCTGGTGTGGAACCTCGGCGAACGGGTGCAGACCTACACGCATCCGCTGTGGCTGTTCGTGCTCGCGGCCATGCGCTGGGCCACCGGCGAAGCGTACTTCGGCACCCTGGCGATCTCCTTCGTGCTCGCCCTTGGCAGCGCTGCCCTGCTGATGCGCCTGGCCGGCCCCGGCAAGGGGGCCGTCGCGATCGGCGTGCTGCTGGTGTGCTCGCGTTCGTTCCCCGAGTTCGCCGTGTGTGGCCTGGAGAACCCGCTGGCGTTCCTGCTGCTGGCCGGTTTCGGCGCGACCGCGACCGGCGTGGCGGCACCCGCGAACCGCATCCGGCGCACGGCGCTGCTGGCAGCGCTCGCGGCCACCACCCGGCTCGACCTCGGCCTCCTGTGTGCCCCCGTGCTGCTGGCGAACGGCCGCGGGCAGTCGCTGCGCGGCTGGCTCGGTGGCACCACGCTGGGCATGGTGCCGCTGCTCGCCTGGCTCGCCTTCGCGGCGATCTACTACGGCTCGCCGTTCCCCATCACGGCGCTGGCCAAAGCCACCCACCTCGGCATCGCCGCCGCAGACCTGTGGCAGCAGGGACTGTACTTCCTCGAATACGTCTGGCGGCGCGACGCCGTGACCATGCTGGCGATCACGGCGGCCATCGGCATCGGTCTGGTGCGCGGCCCCGCCGGCACCCGCCCCCTTGCAGTGGGCCTCGTGCTCTACCTGCTCTACGTGACCGCGATCGGCGGGGACTTCATGGGTGGCCGCTTCACCACACCGCCGTTCACGCTGGCCGTCGTGATCCTGGCGCGCACGCTGCGCGAACGGTCCGCGCCCTGGTCGGCCGCCACCGCCGCGCTCGCGCTCGCGGCGATGGTCTGGTCGGGCCTGCCCGACTGGACCCACGGCCCGGCCAAGGACACCCCGCCGACCGAGGACTTCCACGCCATCGTCGACGAACGGCGCGCCTACTACGGCCCGCACGGCCTGTTGTCGCCGACCCGTGACATCCCGGCCCCCGGTGGCCTGACCCAGTCCCTGCGCGCGATGGGCCGCACCGCCCCCCTGGTGATGATCTACGGCATCGCCGGCCGGGATCCGTTCGTGGCCGGCGAACTGCTGCACGCCGTGGACCACTGCCTGCTCGATCCGCTGCAGATGCGGCTGCCGGTGCCGGACCCGAAGCGCTGGCGCATCGGCCACTTCGTCCGCCAGATGCCCGAGGGTTACCTGGAGTCGCTCGCCCAGGATCGCAACCTCGTGCACCACCCCGGTCTCGCGCGCTACTACGGCAACCTGCGCACGGTGATCGACGCGCGGGTGCCGCTGTTCGCCCCGGAGCGCCTGCAGGCGCTGTGGCACCTGTGGCGCGGCACCTACGCAGCCGACCTGCAGGACTACGTGGACAGCGACTACCGCAACCCGCCGCAGCTCCCCGTGGCGGCGGCCGAGCTGGCCAAGGCCCTGCCCAACAGTCCGCTCGGCGGGCCGCACTGGTTCGACCACCCGCAGGCCCGGCTGGTCCAGCGCGGCGGCCTGCGCGTCCAGTTCGCGGCCCCCGTGGCGGCGCAGCGCCTGGAACTGCAGCTGCAGGGCGGCCGCGAACTGGTCTATCGGCTGCGTTTCCACCGCGGCGAACAGCAGCTGGCCGAGCAGCGCGTCGATGCCTCGGCGCTGCCGGTGGTCGCCGGCATGCAGCCGTTCGCCTGCGCCTGCCCGGTGGGCGAACCATTCGACGCGGTGGTCGTGGACGTGCCGAATCTGCCGCTGGACATGGTCGCAGCCGTCGGCAGCCTGCGTGCGATCCCCTGATCCGCCAACCTGCCATGCAACTCCGAACCACCTGGGTGTCTCTCGTCGGCTTGCTGCTGGGCGCCTGCAGCGACCACTCGACCTGGCGCCCGCTGGCCGAAACGGAGTACACGCCGGCCCAGGCCGCGCAGCGGCAGAAAGCCGAAGCCGCGCGCGATGCGCTGGCCAAGGCCCTGCTCGGCGAACTCACCGCCGCCCTGGCCAACGGCCCGCAGCAGGCAATCGCCGTGTGCCAGGAGCGCGCGCCGGTGCTGGCCGCCGAAGTGGCGCAGCAGCACGGCGTGCGGGTGGGCCGGACGTCCCTGGCGCTGCGCAGTCCGCGCAACGCGCCGCCGGACTGGGCCGCCGACCACCTGCGCTCTGGCCCCGCCACTGCCGCGTGGTTCGCCGGTTCGCGCGGGGAGTTCGGCGCCATGCTGCCGATCCGGCTGCTGCCGCAGTGCGTGCAGTGCCATGGCGAGGCGACGGCGCTGTCGGCAGAAGTGCGGGTGGAGTTGGCGAAGCGGTACCCGCAGGATCGCGCCGTGGGGTTCCGTCCTGGCGATCTGCGCGGCTACTTCTGGGTCGAAGTGCCGAACTGAGCGGCGGCGCTGGCCTGGGCGTAACCAATGCCGCGAATCAGATGTCATAAGATACGTATTATAAATACTTTAGGAATATCGCCTTCCCAGAAGGCGAAAAGGTCCGTGAATTCGCCTTCCCAGAAGGCGAAAAACCACCATGCCCACAGCCAGAGCCCATCGGTTCGAGGCGCGACTCGAAGAGAAGCTGGCGGACGGACTCGTCCGCCCCATTCCGGACGGAACACCGCGCTTCGTTCGCGCTCCCCACGGCTTGCCCAACAAAGCCACGGCCGTCATTGGCATGCGTCGCGCTGGAAAGACGATGTTCCTGCACCAGCTGCGCCGCGAGCGCGCCGCAGCAGGTGTGCCCAGGGAACATCTGCCATACCTGAACTTCGAGGACGAACAGCTCGTGGGGATCCGCGCCCAAGACCTGGGCAGCCTGGTCGACGCTTACTACCGGCGCTTCCCGGACCTCCGACGCAAACAGACGATCACTTGGTGCTTCGACGAAATCCAACTCGTCGATGGCTGGGAGCGGTTCGTGCGCCGCCTGCTGGACGAGGAGCGCGTCGAGGTGTTCTTGAGCGGATCCTCGGCGGCGATGCTCTCCCGCGAAATCGCCACCGCGATGCGCGGTCGCGCCTGGGAAGTCGTCGTGCATCCGTTTTCACTCCGCGAAGCGCTGGCAGCCGCAGCACGGCAGGCCCCCAAACCGCCCCTCGACGCCGTGAGCCGCTCCCAGTTGGAACATGCCTTCCTGCAATGGCTTTCGGTGGGAGGCTTCCCCGAAGCCCAAGGCTTGAGCATCGAAGTGCGCGAGCGCCTGCTGCGCGACTACGTGGACGTGGCCATGATGCGGGACGTGGTCGAGCGCCACGCCGTCAGCAACGTGCTCGTGCTGCGCCGCCTGGTCCGTCATCTGCTCGGCAATCCCGGCGGACTGTTCAGCGTCGAGAAGTTCCACTCGGCCGCCAAGAGCCAAGGCATCGCCGTCGGCCGCGAGGCCATCCACCACATGCTGGCCCACCTCGAAGATTGCTTCCTGGTCCGAACCCTCTGGGTCGACGCCGACTCAGAGCGGCGCCGCATGGTCAACCCGCGCAAAGTCTACCCAATCGACATGGGCCTCATCCCCGTGTTCGACGCCACCGGCCGCGAACAGACCAGCCGGGCCCTCGAAGTTGCCGTACTGCTCGAACTGGAACGGCGCGGCCGATCCGTTCACTACGTGCGAACCAAAAATGGCCATGAGGTCGACTTCGTGGCCCGCAGCAACTCCGGCACGGAGTTGATCCAAGTCTGTGTCGATGCGCGCGACGAAGCCACGGCCAGCCGTGAGCTCCGGGCTCTGGTCGAAGCCAAGGCGGATTACCCGAACGCGAGGGCACTGCTGCTGGTGGGCACTCGCGCGCACGCCCCGAAACACGCTCCGGCGGACGTCGATGTGCTGCCCGCCCCCGAGTGGCTGCTCGAGACCTGAGTCCCGGCGCCCGTCTGCGAGGATTCTCGCGCAGCGCAAGGCCCCAGCAGCAAGCAGCTGCGGCCAATTCTCGAGACCAATTCTGGTCCAGCCACTGCCGCGAGGCGCTGCAACGGCAACGGCACGCCGCTACGCTGCCCGTATGCGCTCAACACTCTGGATCGCCTGCTGCCTGCTCCTGTTCGCCGCCTGCAAGAAGAGCGAGACCACCCCGCCCGAACGGATCGTGCCGGACCAGCCCGAGACTCCGGTCGCCATCCCGGCGACGCCGGAGATGACCGCCCAGCTGGCCAAAGCCGACGCCAAGGACGGCGCCGTCGACAAGGTCGTGCACCGCTGCGCCGGCTGCAACCTGGGCATGGACGGCAAGGCGCTGTTCCCGCTGGCGGTCGGCGAATACACGATGCACTTCTGCAAGCCGAAGTGCCTGGAGCTGTTCCGCAAGGACGCGCAGAAGGAGCTCCTGGCGCTGAAGATCCCGGACTGAAGACCTGCCCCGAGCCCCCACCGCGCCCGCCCGGGGATGGACGCCGCCGGCCGCTGCGGCCATCCTTGCCACCACCGAGCCCATCCTGGCATGAACGAATCCTGCACCGGTCCGTCCGACCACCCGCCCGTGGCCCCCTTCGAAGTTGCGATCTGCGGCGGCGGCCTCGCCGGCCTCTTGCTGGCGCGCCACATCCGCCGCGACCTGCCCGAGCTGCGCGTGACCGTGCTCGAACGCACCCGCCGGCCGCTGCCCGACGCGTGCCACAAGGTCGGCGAATCGACCGTCGAACTCGGTTCGCAGTACATCGACAGCCTCGGCCTCAAGGACTACATGCGGGACCGCCAGCTGCTCAAGTGGGGCATCCGGTTCTTCCCGGGTGGCGGCGATCTGCCGCTGCACTTGCGCACCGAGATCGGGCCGATCGCCGAACCGCCGCTCAAGGGCTACCAGCTCGACCGCGGGCGCATGGAGAGCGACCTGCGTGAGATGCTCGAGCAGGACGGGGTCCGCTTGGTCGAAGGCGCCCACGTGACCGACATCGAGCTGGCCAAGGACGGCGCGCCACACACCATCCGTTACGAGCAGGACGGCCAGAGCCACAGCGTACATCCGCGCTGGGTGGTCGACGCCACCGGCCGCACCGCGATCCTGCGCAAGCGCATGCAGCTCACGCGCGGTTCGCACCACGGCGCCAGTGCTGGCTGGTTCCGCATCACCGGCAAGTTCGACATCAGCGAGATGGTGCCGGCGAGCGAAGCCGAATGGCACCGCCGGCCGTGCAACGCCCAGCGCTGGTTGTCGACCAACCACTTCATGGGAGCCGGCTACTGGGTGTGGATCATCCCGCTGCCGACCGGCCGCACCAGCATCGGCTTGGTGATCCACGAGGACACCCACGACCGCAAGCACATCGCCGGCCTCGACAACACCTTGGCGTTCCTGCGCGAGCACGAGCCGCATCTCGCCGCCGCGCTGGCCAAGTATCCGATCGAGGACTTCCTCTGCCTCGGCAACTACAGCTACACGACCGGCCGCGCTTGGTCCGAAGACCGCTGGGCGCTGGTCGGCGAAGCGGCCGCGTTCGCCGATCCGCTGTTCAGCCCGGGCACCGACTTCATCGCCTTCGCCAATTCGTTCACCGTCGAACTGCTGCGCACCGACCTCGCACAGGGCGACCTCGCCAAGAAGGCGATGATGATGAACGCGCAGTTCCGGTCGATCCTGAACGGCGCCCTGCAGATCTTCCGCACCGCCGCGCCGCTCTACGGCCATCCGAGCGCGATGTCGTACAAGATCTTCTGGAACAACTTCGCCTACTGGTCCTTCACCTGCCAGTACTGGCGCCAGGAGCTGTGCCGCCTCGACGCCGACGGCCAGGAACAGGTGGCCCGTTTCGGCGGCCGCTTCCTCGAACTGATGCACCACGTCGAACAGCTGCTCGCCGGCTGGGCGCGCATGGCCCCGGAACGGCCGACGGCCGTGTTCCGCGGCGCCCCGGCGTTCCCCTCGGTGCTGATCGACGCACACGTCGCCACGGCGACCAAGATGACGTTCCCCGAAACGCTGGCCTACCTGGAGAAGCGGCTCATGCAGGGGCACGAGATCATCGCCGATCTGGTGATCCGCATCGTGCAAGAGCTCGGGCCGGAACGCAGCCAGCAGCTGCTGCACGAGGTGAAGTTCTGGGACTGGGACGTGCCGATCCTGCCGCAGCGGATCGAACTCGAAGCGCTGAGCGGACTCGAACGCCGCCACCGGCTGCCCGACATCGCGCGCGACGTCGAGCGCGGGCTCGGCCCAGTGCGCCGGCACCCGCAGGCCGCGCAGGCCCTCGAGCTGCTGCTCGCGGGCGCCACGCGGTGAGCTCGGCCGTTCCAGACCCGGCGGCCAGCGGTGCCCTGCCCGAGGTCGGCGAACTCGAACGCCGGGCCACGGCGCAGCTCGCCTCGTGGCGGGTGCCGGACACCCAGCTCCGGGTGTTCTGGAACGACCGACTGACCACCACGGCGGGGCGGGCGTTCCTGCAGCGCGGGCAGATCGAACTGAATCCGCACCTGATGTCCCGCGCCCCCGAGACGCTCGACGCAGTGCTGGTGCACGAAGCGGCGCACCTGGCGGCGTTTCGGCTGTTCGGGCCGAACATTCCCGCCCACGGCCGGCACTGGCGTTCGCTGATGCGGCTCGCCGGGCACGCGCCCGAGGTGACCCACCGCATCCCGGTCGACGACCTGCGCTCCAGCAAGAAGCGCAGCTGGTTCTACCTGCGGTGGTGCGGCGGGTGCGGTTCGTCGGTGCTGGCGGTGAGTGTGCGGTATGGGCGGTGCCCGGTCTGCGACCAGCGCGATCGGTATCGGGTGTGGAAGGCGCCGCGCACGCCGGCCGGGCGGCAGGCGTTGTTGGCGATGGCCGCGCGGCAGGGGCGGGGTGGGACGGGATGAGCTGCTGTAGGCTTGGTGGGTTGGCTTGGGTTTGCCAACCACACTGGACCCAGGGTGGACCTGGATCGATCGGTTCCCAGCTCCAGCGAAGCCACCCCAGCCCAAAACCCGACCGCGCCTTTCGCCGGGCCCGGGGCGACTCTCCCCATGAACGCCACTGAATCCGGTTGGGTCGCGGGAGCCACAGTCGGAGTCCTGGCCTTGCTCGGCACCGGCCTTCGCGCGCTCGCGAGCCGTGGCCGGTATCCCCGCCTGCCCGAGGCGGACCCGGAACGGCCCGATGCGCGCGGCGATCGACTCCGCTACCACTTGGCGAACGGGCTGGCCCTAGCGCTCGGTGTCGTCGCCGGCGGGCTCGTCTTTCTGGTACCACCGGTGGCCGCGCCCGACTGCCTGTGGCGGGCGTCGTTGTTCGACCTGGTGGCCGCCCGACTGCTCGCGCCGTTGTTCGTCGCCCTGTCGGCAGGTGGCTTGCTGGCCCCGTGGCTGGCGGATCGCTGGGTCGACCCGAAGGCACTGGTCCACATCCTGCGGCGTTCGTCGCGCTTTCATTGGATGGGCGACCTGGATCCGCGACCGGCGCTGCGCTGGATCGCGGGCCCGCTCCTGCTGCTCGCCCTGGTGCTGCACTTCGGACTCCGGATGGAGCACACGACGATGGACCAGAACGGCATTCGCTGGCGCGACTGGCCCTGGCAATCCGAACGCGCACGGCCATGGACCGAAGTCGTGGACGTCCGGATCGTGCGCACCTTCGTCGCCACCTCGGGCGATGTCGTCGAGCGGCCGCACCTCGGGATCGAGTTCGCCGACGGCGAAGTGCTCTACGTCGGGCAGCGCGACGACTCGGGTCGGGTGGACTGGAGCAGGCCGGCAGAGCTCGCCGCTGCGCGCGCGGGGCGGTCCGTGCGCCGCGTCGATCGCGACGAGTGAGGGGGACAGGCGGCCCCGTGCCAGCACCCGGGTAGCGCCAAATTGCCAAGCCTCCCGGCACCTGCCACGCCATCATCACGCCGCATGTCCCAACGGCAGCTGCGCAACCTCGCCCGACTCCTCGCCGAGGCTCCCGCCACCGCCAACGCGCTGGCCGCCATGCTCAGCGACGCCAGCCTGGCGGACCTTGGCGCGGCGATCCGCGACGAAACCACCCGCCGCGCGCGCGCCAGCGGCGACCAAGACGCCATCCTCGAAGCCGCGTTCGCGCGCGGTTTCGCCCGCGACGGGCTCGGCGTGCAGCCCTGGATCGAAGCCCCGTTCCTCGTCTGCCCCGGAGGCCTCGTGGCGAAGAACCGCGCCAACCACCGCTGTCAGTTCGTGTCGGTCGACGAGCGCTGGGTGTGGGAATCGAACGACCTGATCCGCGAAGACAAGCGTTCGCTCGGCGCTGCCGACGAGGGCTTCCGCGCCGTTGCCTTGCTGCCGATCGTCGAAGGCATGGCGCTGGACGTGGTCCGCGCGCGCATGCAGCGCGGCGTGCACAGCGTGGAACGCGTGACCAGCCTTGTGGTGCACGCCGGCAGGTTGGTGGAGGTGGAGCGGCGCGAGGTGTCGGCTCGTGGCGTGCGGTAGCACGAGCTCGCCGTGGCCGCGCAGCCGGCAGCACCCACGACCCGCGCACCGCACAGCAGCGGCGGCTGGCTCAGCGCACCACGAACGCCGCACCTTCTGTGACGGCGAGCCCCAGGGATCCGGTGCTGGGGTCCGGCAGCAGCCACTGCGCCGCGAACTCGCTGCCGACGAGGCTCGGCGCATTCGGAATCGGCACCGTGACCGCGGCTTCGCCCGACCCGTTGGTGGCGCGAAACAGCGACGTCTGCGGATCGACCAGCAAGGGGCAGCCAGGCGCTCCATACGGTTGCAGGTCGAACGGCAAGAACACTCCGAGCTGGCTCGCGAACGTGCGGCTGGTGCCGAGCGCGAACAGCGCAAACGCGTTGACCGCACCGCCGCGCAGCTGCAACGTGAACCCGACATTGCCCCGCAGCGGCAATCCCGTCGCAGCCCAGCGGGCGGTCGTCCCCAAGCCGCAGCCGTTGCCGAACGCCACCACCGACGCAGTGGCCAACCTGGTCACGCCGAAGTCGGTGATCGGACGGTTGCTGGTGTAGATCGGATTCTGCGGCCCGAGTTCGCTCCACAGCTCGTTGCTGCTCGCGTAGACCTTGGTGCCGAAGCGTGAGTAGCCGACCGCCACCAGCGGGCCGATGCCGGCGGGGGTCGTGCTCGTCACCGCTCCGGTCGTCGCGTCGACGGTGACGAGGTCGCCTCCCGCCGTGCCGAGCAGCAGTTCGCCGGTGATCGGTGACACGGCAATGGCCCGCACGCCGAGGTAGCTGCCGACGATCCGCTGGGTGCGGGTGGTGAGATGGTACTCGACGAGTGCCGACGGCGCATTCGGGTCGAAGCTCGCCACGTAGAGCAGCGGCTCCTGCACGGCCAAGTCGACCGCCTGGGGCAGCGTGAACAGGGTGGTCGGCGGCAGCGGTGCCCCGGAGGCCTTCGCGCACGCCTCCACGACGCCGGCGCGCAGGGTGAACACCGAGCTCTGACCGCATTCGACCCGTTCGCCCGCGGTGCGCAGCCAAGCCCCCCACGTCGACTGGGTGATCGTGGCCAGCGACCCGACGTCACAACGCCAAGTGCCGGCGAACGACAACGGATTGGCTTGGAACCAGAACGCCCCCGCCTGGCCCGGGTCGGTCGCGACGCTGACCGGCGGCGGCTGCAGGAACGCGTTCTGCCCGCGCACCGGCGTGCTGCCGCGGCCGAACAGGTCGACGAGCCGGTAGTTCAGTTCGGTGGCGCTGCTGGTCGCTTCGAGCACGAGCACGGCATCGGTGGGCATCTGGGCGAGGAGGTCGCCGGCGAAGCCGCAGGAGGCGAACAGGGGCAAGAACCGGGCGAGGCGTGGCGGGTGCATGTGGCTGAGGTTCGGCGGTGGTGGAGCCCAGAGGCAGGATCGGACGCCACGATAGCGTGCCCGGGCGCCGGTGTGGGGCTCCCGGCTGCGTCGAAGCTGCTGGCCGCGCGCAGCGCGCGGCGCAGCTCCGGCGGACGGCATGAACACCTTGCGCCCGGCCGAACCACGGCAGTGTCAGTGCGCCAGAACCACCACGATCTCACTGTCCTGACCAGCCCGCACCACCACCGGAAGTGACGCCGGCACCACCTGCAGCAGCGCCGCCTGGCGCGACGCCCAAGCGCGCGCCTGCAACGCTACCGGCTCGACGTCCTCGAAGGTCCGCCAACCATTCTGGTCGGTCGCTCCTTGCCAAGCAGGCGCAAAGGGATCCTCGACCTCCCGCTGCAAGACCACGAACGCACTGGCCGCCGGCGTGCCGTCCGCACGCAGCACGCGACAGCGTACCCGACCGAGCCTGGGCATGCGCACGGTCACGGTTTCGGTGCGGACCCCTGCATCGAACGGCCCGACCAAGGTCCGGGCCTGGCCCTCCGCAGTGAACACGAACCAGCAGCGTCCGTTCGGCGCAAGTGGACCGACCCGGAAGCTACCGTCCCGTGCCCGCCCCACGTGTTGCAGACTGCCACTGTGCCCCGCCCCGGTGCGCCGTTCGATGCCGACTTCCTGCACCGGCAGCCCAGTTGCATCGTCGAGCACCCGACCGGCCAGTACGAAGCCGAGCGTGTCTTGGGTGCGCACCACCAGAGTCACTGCGTCGGACGGTGCGAGGAACGACTCGCTGCGCACCCAGAGTTCGCGGCTTTCGGGCAGAGCAGGGGTGATCGCGCGGCACCGCCACCCAGGCGGCAGCATCACGGCAAAGCGTCCATCCGCGTCACTGGTGGCCTGCAGCGGACCACTGAACGCATCGCGGTGCAGGCGCAGCAGCAGGTCCGCTGTGCCGGCCGGTTCGGACAGCGCTGCCGACCACTCCGGAACGATCGAGACCGTGCGCCCAGCCAGTGGGGCGCCTTGCTGGTCGACCAACCGGCCGCGCGTCGCCAGAGGCACCTGCATCCGCAAGGACACATTCGCCGCCGGCCGCGCCGCCCCCACCTCGAAAGCCGCCAGCGCCGGGGCCTTGCCCGCTCGGCCAGCGACCACCAGGTACTCCCCGGCAAGATCCAGAGCGTACTCGAAGCGCCCGCCCTCACCACATTCACCATGCACCGCCGCCTCCGCCGTGGCGGTGCCGGGCAGCCCCGCCACGAACACACGGCCGGCACTGGGCGCACCACGCTCATCGACCAGCAAGCCGCGCACGACGAACTCGCCGAAGAAGCGCAGCACGATCTCGTGCACTGCGCCGGCAGCCAAAGCCACCTGCTGGGGGCGGCTGTGTGCCACGCCGAGCAGCGCAAGCACTTGGTAGTCGAAGACCGACTTGGCCCCGGCCAGGCACTCGAACTCGAACCGACCCTCCGCGTCGGTCTTGGCTGGCGGCAGTCCGACGATCTCTTGCGAGTACGGCAACCGCGCCTCGACCGAGGCCCCGACCGCGGGCTGCCCGTCGGCCTGCAGGACGAGGCCGCGCAGCGTGCCGGTCGGTTGCAGCACCAACAGCAGCTCCCCCCACCGGCGTGGTCCATCCGGACCCACCAAACGATCGCCTGACCAACCCATTCCCGGCTTGCGCGCACTCAACAGCGCCGGCCCGGCCAAAGTCAGTCGGACGCGCCCTTCGGCATCGGTGTTCAGCAGTTCGCGCACCACGCAGGCGCTCCGGTCCCGAGGGGACACCCTCTGCCCGGTGGGCAGGACCGCCACCTTAGGCACCAGCACCTCCACTTCCGCATCGGCGATCGCCGCCCCTCGCAAATCCAACACCCGTGCGAGGACCTCGAACGGCGGCGAGTCTGCCGCAATGGGCGGTGTCCCCGCGGGCCCCGCGGCGGCCGTGGGTTCCCGACGAGCGGCCGCAGGTTCCCGCCCGTCCGCCGATGGCACTGCACCGGGCATCGCGCTGGCCGCAGGGCCCAGCGCTTCGTCCCGTGCGTCCAGAGGCCGCATGGTGGCATCCCACGTGCCGTTCGCGACCACCAGCAATCCCACCACCAGCAACACCGCCACCGTGAGGACCTTCTTCACCATGCCTCCAAGGATCAGGACTGCTGCCACCGGAACCGCACCCGCATCGGCCGCTGCGGCCACCACCCGCTGCCGCACCGCAGCGAGCGGCGCTTTCGCCGTCAGCGACGCTACGAGGCCGAGTGCCAGACCCTGCGGCAGCCGCTGCCGCAGCAGTTCGAGACCGCGCCACAGCTGGGTCCGCACGCTGCCGGAGCTGCGCTGTAGACGCGCCGCGATGGCCGCGGGAGCGAGCTCCTGCAGCAGGTGCAGGTCGATCACCTGGCGGTATGGCTCGGGCACGCCGTCGAGCGCCGCGCGCACGGCGGTCCGCACTTCCGCGGCAAGCACCGCGCCGTCAGGGTCGTCGCTGCTTCTGGTGGCGAGGCGCCCTGGCTGAGGTGCTCGCCGCGCCCGACGCCTGGCCACCCTGACCTCGCGGTGCAGAATGCCGAGTAGCCAGGGTCGCAGCGGCCGATCCGTCTGCCAGCGGTCGGCGCGCTCGATCACCACGAGGAACGTTGCCTGCAGCACATCCTCGGCCATCGCGTGGTCACGGGTCAGGTGCAGGGCCAGGCTGAACAGGTCGTCGGCGGTGGCATCGAAGATGGCGCCCAGCACCGCCGGTTCGCGGGTGCGGCAGAACTGCTGGAACATGGCCTCGAGGTCCATTGCGGGACCCAAGATCGTCCGCAACCGCGCCCTTGTCACGAAATCGAGGCTCGCGACGCCAGTACTGATCCCGGACCGTCGGTCGGCACCCCAGCCCAGCGGCGCGATTCCGCGCGTCCGGCGCCCCGCAGCCAGCGAAGCCCCTGACCCATGGACGGACTCGACGACTGGTTCGAATACGCACTCGACCTGCCGCCAGCCGAGCGAGCCACGGCCATCGCCACCCTGCGCGCCCAGGATCCAGCTCTCGCTGGTCGGCTCGAAGCCATGCTGGCCGAATGCGTCAGCAACCCGGACTTCGCCTGCCAAGCGGCCGTCCAGGCCGGTGCCAGTGAGCCGCCACGGGTGCTGGGTGTGACCCTGACCGTGCCCGATGTCGCCGCCGCCGCACGCTGGTACGCCGACCTGCTGCGCTGCCCGATCGACCAGCCAACTCCACAGTCCGCGATGCTGCGCCTGCCGCACCTCGCTCTGCATTTCGTCCAGGGCGAAGCCTCTGCGCCGCGCTTGCTGGTGCAGCACCCAGACGTTGTCCGGATGGGCGCTGCAACCCGCCTGCCGGGCACGGCCCGCGAACTGGCGATCGTCGATCCGTGGGGCAACGCGCTGACGCTGCGCAGCGACTGAAGGAGGGTCCGGCGGCGGCCTGCAGCAGCAAGCCTGTCGGTGCCGGTCCTTCCGGACGCCGCAGCCTCACCGCATCGCCAGCAAGCCTTCGGCAGCGGCCAAACCACTGCCCCACGCCCCCTCGACCCGCCCGCCGACCAGACCGTCACCGCACAGCGCGAGGCGCTGGTCGGCGTCGACGACGCAAGCGCGAGCCAGCTCTCCTTCGGCCGCGAGCGCGTAGCGCCAGCGATGGCCTTCGAGGTGCGCAACCTGCGGCAACGACCGACCCAGGCACCGCGCGAATGCAGCCACGAGGGCCTGGGCGTTGCCGTCGAGATCCTGGGCGAACTGCTGCGCCGACCACGCCCCCGCACCGTGCAGCACATAGACAGGTCCACCACTGCGCCCTGGCTTGCCGCCATCGTGCGCCGCCCAAGCCAGTTCGTCGTCGGTGACGAACCACGCGCCATCGCCATCCGCCAAGGGGGCGGCGAACGCGACCAGCGCGGCAAGGCACGGCTGCAGCGCGTCCGCGCGCGCGGCTGCGGCGTCGGCGACCGGACCGGCGAGGCCACTGGTCCGCAGCAGTGCGTGCGCCTGCGCCGTCGGGATCGCCACCACCACGGCGTCGAACGGCCCATGCGCGAGCGCGGCACCGGTCGCGACGTCGATCCCGGCCAGCAACCAGCCGCCGGGCGCGGCCGCACGCCGCAGGCCATCGATGCGGCTGCCGACCACCACCGTAAGCCCGGCTGCGAACGCGCGAGGCAGCGCCGACATGCCCGGCGCGCCGACCCAGCGTTCGGCGCCCGGCCGCGGATCGCCGCTGACGACGCCGCGCTCGAGCGTGCGAAACGGCCCGTGCCAGCGCTGCACGACGCCTTGGTCTTGCAGTGGCCGCAACGCTGCTGCGAAGGCGGGCGTGCGCACGGTGAAGAACTGCGCGCCGTGGTCGAACTGCAGCGCCTCGCGCCGCCGCGTCGTCACCCGCCCACCGGCGCTGCGGCCCTTGTCGAACACGGTCACGCCGACACCAGCCTGCTGCAGCGCGCCCGCGGCGGCCAGGCCGGCCAAGCCGCCGCCGACGACCGCGACCGAACGGAGTGGAGCAGGCATGCGTCTACGGTTGCCGGTGGGGCCGTTCGCGCGAACGGTCAGGTGCTGCGGCGGCGTGGCCCGTCCCGGTACTCGGTGCCGAGGCCCATCGCGTAGGGCCGCGACACGCCGGCCACTTCCTTGCCCACCCGGGGCCCCTCACCGTCGACGAACGTGCGGTTCAGCATGGTCTCCGAGAGGATCCAACCACGCGCCGCGAGCTGGCTCTGCACCGCGTGGATCGCCGACTGCACGCGAGCGTGATCGAATCCAGCCTTGGCCAGCGGCCCTTCGCCGTCGATCTCCACCCGGTAACGGTCCACGTCGCGCTTCTCGAAGTCGCACATGGTCGGGTAGATCTCGGTGCCACGGCTCGTGATGCGCAGCAGCTTGAACCCGTGCTCGTGCAGAATCGGACGGATCTCCGCGGCACGCACCCGGTAGAACGCCTGCACGAGCTGGATGCTCACCTGGTCGAACGCGACGAGGCTGGCCACCGCCTGCCGAAGGCTCTTGGCCCGCAGAACCGCACTGAAGCGTTCCACCGTGCCAGGGCTCGCCTGCATCGCCACGAGCGCCGACGCGAACGATGCCTCGGCGAGATCGGCACGCGCCAGCAGGAAGTCGCTCAGCACGCGCGCGCTGTACTGACCGAAGCTGCGGATCGACTGCAGACTCCCGGCGCGCGATTCGTCGAACAGCCCGCGCAGATCGATGCCGGTCTCGCTCTCGAACAGCTCGCGGACCGCGGGCAAGAGGCCAGTGGCCGCCGCGTCCAGAGCGCCGTCGGCGCGGAACGACGTGCGCAGGCCGCTGTCGTCGACGAACAGGTCGAAACCGACGATCTTGGAGTTGGCGCGGATGGGATTCGGCGGCGTGTTGCGCGCCACGAACTCGGCCCAGCGCGCGCTCCCCGGCTGCATGTCCGCGGCGTACTGTTCGTAGGAGCGCAGCACCCGCTCGAACAGTGGCCGCACCTCGGCGTCCGCCCGCGCGATCGCCAGCTCTTTGACCGTGCGCTCGGGCTGCGCCTCCTTGAGGGCGCGCAGCTCGAGGATCTTCTTCACGATCTCGGCGGTGAACTCGCGCGTGCCGGAGCGCTGCTTGCCCTTCTTCAGCTGCCAGGGGCCTTGCTTGACGTCCCCGACGAAGTGGCCGTCGGCGAGGACTTCGAGCACCGCGGTCTTGATCAGCTCCGCACCGCGGATGTTGGCGGCTCCACCGATGTGCAGGAGCATCTCGGCAGCGGCGTCGACGAGGGCGACCGGATTGGCCCGGTTCTGGCCGGCGATGTCGTCGGCGGTGCCGCCCATGGTCTCGAACATCGACACCGCGCGCGGGTTGTTCGGATTCGTGTTGTTCGAGCTGACCAAGCCCACACCGCCCGTCACCTTGGCCGCGATGTCCGAGCCGATGTCGCCGAACATGTTCGTGGTGACCACGACGTCGAACCGCTCGGGCGCTGCGGCGATCGCGGCCAGACCGTCGTCGATGATCATGAAGTTCGCGTCGACGCTGCGCGCCCCGAGCCGTTCCTTCGTGTAGTCACGCGCCACCTGCAGGAACGTCTCCTTGAACAGCCCGCCGGTGATCTTCAG
>JAEUHP010000019.1 GCA_016795295.1 Planctomycetota bacterium | reverse complement strand
AAGAACAGCGCTGGGACCAAAGTCCAAGTGGACGCGGATGCCGCAGGGCCTTGGTCTCGGCCCTTCCCGACCTTCAATCGCCCCTGATCTGATATCCGAGCGTCGCGCAGGTGATGCGGCGGCGGTGGCCGACCCGATCGAGACCGCCGCCTTGCCGCGCACCTGCGAATCCTCGACTTGGCGGAGCGGGAAGCCCGCACACAGCTGCGCGCATGGCTGTCCATGTGCGCGCGCATTCGCGCAAACGAAGCAAAGCGAAGCCTCCAGCGCGTCTACGACGATCCGCAGGGTGGACGCCCGCCGGCAGCAGGCGAGCAGAAGCCAACCCTGAGCGGCAAATGACCCTCGACCTGCGGATTCTCGGCTCTCCCGAGCCTTCTTGCTCGCATGGACCATCGAACTATGAACACACTCCCATCTGCCGCAGACATCGTGCGGCACCCTACCGCCCCCGTCCCGACGTCCCAACCCCTCACACTGACCTCAGCGGGGGCTTCGTGACATGGACCACACGAACGGCACACGAGCCAAAGGCACAGCACCCCGTCCACACACGAAGTTCGAATACCGTGTGGTAACGCATCGCGACGGACTCTGGAGCGGTCGCTTCGACGCCGCGGCACTCGCCGCCACGCTGAACCGGATGGGCGAACAAGGTTGGCGGCTCGCCGAGGCATCGGCGAATTCGATTCCCGGGCTGCTGACCAGCCACCGGGAAGAGATGCTGTTGATCTTCGAACGGGAGACGTGATCGTTCTCGGGCCCTGCTTCGCCACAGGCCCGAGAACCAATCCGCCTGAAGTGCGACACCTCGCCAGAACGCATGAGCGCAGTAGCGCCAACGTACGGCGAACAGCAACCCGCAGGTCGTCAGTCTACGGCGCCGCACCAGGCTGCGCCCGACGAGTCCCCTTCTCCAGCATGGTTGTACCCAGTCTCGCTCGGGCCGCTGATTCCAATCTGGGCCCAGACGTTGCAAAGCAGCTGCAGAAGTGAGCACCGAAAGGGTTCCTGCGAACAGATCCATGGCACGCGGATGGTCCGCGGATCTATCCGTCTCGGCAGGCACGCAGTCAGTAAGGGAGAATCGCAACGATGTCCCAGAAGCCGCCGCGGACGTGCTCGACTCGAATGCAATGAACGTCCGCCCGCGACGTGGACGTGCTCAATTTGAGCATCGACAGAGTCTTGGATCCAGCCTCGGCCAAAACCACGCCTTGTGCATCCAACACGACGACACTGGCAGCAGAACCCTTGCCAGGCGCCAGAAAGCCAGCGAGGCGCACCACCAAGCAACGCTCCTTTGCATCCCAGTCGGCCGTGACCGTGGCTGTCGAAGGAATGCCGTCCTTGCCCAACAAAGCCTCCGATCCCTTGCGCCACCGCACGTGGTGACCACGCACGAGCCACTTTTTTTGCCCTTGGGCAGCCTCGGCAGCGTCCATGCCACGGGTCGAAGCAAGCTCAGGAGCACCCGCGAGCTCCAGCTCTGGCGCAGCCGGCAACCAAGGCCTGACGGGCTCGACACCCAAATCCGCCAAGTATGCACGGGCTGATGCCACCATGGCATCCTCGAAATGAGGTGGGACTCGCTCGTCGACATCGTCGTGCAATCCCATCATCGCCAGAGGATCCAGCAGTACACTTACAAGCTGTTCGTCGGAAAGGGCATCGGCACCCTGCTCCAGGAACTTCTCGGTAATGACTTCGGACAGCTCGCAAACCGGCGTTTTCTGGCCCTTGAGCGCCTTGCGGACATACCTCAGGTGAGCCATCACGGACTCGGGGTCGACCACAACAGTGTCGAGGTAGGCCACGAGCTGCTGCCTGCGGGCTCTCCCCAGAGGTCGCTGAGGTGATGTACCACGGGCAAAGTCGATCAACAAGGAAGCGATGTCGGCGTCCAGGATTCTTTGGTCGCGACGATTCATGACGCGCCCTCCCCCTGCAAAGGCTCCAGGGAATCCTGGCGAGCCCAAAATAACAAAACCCTGGAAGTAAGGTAGACATCATCTTCCTCAGCTTCCAAAACCAATTCCCTCAAATCACGCCCGGCCTTTTTACGTCGCTCGTAATATGCCGAATGCTTTATGGAGAGTTTTTTCATGGCTTCTTGCGGAGACAAAGTGAGCAAATCACGGTCCTCCTCAGGAAGGCTTTTCATTGCTTGATCTATAAGCTCCAGCCTTCTTTCTTTCTGTTTCTGCTCGATTTCCGAGGGAGCCGCTTGCATTCGCTCAAGAACAACTTGCCGACCCTTCTGCTCCAACTTACGCCTCTCGGTCCTGTGTATAAGCAGGTTGCGAGTGATTTTTCTCAGGAGCGCGATCAAGCCCCCGCGGTGCTCGAAGGAGTAGTAACCCATCGTGATGCCCATCCAAATTATAGCACAGGCATCCTGCATGCAATCTTCGACATCATGCTCATTGAAGTCATTGATGAGCTCGGCCAGCACCCGCACCAGCGCTTCCTGAAACTCTTGATCAGTCGGGTCATAAGCTGGCGTCATCACGCTGCCGAGTCTAAGTTCGCCCGACTGCCTGTCAAGGTGTGGAAACGCCGTACACAATACTCCCAAGGCCATCGGCCGAAGCACATGGCCGCCCCCTAACGGGACGGGAAGCACGGCTGGCGCCAAACCGGGGCAGAGCGCAACGGTTGTAGCAAGTCGAAGTTCAGGCATCTGCCCTTCAGAGGGACCGAAACTGCTTCCCGTCCGGTGGAACCTCGAAAAGTCTGCCTTCCGCCAACAGGAGTCACCAATGCTACCAGGAAGGCCCCATGCGGTCATGCCGTTCTTGCACACCCCTTTGCAAGAATTACACGCCCCCCACCCACGCCCGCCCACCAACCGCACGCAAACCACTGCCCACCACCCTGGCACGCCGTATGCTGGGCCGAGCCGATGCCCCGCCGAACGCCCCGCACCCTGCTCGCCTGGCTCCAGGCCGGCGTGTTGGCCCTCGGCACCGCCGCCTGCCTCTACCTCGGCCTGCACCAACAGGTCGACCCGCAGAACCGCAACCTCAAGATCCCGGACAGCCCCGCTGCCGAGGCGAACCGCGACCTCGCCGAACTGCTGCCGAGCCTCGACACGATCCTGCTCGCGTTCGCCGCACCTCCCGCCCTCGGCATCACCGCGGCGGAGACCGAGGCCCTGCAGACGCTCGCCGAACAGCTCCGCCAGCTGCCCGACACGGCTGCCTGCCGCACCCTGCCGAGCCCCGAACCCGACCTTGCGCTGTTCGCCGTCGACCTGCGCGCCGACACCCAACGCGGCGCCCACGAGGCCCTGGCCATGGCCCGCCGCCTCACCCCGCCCGGCCTGACCCTGCGCGCCACCGGCCTGCCGCTGCTCGAAGGCCGCATCGCCGAGCTGGTTGCCGCCGAACGCCATGCGCTGGTGCCACTCCTGGTCGCCGTCCTGTTCGCGGCGGCACTCGCGGTCTACCGCCGCGTGCGCCTCGCGGTGGCGGCGCTGGCCCCGGCCCTGTTGGCCATCGTCTGGACCAGCGGCCTGTGCGCGGCGCTGGGCCACCGCCTCGACCCCGTGCAGTCGCTGCTCGAACCGGTGCTGCTGACCATCGGCGTGGCCGCGGCCGTGCACCTGGTCGAGGGCTTCCGCCGCCACGCCAGAGCCGGCGCCCCGGCCGAACGGGCCGCGGCGCTGGCGGCGGCCGAACTGCAGAGTCCCGCATTGTGGGCCACGGCCACCACCATGGTCGGCTTGCTGGCACTCGCCACCAACCCGGTGCCGGCGGTGGTCGACTTCGGCGTGCGCGCCGCACTCGGCGTGGCGCTGGTGCATGCGTTCGTCTTCTGGCTGGTGCCGCGCTGGCTCGCCGGGGCGGCCGTGGCCATGGCGGACGGCCACGTAGATGCCGAGGCGAAGGTCGCGGCGGCCGAGGCCACCCAAGTCCCGGGCTGGTTCGCCGAAGTGCAGCGGCGCCGCGGCAGCGTCTTCGCCGGGGTCGGGGCGATCACCGCGCTGGCCTGCGCCGGGCTCGCGCAGTTGCAGGCCGACAACCAACCCCTGGCCCTGCTGCCGGCCGACGAACCGTCCCGCATCGACCACGAAACCCTGGTCGCGCGCTTGGGCGGCGTCGAACCGATCCAGTTGCTGGTGACCGAACGCAGCCCGGCCGCCGACCCGTTGCGCCTGTTGCCGTTCGTGGCGAGCGCGCTGCAGCAGCCGGGACTGGCCGGGCCGGGTGGGCCGGCGCTGCGCTCGGCGGCGGGCGATCTCGCCGTGCCCCTGCTGCTGCAGCCCGGCGGCACCGAACTGCGCACGCCGCTGTTCGCCGAACTCGAACGCACCGCTGCGGTGCTCGGGCTCGAAGGCCTGCGCCTCGCCGGTCCGGCGGTGCAGATGGTGCGCGACAGCGAAGCGCTGCTGCACGGGTTGTTCGGCAGCTTGTATCTGACCCTGATCGTGCTCGCGGCGATGCTGGTGTTCGCCCTGCGCTCGGTGCGCCTCGGCCTGTTCGGCATGGTGCCGAACCTGCTGCCGTGCCTGTGGCTCTACGGCGGGCTCGGCCTCGCCGGCCATCCCGTGTCGGTGGCGACCGGCATGATCGGCTGCACCATGCTCGGCCTGATCGTCGACAACACCTTGCACTTGCTGCACCGCTACCGCGAACTGCGCCGCGGTTGCACCCGCCCGGATGCGGCGGTGGCGGCACTCGCCGTGCTGGGGCGGCCGATGCTGCTGTCGAGCGGGCTGTTGGTGCTCGGCTTCGCCACGGCCCTGCTGAGCCGGCTGTCGACGACCCGCGAATTCGCGGTGCTGGCGTGCTGCACGATCGTGGGTGCGGGAATCGGTTGTGTCGTGTTGCTGCCGCTGTGGCTGTGCGGGGCCTCGCTGCCGCAGAGCCCTGCAGTGGCGGGCGGCCAAGCGGAAGGCAACCATGCAAACTGACGTGTTGGTGGTCGGTGCGGGCCCCGCGGGCAGCGCCACGGCGGCGGCGCTGGCGCAGGCCGGTTTCGGCGTCGTGCTCGCCGACCAGAAAACCTTCCCGCGCGACAAGCCGTGCGGCGAGTTCCTGAGCCCGGAGTGCCTGCCGTATCTCGAAGCGCTCGGCGCGGCGGACGCGGTGCAAGCGCTCGGCCCGCAGCTCGTGCGTGGCATGCACCTCCACTGCGGCGAACGGCGGGCGCTGGGACGGTTTCTGCAGATCGGCGAGCGGCCGGTCTACACCCGGACCGGCTTCGGCATCCGGCGCCAGACGTTCGACCAGGCGCTGGTGGCCCACGCGGTCGCGGCGGGCGTGCAGTTCCTGCCCGGCCATGCCTGCCGCGGGCCGCAGCGGGCCGCGGACGGTCGCGTGGTCGGCGCCGAGCTGGTGGCCGACGACGGCCACCCGGTGTTGGTCACCGCGCGCTGGGTGGTCGCCGCCGACGGGCTGCGTTCGCCGCTGGCACGCGCTCTGTCCCTGTCCGAACCGGTGCGCTGGCTGGAGCGGCTGGCGCTGGTCGGCCACTTCCGCTCGGTAGAGGCCTCGCCGTACGCCGAAGTACACCTGCTGCCGCGCGGCTTCTTCGCCGCGACCGCAGTCGACCAGGAACTGTTCAGCGTCAACCTGGTGCTCGAACGCTCCGAGTGGCGCGGCCGCACCGCCGCCGATTGGGACGCGTTCGTGCAAGATCACGCGCGGCGGCACGCGCCGCACTTCGCCGCACGGCTGGCACCGGGCCAGAGGCTTGCGCCGTGGCGTGGCTGCGGGCCGTTCGCGCACCGCACCAAGAGTGCCGTGGTGCCTGGCATGGCCCTGGTCGGCGATGCCGCGGGTTACGTCGATCCGTTGACCGGCGAGGGCATCTACTTCGCTCTGTGCGGCGCGCAGCACTTGAGCACGGCCCTGGCGGCGGCGCTGCACGAACCCGGGCGCGCCACAGCAGCCATGGACGGTTACCTGGCGGCGCGCCGCCGCGAACTGGTGCCGCGCCTCCAGGCTTCGGCCTGGCTGCAGCGGCTGTTGCGCTGGCCGGCCCTGGTGCACGGTTTCGTCGCCGCGGCAGCGCGCTGGCCGGCGGTGGCGGACCTGGTGGTGACGCTGACCGGCGACACCATCCATCCGCGCGATCTGCGGAGGCCCTCGTTCTGGCGCGCGTTCCGGGCGGCCCTGGCATGAACCACCCGCGGCGCACGGCCCTCGGCACGTTCGGCCCGCTGCTGCTGGCGGGCCTGGGGTTCGCCTTTCGCGAAGCCGGGCGCCCCGCGGCGGCCGCGCCGCTGCCCCCGGGCCATGCGGTGGCCTTGCCCACGCCGAACCTGCTGCCGTTCCGCCCGAACAAGGACGTGCTGGAGCTGGTGGCGGAGCGCTCGACGGCGCGTTTTCTGGTGCGCGGGGCCATCGGCGAACTGGCGGCCAAGTGCCCGTCGCTGCGCGGCAGCCTGCAACTCGACCCCGAGCCGCAGCGCTGCCAGCTCGAACTGCGCCTCGACCTCGCGTCGCTGGTCGGCCTGGACGGCGCGCCGGTGCCGAGTGACGCACTGCGGCAACTGCTGGGCGTGCACCGCAGCGGCGAAGTGGTGTTCCGCGGCACCCTCGCCCACACCCTCACCACGCCGGTGCCAGGCCTGGTGCAACTGGTGTTCGACGGCCGGCTCGCCCTCGGCGGCCACGTGGTTCGCCAGACGCTCGGGCTGTGGCGCGCAGCGCTGCCCGGCCAGGCCCAGCGCTTCCTCGGGCACGGCACCGTGGCGGCGAGCGACTACGGCCTGCCGCGTCGAACGTTTCTCGGCTTCGGTGGCGCCGAGCACCAGGTCACGCTCGGCCTGGACCTCGCGTTCGTGAGGCGCAGCGGTGGTTGAAGCGCTGCAGCGAGCCCCGGTGGCGCGGCCGCTCTGGCACGCGGTGGCGCTCGCCCTGATGCCGTTGTGCCTGGTGCTGGCGATCGGCATCGCGGCGGCCGTCGGCAGCGCGCGCCAGGTGCACCAGGACCTGCAGCGCTTGCTCGAGGAAGCGCGCGAGAACGCCCTGGCGCGCAGCCTCGGCTACGAATTGGCGGGATGCCAGCGCTGGCTGGGCCTCGCCGCCGACGCGGCTGGCCCGCCCGGCGAAGTGGTCCAGGGCGATCTGCGCCACCACCTGCGCGGGGCTCTCGCGGCCGTGCAGCGGTTCGCCCTGGACGACGATCCCTCGAGTGCAGCCCACCAGGCGGAAGAAGCGCGCCTGCTGCAACAGATCGGCAACGCCTGCCAGGAACTGCAGGCCCTGCTGGAGCGGGGCGCTCCGGTGGCGGAACTGCGTGCGCCGCTGGAGCGGGCGGTGCGCGACGCGGCGCTGCTCGGCGGTCGCATCGACCACGAGGCGCGCGAACTCGGCCAAGCCGTCGACGAACGCACCCACCACCTGCGGCAACTGCTGCTGGTGCTCGGCGCCGCCAGTGTGCTGACCTGCGTCTGGCTGATGTTCCTGCTGCGCCGGCGCGTGCTGCGGCCGGTGGCCGCGCTGCAGGCGGCGACCGTGGCCCTGGCCCGCGGCGCCGACGTGGCCGTGCCGAAGGGCGTCGACGACGAACTGGGCCGGCTCGGCAGCCTGTTCGCGGCGATGGCCGGCAAGCTGCGCGCGCACCACGAACAGCTCGAGCAGCGCGTCGCCGAACGCTCCCGCGAAGTGCTGCGTTCCGCGCAGCTCGCCGAACTCGGCAGCCTGGCCGCGGGCATCGCCCACGAGATCAACAACCCGCTCGCCAGCATCGCCGCCTGCGCCGAAGGGCTGCAGCGCGAGCTGCAACGCGAGGGCCAGCTCGAGCCGGACGGCCTGCGCGAGTACCTGGCGATCGTGCACCGGGAGGCGATGCGCGCCAAGGACATCACCGCAGGGCTCTTGCACCTGGCGCGCCAGGACCAGCCGCAGCAACAACTGTTCTGGCTCGGCCACGAGCTGCACGGCATCGCGCAGCTGTTCACCCACCAGTTCGCGAAGAAGGGTGTCGCCCTGCAGATCGAAGCCAGCGCCCCCACCGCGGGCCACGCTGCCGGGCAGGGCCATGCCCAGGGACCGGCAGTGCGCGGCAACGCGGCGGAGTTCCGGCAGGTGCTGGTGAATCTGCTGCGCAACGCGCTCGACGCGAGCCCAGCCGGCACGGCCGTGGCGGTGCGCTGCGGCACTTCGGCCGACACGGCGATCGCCTGGCTCGAGGTCGGAGACCAAGGGCCAGGCATCCCCGCAGAACTGCACGACCGTGTGTTCGAGCCGTTCTTCACCACCAAACCACCAGGCCAAGGCACGGGCTTGGGCCTCGCCATTGCGCATCGCATCGTCACCGGCCACGGCGGGCGCTTGTCGGTGCAGAACCAACCGCAGGGCGGCGCCTGTTTCCGCGTCGAACTGCCGCTGGCCAGCGACGCCGCCTGACGGGCAACGGCAGCGCCAGCTCGGCGCGGTGCTCCGCGGCTGGTCAGCGCACCAGGAAGTTGCGCCCGCTGCGCACACGGTCCCGCCACCAGTCGAGCAGGTCCTGCATGGTGCGTTCGAACGGGATCTGCGGCGTCCAGCCGGTGTGCGCCGTGAACTTGCGCGTGTCGGGCACCTGCAGATCGGCGTCGATCGGGCGAAGGCGTGCCGGATCGGTGACCACCTCGATGTCGTCGCGCGACGACAACGACAGCAGATGCTGCAGCATCGCGCCCACCGTGCAGGTGTGGGCACCGCCGATGTTGTAGTAGGCGCCGGGCACCGGATTCACGGTGACCAGCAAGTGGTAGGCGCGCACCGCGTCGCGCACGTCGGCCCAGGTGCGCAGCGAGTCGAGATTGCCGGTGCGCAGCACCGGCGCCACTCGACCCTCTTCGATCAACGCGATCTGCTTGGCGAACGACGACTCGGCGAACACATCGCCGCGCCGCGGGCCGGTGTGCGTGAACATGCGCGTGGTCATCACGCACAGCCCGTAGGCTTCGGCGTAGAAGCGGCCGACCAGGTCGGTGCCGACCTTGCTGATCGCGTAGGGCGACGCCGGGTGGAACGGCCGGTCCTCGTCGATCGGCAGCAGGTGTTTCGGCACGCGGCCGAACACCTCCGACGACGCGCACACGTGCACCACGGGCGAGAGGCCGCTGTGGCGGATCGCTTCGAGCAGCCCGGCGGTGCCGAGGATGTTGGTGCGCAGCGTCTCGAGCGGCGCGTCGAAACTGGTCTGCGGATAACTCTGCGCCGCCAAGTGGAAGACGTAGTCGGGCGCGCTCGCCGCCACCGCCTTGTGCAGCGACGGCTGGTCGTCGAGGTCGCCGTAGAGCAGCGCCACGCGGTCGCGGTCGTTGATGCGCGGCAGCAAATGGTCGACGTTCTGCAGGTCGTCGTTCCAGCGCAACAGGCCGAACAGGTCCCAGTCGGTGTGCGCCAGCAAGTGGTCGGCGAGATGGCTGCCGACCATGCCGGTGAACCCGGTGACGAGCGCCCTAGGTCGCCGTGGCATACGCCCCCCTGCGGTCGCGTTCGCTGAGGATCGGCTCGGCGATCGGCCAGACGAAGCCCCATTCGGGATCGTCCCAGCGGATCGTGAACTGCCGCCCCGGCGCGAAGTGCGTCGACTGCTTGTACCAGTAGAGCAGCGGCCCCTGCAGCACCAGGATGCTGTTGCCGATGCCGGGCGGCAGCAGCAGTTGCCGGCGATTGCTGCCCGACAGCTCGAACGCCTGCCAGCGGCGGTAGGTCGCGGACTCGGGTCGATTGTCGGCGACCAGTGCGTAGCCGGTGCCGGACAACACCGAGACCAGCTTGGTGGTCGCGAAGTCGCCGTGCAGCCCCCGCAGCACCCGTTCGTGGGAGATCGAGAGGTCGTCCTGCACGAACTCCACGCCGCCGGTGGCGTCGTGGTACTTCACGCGGTCGTAGATCTCGGCGTAGCTGCCGCGGTGGTCGGTGAACACCTCCGGCACCAGCAGTTTCACGCCCTGCAGTTGCGTGGTTTCGACGTGCATGTGCCGGTGGCATCGACGCCACGGCCCGCACGACTTGAGCCGGGTGCGGCCGACACCCGCCCCCGGCCGCCGCCGCTCAATCGCAGCGCAGCGCCGCCAGTGCCCACACCGAGTCGTTCGACGTGCCCTGCACCAGCCGGCTCACCCGTCGCTCGGCTTCGGGCCGTTCCAGCAGCTGCCGCTGGGTCGCCGCATCGAAGGCGCGCCGCAGCACGATCTGTTCGAAGCCGCGGGCCGTCTCCGGCACGGGCACGGCAACCGGCGCGAAGCCGGCGTAGAACTGGTCGCCGGTGGCCAGGGACGCGGTGTGCGCCACCACCCCACCGCGGACGAAGTCGAGGTCGTAGTGGTCGCCACCGTCGAGCCACAGCGTCACGGCGGCCCCTTGCACCGGAGCGGCAAAGCGCACTTCCAGACCGCCGTCGGCGACCAACCAGCAGGGGGTGTCGAACCAGTGGTTCTGGCCCGACAACGACGTGGGCAACGCCGCAGCCGCGACCGCGAGCCGCGGCGGGGTGCGGTAGTGTTCGGCCACGTAGCGCGCGAGCAGGTGGTCGTGGCGGCCCACCAGCAGCTCCCACGCCGTGCCGAGGCGCGCCCACGACCACAACGGCCCCTGCACCACGAACTGCAACTTGGCCCAATACTCCGCCAGGGCCGGATGCACGATGCGGTTCTCGCCGGTCGCCAGCGACTCCAGGTAACCCTCTGGGATGCGGCGCGTGTAGTGCCCGACCCGCCAACGCGCCGGATCGGCGATCGGCAAGCGCACCAACAGCGGATCGCACAGCCACGGATCGACCAGGTGCAGCCGCGGCCCGCCGCAGTAGCCGACCTGCCCCACCGCGCCCTGCACGTCGAGCACCCGCCCGCGCATGCCCCACAGCGCAAAGAGCGGGCCGATGCTGTCCTGGCGCGGCCGCGGATCGCGGCCGAACAGACCCAGGTGGTGTTCGAAGAACCAGCGTTCGTCGACGATCGGGCCGTTCGCGGTCTGCATCGGATCGACCGGCGCGCTGCGGAACGGGTCGGGCAGCCCGGGCACGAACGACAGCAAGCCCCCGAGCACCGCGCAACCGGCCCAGAGCCGCGGCGGCGCCGTGCGCAGCGCATCACTCGCCAGCGCCAGCGCCAGCACGAACGGCACCATGGCGAAGCGCAGCGCCATGAAGTCGCCGCCGATCCACACCACGTAGCCGAGGTAGCCGAGGCCCCCGAGCGCCAAGGGCGCCTGCCGCGCCCGGTGTGGGCCGAGCAGGCCTTGCAACAGTCCCAGCACCACCACCAGCGCCGTCCACGGATCGCGCTGCACCACGTCGCCCAGGTAGTGCAGGCCTTCGGCGAGCAGCGCGCCGCGCGGCAGGCCGGTGGCCAGCGCCTTCGCATACGCCACCGAAGGCCAGGGCGTGCCGAAGTAGAAGAAGGCGAAGCCGAGCCACAGCCACAGCGGCGTGAGGCCGAGGCAGAGGCGCGCGGCCCCCGAACGCAACCCGAGCCGCAGCCCTGCCACCAGCAGAGCCGGCGCGTACAACACTGCGGTGTCCATGCGCGCCAGCACCGAGCCAGCCGCCCACAGCGACAAGTACAGCAAGGTCCGCGGCCCGGCCGGCCGCCGCAGCCAAGTGGTGACGAAGCCGAGCAACAGCACCGCCACCAGCGGGTTCTCGAGTCCCGACGTGGCGTAGACGGTCGCCGCGCGCGAAGCGCCGAACGCCACCAGCGCCGCCGCCCAGAGCCACAGATTGCCGCACAGCCGCCCGAGCCCGAGCACGACCAGCAGGGTGCACGCACCGCCGAGCCCCAGCGCCAGCACGTAGAGATCGGCGCCGAACTGGCGCAGCACCAGCAGCAGCAACAGCCACAGCGGGTGCGCATTGGTCAGCACGCGGTCGGCGACGTTCCACCGCAGCCCATGCCCGGTCGCCGCGTGTTCGACCATGCGGAACGTGATGTAGGCGTCGTCGCCGACCCAGGCCAGGCGCACCACCGCGAACGCGCAGTACGCCAGCGCCGACAACACAGCGGCGACGGCGAGGGCGCGCGGCAGGGTGCGACCGGCGGCAGGCAACGACCGCTCGCTCATGACGACGCCAGATCACCGAACGTGAACGGCTCGGGCAGCAAGCGGGCCAAGCTGGTCGAGCACCACGGATCCACCGGCCCCGCCAACAACACCACCATGTCCCGACCGAACTCCGCCAGCACCTGGCGGCACGCGCCACACGGCCGCGCCGGCTCGCGCAGGCCCGTGGCCACCGCCACCGCGACCAGTTGGCGCTGCCCAGCCGCCACCGCCGCACACACCGCTGCGCGTTCGGCGCAGATGGTCAAGCCATAACTGGCGTTCTCGACGTTGCAGCCGACGTGCACCGAACCATCGGCAGCCAGCACCGCGGCGCCCACGGCGAACCCCGAGGCCGGGGCATAGGCCGCGCCGCGCACGGCCCGGGCGGCGTGCACCAACTGGGCTGCCAGTGCGGTGTCGAGCAAGCTCACTATCCCCTTCAGATTAAGCTGCTGCGTTGGCTGGCACGCCGGATTTCTGGTAACCACGGACGCGCCCGTGGCACAGCCATCCTGCGGCGATCTTCGCGCCCGTGAGGAGCCTGCGTCGCCTGCACCAGAGATCCTGGCTGTACAGCCAGATGCGCACAGCTTCCTGGATCCGAGGAGTTTGCACCCGTTCCGCAGGATGGCGGGCAGTATGTGGCTGCACAAGGAATTGAATACGCCCAACCGAAAATCCACAGATGCGCACATGCGTTGCTTGGAGGTCGTGCCACGCAAAGCAGCAGTTTCCTTGTTCGGAACGGAGCGAAGCGCGAATTTGCCAGCCGCCACATGTTCCACTGCACCATCCTGTTCGCCCTGAAGCCCGGCATCGCCTTGGATCGGGTCCGGGGCGCCCGACACGCCCTCGCGGCGCTGGTCGAAACCATGCCCGGTGTGGAGCATTTCACGGTCACGCACAACGTCGCCAACGAACGCGGTGGCTACACCCTGGCGCTGTTTTCGGGCTTCGCCAACCGAAAGGCCTGCGAGATCTGCCTACGGCACCCGGAGTTCGTGCGCGTCTGGCGCGAGCAGCTCGAGCCGGTGGTGGAACGGCACGTGATGGCCCAGGGCGACGACCACGACGAATGACCGGGACCTGCGCTGGCTCGGCGGACGCGGATCTGGATTCGGCCCTGGTGCTTTGTGCGTAGGCGGCGCATTAGCATGGGGCTTGGCCCAAGCGGCCGCCGACCCCCACCATGAAGTCCACCCTCTCCGTGTTCGTCCCCGTGCTGGTGCACCTGCTCGCCCCGGCGCTGCGGTCCCAGGAACCGACCCCGAAGCCCGCCGAAGCCTCGGCCGAAGCCGCCCCGGCGGCGCCGCGCGGCCTGGAGAACGCCGCCCTCGTGACCTCGGCCGAGAACCCCACCACCGAGGCCAAGGTGGCGCTCGGCAAACAGCTGTTCTTCGACCCGCGGCTGTCCGGCAGCGGCACCATGGCCTGCGTGAACTGCCACCTGCCGGAGCACGCGTTCACCGACCAGAAGCCATTGTCGACCAAGGACGACGGCAAGACCAACACCCGCAATTCGCCGACGATGTACAACGTCGGCTACCTCGACCGCCTGTATTGGGACGGCCGTGCCCGCTCGCTCGAAGGCAACGTGGTCGCGGCGTGGAAAGCCCAGCTCGGCGGCAAACCCGACGCCGTCGCCGCCAAGCTGGCCGCAGTCGACGGGTATGCCAAGTCGTTCCAGGCCGCGTTCGGCCAGGCGCCGAACGAGGCCAACATCGGCCAGGCCCTGGCGGCGTTCCTGCGCGAACTGCGCTCCGGGAACTCGGCCTACGACCGCTTCGTCGGCGGGGAAGCCGACGCACTCGACGCCGAACAGAAGCAGGGTTGGGCCCTGTTCGTCGGCAAGGGAGCCTGCATCACCTGCCACATGCCGCCCTTGTTCACCGACCGGCAGTTCCACAACGTCGGCATCGGCATGAAGGCTGAGACTCCCGACGTCGGCGCCGCGGCCAAGAACGCCTTCGACGACCCGAAGAAAACCGGCGCGTTCAAGACGCCGACCCTGCGCGACGTGTCGCGCACCGGGCCGTACTTCCACGACGGCAGCGCCGCGACGCTCGCCGACGCGGTGCGCGTGATGGCCAGCGGCGGCATCGACAACCCACACAAGGATCCACTGCTCGTCGACCGCAAGCTCAGCGAAGCCGAGATCGGCAAGCTGGTCGCGTTCTTGAAGGCACTCGACGGCAAGGTGCCGTTCGCGCCGCCCGAACTGCCGAAGTGAGCCGCCGGCAGCCGGCAGGCGGATGGCCGCAGCCAGCGGCGGCGCCATGGCTCTGCGCCGCTCCTTTGGACCGCTTCTGGGCGCCGCAGTCGGGCATCCCGACGCACCGCTGCCACTAACGCGGCCGCCGCAGCCGGGCGCTGGCGCGTTGCCGCAATTCTGGCGCCGCCAACGGCTGCGCCACCAGTTCGACGAGGCGTGCGCGCCCGGCGGCATGGAGCTCCGGCACGAACGAGCACGCCACCGCCGCGGTTTCGTCCTCGCAGTCCCACAGCGCCGCCTGCAGTTCGGCCACGGCCCCTGGCGCGTCCGGCATCATCGCCAGCGCCTGCACGGCGCGCCGCCGCGCCTGGCTACCCGTCGTGGTCGCGGCGATTTCGAGCAAGAGCGGCGCCGAACGGCTGTCGCCCAGGCGCGCCAGCGCATCGAGTTCGTCGATCACCGCCATGCCGCCATCGCGCCCGGCGTGTGCTCCGACGTAGGCCTCGAGCGCTTCCCGGTCGGCCGGGGTCGCGTGCTCGCGGAACACCGCCCCCACCGCAACGTCGAAGTAGCCGCCGAAGCCGCGCCAGCGGCGCGCCTGAGCCAGCGCGTGCGGCGGCGGCAGGTGCAGCAGGTACTCGACCAGGCACGCCCGCCGCATGCGCGCCACGCCGTCGAGCCGCCCCGGCGGCACGTGGTCGGCGTCGGGCCGCGCGAAGTAGTCCTCGGCCAGGGCCAGTGGCCGGTCGTCGGCGCACAGACCCAGCGCGCGCGCGGCCAGGCGCACGCGGCCGTAGACCACATCGTCCCGCAGCGTCGCGAACAGCCGGTTGCGCGTCGCCGCGTCGCCGCGCGCGCACAGCTCGCCGAGCAACCGGTCACGGCGGTCGTTCTGCGCATCGCGCCCGAGTTCCAGCAGTTCGTCCGTGGTGAGCCCCGCGAGTTCGCTGCGCGCTTCGCTGCGCACGGCCGCAGCCACGCAGTCGGCGTCTTCGCGCGCGTGCTGCAACCACAGCGCCCGCGCGCGCGGCGGCAGGTCGACCGGGACGGCCCAGCGGCCGTCGAACAGAGCGGCCACCACCGCGGCGAGCGCAGCCTCGTCCACCGCCGCATCGGCGACGAACGCTCGCACCGCGGGCGAGCCCAAGGCCCACAGGCCGGCCAGCGTCTCGCCGACCAGAGAGCCCGCCGGCGCCACCGCCCGCGCGAACAGCGGCTCGAGCGGCACGGCGAGCCACAACGCCAGTTCGGCGTAACAGCGGCTGCGCGCTTCGAACGCCGGCTCGCAGCGCGGATCCGCCAGCACACACGCGAGCAGGTCCTCGTGCGCCGCCACCCCGTCGGCGCGGGCGCGCAGGACCCCGCGGCCTTGCCCGCGCTGCAACTGGCCCAAGCGGGACTGTGGATCGGCGAGCGGCGCGGCAGGCACGGGTCGGCAGCTTACGGTGGGCCCGCGCCGGGCGGCAACGGGCTGCCGCTGCTGGTGCGCTGGCGACTACGTGCGGGCCAACAGCTCTTCCCAGCGCGCGTAGAGCCCCTGGATGCGTTCGGGCAGCGCGGCCCGGGCGCGGCTCAGCTCGTCGTAGCGCGCGCGCCCGGCCGCCGTGTAGACCGCCGGGTCGTTCAGGTCGCGGTCGACGGCCGCCAATTCGGCCTCGGCGGCTTCGATGCGCGCCGGCAGGGCTTCGAGTTCTTGCTGCTCGCGGCTGCTCAGCTTGGTGCGCTTTTGCGCCGGCGCTGACGCGGCGGCGGCCGCCGCCCGGGCCGCCCGCGCCTTCTCGGCCGCCGCGGCCTGTGCCGCCGCGGCGGCGCGTTCGGCCGCTTCCTGGGCCAGCCGTTCGAGCAACAGCGACAGGTCGCCTTCGTGCACCCGCACGCCGCCCTCGCCGTCGAGATGCACCACGCGCGTGGCGATGCGGTCGAGGAACCAGCGATCGTGGCTGACCACGATCGCGCTGCCCGGGAACGCCAGCAACGCATCCTCCAGCGCGCGCAGCGACGCCAGGTCGAGGTCGTTGGTCGGCTCGTCGAGCACCAGCACGTTGCCGCCCTGGCACAGGAGCTTCGCCAGCAGCACGCGGTTGCGTTCGCCGCCCGACAGGCTGCCGATGCGCGCCTGCTTCATCGCGCCGGGAAACAGGAACTGCTCCAGGAACGTCTCGACGCGCACCCCGCGGCCGGCGACCACCACGTAGTCGTTGCCGCCCGACACTTCCTGCAGCACGGTGCGCGTGGGGTCGAGGTCGGTGCGGCCCTGGTCGATGCCGGCGAAGCGCACGGTCGGGCCGATCGCCACGCTGCCGCGGTCCGGCTGCAGTTCGCCGCGGCACAGCTTCAGCAGCGTGGTCTTGCCCGCGCCGTTCTTGCCGACGATGCCGAGCCGTTCGCCGGGGCCGAGATCCAGGTCGAACGGCCGCAGCACGGTGCGCGCGCCATAACTCTTGCCGACGCCGCGCAACCGCAGCACGAAGTCGCCGAGGCGCGGGCCTTCGGGAATCTGGAACTCCAACTCGTCCGCGGCCGGCGGCGGGGCCTTGGCCAGCAGCGCCGCATGCCGGTCGATGCGTGCCTTGGCCTTGGTGG
>JAEUHP010000006.1 GCA_016795295.1 Planctomycetota bacterium | reverse complement strand
GCCCGAACGCGCCACCAGCGTGAAGGCCAGATGGCCCGAGCAAGGCGACCAGACGTGGTCGTGGATCTGGCCGCGCTCCTCGTCGGCCACCACGGTCAGCGCGCCGCTCTGGACGTCGACGATGCGCAGCACGCCGTCTTTGTCACCGAACGCCAGCGACTTGCCGTCCGGGGCCCAGCGCGGTGCGTACAACATCGCCGCCAGGCCCTGCGTCAACTGCCGCGGCGACTGTTCCCCGAGGTGGTCGACCAGCCAGATCTGCTCTTCACCACTGCGGTCGGAAACGAATGCGATCTGGCTGCCGTCGGGGGAGAAGGTCGGGTGCTTGTCGTGGGCGCCTGGCGAACGGGTGAGGTTGCGCACATCGCCGTGCTCCAGCGGCACGGTCAGGATGTCGCCGCGGGCGGTGAAGGCGACCCGCCGTGCGCCCGGCCCAGGCCCGAATCCGTCGATCCGCTGGTGCGCAGGGACCAAGGCCGGCCGCAGGAGCAGCGCATCGTCGGGCACCACGATCGCGATCGGGTGTTCGGTGCCCGACCGGCAGTCGAGCCAGTACAGTTCGCCGCCCTTCTCGTAGACGACGCGTTGCTCGCCTGGGCCCCCGGCACTCGGCCAGCGCACGTCCCAGGTGTCGCTGAAGGTGTGCTGGGTGGCCGCCTTCGTCACCGGATCCAGCGACCACAGATTCAGCGTGCCGGTGCGGTCGCTGGCGAACCAGATACGATCGCCAATCCACATCGGGTCGCGGTCGGTGCGTGGATGGGCCGTGACGTTGTCCGCCACCCCGGTGCGCGGATCGAAGACGAACAGATCGGTGGCCCAGCCACCTTCGTAGCGTTTCCAGGTGCGGAAGTCGCGGAACAGCGGCGCATGGACGATGCGTTGGCCGTCTGGGGCAAAATCGCCGGCGCCGGCGACCGGCATCGGCAGGGGCACCGGCAAGGCGCCGTGCTGCGGGCGATGCTGGGGCAGGGCAACCGTGAACAGTCGGCCCGCGGCCGGCGTCCAGCTCTGCTCGAGGCTCCGGAACAGCACGGCCGTGCCATCCGGGGTCCAGCCATAGACCTGGTGATCGTAGCCCCACCGGTCGGGCAGGGGGCCACGCGCCGGATACGAAGTCAGGCGTTGCGGTTCGCCTCCTTCGCTCGGCACCACGTAGACCTGCTCGTCGCCGTCGAGCTGGCCGGTGAACGCGAGCCACTTGCCATCGGGGGAGTACTTGGCGAACAACTCGACACCCTTGGCCGCAGTCAGGCGAACGGCGGTGCCGCCGGCGAGTGGTGCCTGCCAGAGGTCGCCGCCGTGGGTGAACACCACGCGGTCGCCGTGCAGGTCGGGAAACCGCAGCAGCTTGGTCTGGGCCACCAAGGCGGGCGAGAACAGCATTGCCAGCAGGATCAGGCGCATGGGGGCAACAAAGCGCGCCGCCCCGGCGATGCCAGTGTTTCCCGCTGGCTCGGGGCCGTGCCGGTCCCGGCCGACCCTGGTCCTACCGAGGTGGAGCCGCGGCTGGGGTAGTATGCCCATCATGTTGGCCGTTCCGTTCCTGCTCGCCAGCTGCATTGTGGGGTTGGTCGCCCAGACTCCCGACCCGGTGTCCGCGGCTCGGGACGCGGTGGCGGCGGCCGAGCGGGAGCATGGGGTCGGCGCGGTGGCAACGGCTGTGCGGCGCAGTGCCTTGGGCAAGCTGCTGTTCCGGGCGAATCGACTCGACGAGGCCGAGCTCGAGTTGTCCGCCGCCCTCGAAGTGCTGCGGCAGCATCTGCCGGAGCAGGATCTGGCTGCGGCGGACGCACTCCTGGTGCTCGGCGCCGTGGCTGGCGTGCGGCGGCAGCTGTCCACTGCTGCGGCCCACTACCGCTTCGCGCTCGACTTGCGCGAACGCCACGACTTGCCGGGTGCGCCGTACCTGCAGCTGCTGCGCTTCAACCTGAGCACGACCCTGGCGGCCCTCTCCGACCACGCTGGCGCGTTGGCGGTCGCCGAAGTGGGGCTGCGCGACGAGTTGGCGCAGACCGCGCCGCGCCAAGCCATGACGGGCAACCTGCATGCCGTGATCGCGATGAGTTTGGACGGGCTCGGACGCACGTTGGCCGCGCACGAACACTATCTGGCGGCGGAGGCAGACCTCGTTCGGGCGTACGGTCCGAACTACGCCGACGCGCTGCGCATGGGGGGGCTGGCCGGCGCTGCCGCCGTGCGCCTCGGCCGAGTCGAGGCGGGGCTCGCGCGCATGGAAGAGGCATTGCAAGCCATGCGCAAGGCCCCGCAGTTGCCGCCCGGGCATCTCGACGAACTGGAGGTTGCCGAGGGTGTGCTGCGGCTCATGCACGCTCCCGACGAGCGAACGTTGGCCGCGCTGCCGCGGCTGTTGCAGAGGGCGATCGAGGCCGCGCAGGCCGGGGTGCCTGGTGCACCCAGCCGAGTGATCCTGCTGATGGCGAGTCTCGATCTGGCCGATCCGATGCACGTCGATCTCGACCTGGCCCAGCGTTGCATCGAGCAGCTGGCCAATGGCGAGGACGACGACCCGCTCAGGATCGCTGCCGCGTGGAACAACCTCGGCCGCATGCGCGAACGGCGTGGCGACGGTGTGGCGGCCGAGCGCTGCCTCGATCGTGCCCTCGCCATGCTCGACGAGCACCCTGAGATCCTGACCACCGACCGCTGGAAGGTGCTGTGGACACGCGCCGAGCTGCACCGTCGGCGCGGCAACGATGCCGCGGCGTACGCCTTGTCGCGCCGCATCCTGACCGATTTGCCGAAGATGCTCGACGCATGGGCGTCGCCGCTCGACGAGCACCAACGGCTCGAGTTGGCCGCGACGGCGCGCACGAGTGTCGACCTGACGCTCGAGCTAGCCGCAGCCCTCGGCCGCCCCGAGCTCGAGCGATGGGCGCACGTGTTGGCCTGGCAGGGCCTCGCTTCCCGTGGTCTGCTGCAGTCGCTGCAAGCCATGCAGCGGCATGGGGACCCGGCCGTGGGTCAGCTCGCCGCGGCGTTGCGTGTTGCGACGGCTCGCTGGGCGGCCGCGCGGCGCGGTGGGGCCAAGGCCGAGGACTTGACGTCGGCGCAGCGCGACCGCGAAGCCGCCGCCCGTGCTCTGGCGCAGCGCCTCGAGACGGGGTCTGGGTCTGCACCGTCCGCCACCGCGGTGCTCGACGCGTTGGCCGCCGACGAGGTGCTCGTGCACTACTGGGTGCACACCGCGTCGCGCATCCTGCCCAACGGCCTCTACGAGCTCGAAGAGCGTTTGCTCGCCTTCGTGCTGCGACGCGGTGCTGCGCCGGTGCGGTTCGACCTCGGACCGCTCGCCGGTGTCACCGCTGCCGTCGAGTCGTTCGTGCGCGTCGCCTCGCGTTGGACCCGCGAGACGCCAGGGGCCGAGACCTTGGTCGTTGCCGCTGGGGAGCAGCTCGCCGGGCTGCTGCTGGCGCCGCTGCGCGCTGGGCTGCCGGCGGGCCACCGCCTGCTGATCTGCCCCGACTCGGTCGTGGCGTTGGTGCCCTTCGCGTGTCTGCCTGGTGGCGCCCCGGGCCGATTCTTGGTCGAAGACCACGAGATCGTCTATCTCGCGAACCCGGCCGACCTGCTCGATCGTCGGCTCAGTCCTGCGATCGACGCCAGCACCAAGCTCGCCGCGGTCGGGGGCGTCGACTACGGTCGCTCGGGTGCGAGCGGCGTCGGCGGCCTGCGCGACCAGCCGTTCGCCGATCTGCCGGGAACGGCGGCCGAAGTCGCGGCCGTTGCGGCGTTGTTCCAGCGGGTGGGCGGTGCGCCGCCTGCGGCGCTCGGGGGCTCGAATGCGACACCGGTGGCCGTGGCCGCGGCGGTCGCCGGGGCCGATTACGTGCATGTCGCCACCCATGGCTGGTTCCGCGGTTCGCGCGCGCTGCCCGATCCGGCTCGCCGGTGGGGTGGTATCGAAGCGCGCGGCAAAGCCCTGCCGCAGGACGCGGCCCCCCCCGGAGCGGCGTGCGGCCTGGCGCTGGCGCGAGCCAACACCGTGGGCGAAGGGTTGCTGACCGCGGACGAAATCGCGCTGTTGGATCTCGGCCGCTGCCGACTCGCCGTGCTGTCGGCCTGCGACACGGGCATCGGCACCATCAGTGCTGGCGACGGCTTGCTGGGCCTGCGACGCGCCCTCCGGCTCGCCGGCGCGCGCGCCTCCCTGACCTCGGTGTGGCGCGTCGGGGACGATGCCACTCGGCGCTGCATGGAGCACTTCTACGAGGCCTTGTGGCAGGGTGGTGGCAGCCCGGCCAAAGCCCTGCGCAGCGCCCAGTTGGCGATGTTGCAGGAACTGCGGGCTGCGGGTGGTCAGGCACGTACCGGCTGGTGGGGCGCCTTCGTCTGTGAAGCCCGGTAGGCGGCAAAATCGCGGATCCTGAGTAAGTTCGCGGGGCGGCGCGGCTCTTGGCCGTGGCCGACCGACCCGGGTCGTACCCACGCACCATGTACCATCGTCCATCGCCAGTCCCGGACGGCCCGGACCCGGGCCACGAAGCACTTGCCGGCCCACCGCGCGGCGCCCTCGAACGGGACCGGCAGCTGCTCCGCCGGTGGCGGGCTGGCGACCAGGACGCCGGACTCGAGTTGCTCGACCACTACGCGGCCTTGGAACGGGTGGTGGCGTTTCGCCTCGGTGTGCGTTCGGCCCAGGCCCTGCTCGACCTGCATCAAGACCTGGTGTTGCGGATGTTGGCCCGGCTGCCGACCCTCGCCGAGGAGATCGAAACCAGTTTCGCCGGTTGGCTGTCGTGGCAAGTGCGTGACCTGGCGCGCAAGCACCACCGGCCGGCCAAAGCGCCGGCCCGTGCCTTGGGCCTGCAGCGCGAACCCGAAGGTATGGATCCGGCCGAGGGTGCGATGGCTTGGGAGGCGATCTCACTGTGCCGCGAACGTCTCCCGCCGCGCGAACGCGAAGTGTTCGAGCTGCGCTACTTGGAGGGCCTGTCGCTGCAGGAGGTCGCCGACCGCCTGGCGAGCAATGCCAACGCCGTGGCGCAGAGCGTGTTTCGTCTGGTGCGCAGGATGCGTGCCTGCTTGAGTGTGCAAGGCTTCGATCTCCGAGGCAGGGAAGCATGAGTTCGCATCCGAGCGACGCCGATCTCGTCGAGTACCAGGACGGCACCATGGCGCCGCACCTGGACCTCGCCATCGAGGCCCATCTCGCCGAGTGCCAGGATTGCCACCAGCGCCTCGACGGCCTGCGGCGCTTCGACCAGTTCGTGCATTGCCATCAGCCGGTCGAGGCCACGTCACTGGCCAGCATGTTCGAGGTCAGCCGGCGGCTGCTGCAGGCCGGACCCCCGCAACGCCGGCCCAGTGTCTGGCGGGTTGCCGCGGGGCTCGCCGCCGCCGCCGCGCTGCTGCTTTCGGTGGGCCTGTGGTGGAGCCAGGTCGGGTCCGCCGGCCCGGGACTCGGCTTCACCATCCAACGCTACACGCCGCCGGATGCCGTGCGCTCGGCTCCGCCAGAGCGGTTCCATCTCGACGCCGTGCTCGCGGCACCGGCCTTCGTCGTGGTGCTGGCCCGCTTGCCATCGGGGGAGGTGGTCGTGCTGCTGCCAGACGGCACTCCCGGCCGTTCTCCCGCGGGATCGGTGCGGTTGCCGCCCAGCGAGTTGCTCGATTGGGAGTACCCAGGCGACCAGCTGCCGCGCGAGCTGCTGGTGGTGTTGTGTCCGACGGCGCCTGCCGCCGCGTTGCTCGGGGAGCTGCGCGCCGCTTGGGCGGAGGCACCCGAACGAACCGTGCCCGCCTTGCTGCAGGCGGACGGGCGCCGCGCCGAGTGTTTGCCGTTCCCTGGCCGTTGAGCGCGACCCCGCCGGCAGCGGTTCGGCGCGGCTCGCGTGGCTGGCCGCCGGGAATTCACGGTAAGCAAAGGCGCGCGGCCCGCTCTTGGACCGGCATGAAGTTCTCTGCTCTGATTCCGTTCGCCCTGCTCGAGGCGCTCGCCCTCTGCCAGAACGTGCCGTCGCTCCAGCCCGGGGGGCCGTGGCAAGGAGTCGTGGTCGATCGCGAACCGGCGGCGGACGGCGCCTTCTGGGCGCGCGGCCACCGCTACAAGATGCGCTTCGCCGAGGCGGGAGCCGGCTACATGCCGCTGTTCGGGCCGCACGTGCTGGCGAATCCGCTGCTCACCTTCGAGCTCGAAGGGCATCCGGCGCGGGCCATCCGTCTCCGCGACGACGGCTGCGACATCGAGCGCGGTGCGGTCGTCGAACGCTGGCACCTGACCAGCGAACAGGCGGAACAGACCTTCGAACTGGCGGCGGCGCCAGCGGCGGGCCGGCTGCGCCTCACGGTCGAAAGTTCGCTGCCGGAGTTCGCGTTCCGCAAGGCGGATGCGACCGGCATTCGCTTCGCAGCGGCGGCGCTCGGCGAGGTCCTCTACACGTCGGCGTTCGCCGTGGCCGCCGACGGCTCGCGCACACCACTGGCCACCACTTGGCGCCAGGGCGCGATCGAGATCGCAGTGCCTGCCGATGCGCGGTATCCCCTGCTCATCGATCCGGTGGTGAGCACGCTGCCCATCGCCGTCGGTGAACCCGGCAACGACTTCGGTCCGGAAGTGGCCTACGACGCATCCTCCGCGCGGTGGATCGTGGTCTGGCAACAGCGTCTGTCGGCATTCGACAGCGACGTGCTGTTCCGCCGTTACAGCACCACGGGCGCCCTGCTGGGCACTGGCTCCGCGGAGACCAGTGGCGCGATCGCCGCAGCGCCGAGTGTCGGCAACTGCGACAGCTCCGACAACTTCTTCGTGGCATGGACCGAGGCGCTCGGCAGCATCAAGGGGCGACGCATCACCGCCAACACCGGTGGCATGGGCACGGTGGTGACTGTCTACGACGGGATCGTCTCGGCGCCCGCCAGCAGTGTCTCCGTCGGCGGTTCCCGTCGCTCTGGCTTCCTGGTCGCCTACACCGTCGACGCCGTCAGCAATCTGCCATTCGTGGTCGTGGCGGCGGTGCCTGCCCAGTCGGGCGCCAGCAACTCGGTCGCCGTCTACACCGGCGCATTCTGTACGGCTGCCAGGGTGAGCACCGCCACTGGGGATCCCGAACACTGGATCGTCGCGGGGCATTTCACTGCGCCCTCCTGCTTGAGCGGCGTGGGGCGGTTCGCCGTGATCGACGCCAACCTGAACATCCTGACTGGTCCCAATGCCATCAGCGGCACGTTGTCCAGCGGCGACACTGGCTTCTCGGCTGCCAGCAACGGGACCGATGTCGTGATCCTGTGGAAGCGGCAAGTGCTCAACTCCCAGCGCATCTACGCACAGACCATGCGGCGAGTCAGCGGCGGCTACGTCGTGACCAATCCACCGCTGGACCTGAGCGCGCTCGAGCCGGGCACCAGCGCCAGTGCCTCGTACCACAGCGTTCAGGTGGCCTGCGATGGCGCGCGCTTCGCCTATGCCTACAAGGAGGACGGTGTTGCTGCGCCGCGCTTCGCCACGTTCGGTGTCGACAACGGCAGCATCACCTTCTACGAGGGCCATGGTTCCGTCGGTGGCACCGGGCTGGAGAAGTCCGTGTCCGGCATCGCCAGCCAGGGTGAGAGCGGTGGGCCGGCGAGCCGCTTTCTGCTGGTCTCGCAGATGGACAGCGGCAGCAACCTGAACGATCTGGAGGGCACGTTCCTCGATGCCTTCCAGATTGGCCCGCGTGTGACCATGCTCCAGACCGGATGCCACCCGCGCGGGATTGCCGAACCGTTGGTCACGACGGTCGGCGACTCTCTGCTCGGCAGCACCTTGACCGTGCAGGCCGCCGGCACGGTTGGTACACCGTTCATGCTGGTCGGTCTGCCCTTGGCGCAGCCCATTGCCCTGTGCAGTAGCTTGCCCGTTGGCACCTGCCGGCAAGGCCTGCAATTGCCCGCGCTGGCGACGACGTTCGGGGCGCAGATCGCCGTGACGATCCCACTGCACGTGTCCTACGTCGGCATGTCCTTCGCCGTCCAGTGCGTGGACGGTCTCGTCGGCGGCTGCCCGGCCAGCCGGTTCGGGGCGGCCTTCGCCGTGAGTGACACCGTGCAGTTCACGGTGCGGTGACCGCCGCTGCTCACCCGCCGCACGCTGCCAGCACGCCTTCGAGCAGCGGCCGCAGGCCGAAGCCACCGGCTTTGGTGCAGCCGAGCCGGACCACCACGATCTGCTGAGTCGGGAACACCGCGACGTACTGGCCTTCGTGACCGTCCAGGTGCACGAGGTCGGCCGGCAATGCCGGCCATTGCCGTTCGCGCGGCCCGTCGCCGTCGGGATCGGCGTTGAGCCACAGGTGGCTGCCAAAGCGCCCGGCACTCGCTGGGCTCGGCGCCGCCATGCGCGCCACCCAGCCCGCCGGCAGTACCCGGCGGCCGGCGAACGTGCCATCGCCCAGCAGCAGCATGCCGAAGCGCGCCCAATCGCGGGCGCAGGCGAAGCCGTACGAGCTGCCGACGAAGGTGCCGCTCGGGTCGGTCTCGAGCACCGCCGTGTGCATGGCGAGCGGTCGGAACAGTTCCTGCCGTGGCATGGCCCAGTAGGCCCGATCGCCACCGCGGTCGCCGCGAGCGAAGGCCGTGCGCAGTTCGCGGCAGATCAGGTTGGTGGTGCCACTGCTGTAGCGAAAGCGCGTGCCCGGCGGCACTTCGCGGGGCTGGCTGGCCTGGGTGGCGGCATGGTCGCCGCTGGCGAACAGCATGCGCAGGGCGTCACTGCTCGGGTCGTCGTAGCTCTCGCGCCACGCCAGTCCCGAACTCATGCCGAGCAGATCCGGAAGCCGCAGGTCGCGGCGCGGGTCCGCGGCCGGCCACTCCGGCACGGCCAGTTCGGCCTCGAGGTCGAGCGTGCCGTTGCCGACGGCGATGCCGACCAGCGCGCCGACCAGCGTCTTCGTCATCGACCAGCCGGGCAGCGGCATCGTCGCTGTGTATCCCGGCGCGTACCGCTCGGCGACGATGCGGCCGCGGCAGACGACGACCAAGGCGCGCGTGCGCACCTTGGTTTTGCCCTCGGGTTCGGCGAACGCCGCGTCGACGGCGCGTGCCAGGGCCGCAGCGTCGACGTTCGCGTCTTTGGCTGGCAGGTCGGGGGTGCGTTCGCCGACCGGCCAGTCGACGGTGTTGGGGTGGGGTGCGTTGCTCGGCACGTCCGGAGCGACGCGGCGGCGCAGCAGGGCCACGGGCACGGTGGCGGTGGCGAGGGTGCAGCCGAGGTTGCGGGTGGCGACGGCGGTGGCTTTGGCCCCGGCGAGCGTGCAAGTGACGGTGCCGGCGTCGCGGTCGACGGCGAATTGGAGGAGCGGGCCGATCAGCGCGTCGAGCGGGCGGTCCGGGGCCAACTCTTCGGCTAGCACCGAATCGAGCGTGCGACCGCTGACGAACAGGGCGGAGGCGGTCACTTTGGCGGCGTAGGCGGCCGCCACCTGCGCCAGTTCGGGGGTGAGCTGCGGGGAGGCCTGCGCTGCCAGTGGCAAGCACAGCGAAGTGAGCAGCAGGGCTTGCGGGGGCGACGCGGGCATGGCGGCAGGATACCGCGGCTGGGTGCCGTCGCGGCCCCACCGTCAGCGGCCCTGCGGTCAGCGTCCCTGTCGGGCTTCGGCGCCGACGGCGAACACCGGGATGCCGCGGGCGATGCGGCCGGCGATCTGCATGGCGATGCTGCTCGCCACGACCAGGGCCACGAACGGCCACGCCGGCGCGCCATCGAGCACAGCGAAGGTCCCGAAGATCAGGCTGCAGAGCAACAGAACGGCGCAGAGCCGCTGGCAGGTGCGGGCGGACATGGGTGGGATGGGGTGGTCACGGAAGGTGGCCAATCGGCTGCCGGAACTGTCGCCCGGTTGGCGTCGCAGTCGGCAGGTCGGGTGCCGCTCACCAGTTCGCCGGCAGGCGCAGTTCCATCGAGTTCGGCGCCCCCGCGTGCACCGTCAACGTGCCGAGGGACACGAGCACCGCCGCGGTCGGATCCGCGGTGCCGGCGTTGGCCCGGTAGAACTCCGACAGCGCCTTGGGGTCTTGCAGGGTGCGCGGCAGCACCTGCACTTCGTAGGTTGCGGCTTCGCATTCTTGCTCGGTCCAGCCCTCCGCGTCGGTCGGTGGCAGGCTCACCACGGCCAGGGGGTTGCCGATGCGCAGCAGCACCGACACCTTCGCCACGGGGGCGCCCGCGGCGTCGAGCAAGCGCACCCGCGCGGTGCCCGACGCGAGCGTGAACGTCGCCGACACGCGTTGCCCTGGCGCCACCGCCACCGTCTCGGCACTCCGCAGCATCACCCAGCCGGTGGCGGCCTGGCGACCCCACAGCACCCACTGCGCAGTGCCGCGCACCGCCGCGGTGAAGTGGCCGACGGCGTCCGTGGTGACCTGTTCCGAGCTGTAGGAGGGGTTGCCACCCAGCCCTGCGCCGAGATTTCCGTAGACCACGATCTGGGTGTTGGCCAGCGGGGCGCCATTGTGCAGCACGTGCCCGGACAGTTCGCTCGGCAGCAGTGCGGACAGGTCGATCGCCAACTTGGTCTCCTGCCCCGCCAGCAGTTCGACGGTGGCGGTGGCAACCTGCAGCGTGTCGTGATGGTTCTGGCGCTCGCGTTGGCAATGCACCAGCACCTGCCAACGCCCAGGCGGGATGCCGTGCAGCGCGAACGTGCCGTCCGGCCGCATGGTGCAGCGTTCGCGGAACTCGGGGAACTTGCGGGGCGAGTGCGGGTCGCCGGCCACCAACTCCAGGTACGGCAGTCGCCGCGGCGGTTCGTCGCGGTTCGCACCGATGCCAGCCAAGGCGCTCAGTTCCGCAAGGACCGCCTCGGGGCCGACGCTGGCCAGCAACGAGGCCGCGCGCGGCACGGTGACCACCAACGGCCCTGTGGCGGGAAAGGTCGCCACGGGCACGACCAGTGGTGCGTGGGCTGGTCCCGGCAGGCACAGGCCCAGAGGGCGATCGGTGGGGGCGTGCAGGACCACTTCGCCTTGCGTGTCGGTGCTGCCGGCTTCGAGCAGGAGCGCTTTGCGCGCCGTCGAATTGCCCCATTCGGCGAGTGCGTAGACCGGCGTCTTGTCCGTCAGCTCGGCCCCGAGCGGATCGACCAGCAGCACGCGCGCGCCGACCACGGGCTGGCCGGCTGCGAACTGCACCCGCACCGGCCTTGGGGCGTTCGCGGCGAGGCGGACCACCACCTCGGGCGCCCCCGTCGCGGTCATCGTCACCGTCGCCATGCCGACCGCGAGCTCCTGGCCCTTCGGCTCGACGATCACCTGGTGTTCGCCGACCCGCAGCCCGTCGACTTGTTCGCGCCCATCCCGGTGCGGGCTCTGGCCGCGCGGCCGCTGGTCGTCCGAGTTGAAGGAGAAGCCGCCGATCGGCACCACGCGCAGCGTGTAGTCCGCGAACGGCGCGCCGTCGCTGGCCCGCACGACGCGCACGGCGAGCGAACGGCCTTTGGTCAACACGAGCCGCACATCGGTGCGGCCCCATTCGTATTCGGTCTGGTCCGGGACGGCTTCGTAGCCGCTGCACGTGACCCACAAACGCACCCGTTCGGGTGCGTCTTTGCTGGGCTGCGGCACCCGGAACGCACCGTCGCGATCGCTCGAGATCAAGCGCCCACCGGTGCGCACCGAAGCGTGCACATAGGCGTCCGGCACGGGGGCGCCGTCTTGGTCGACGACCAGGCCGCGGATCGCGGCGCGGTCGTCCAGGCGCTTCAGAACGACGTCGACGAACTGCTCCGGGTCGCCGGTCAGGGTGACCCGTTCGCCGCGCTCGAGTTCCTGGTCGTCGATGGCCAGCCGGTACTCGCCTGGCTGCAGCGCCCAGCGCGCCCGGAACGCTCCGGTGTGGTCGGTGGTCGCCGAAGTCCAGGTCTCGAAGCCACTGCCGCTGCGGCGGCTGGCGGCGCCGTCGATGCGGACCGTGACTTTGGCTTTGGGGGCGCCGTCTTGGTCGACGACCCGGCCGTGCAGCAACGTGCCGCGCTCGAGTTGCACGTCGCCGAGATCCTCGGTGGCCCCTGGTTCGATGGCGGACCAGCGGGTGCCCCAGGTCGCCACACCGTCGGCGCGCAGCCGCAGCGAGAACTGGAACGGGGGCGGCGGCCAGAACGAGAACTCGAACCGGCCGTCCGCATCGGTGGTGCGCTGTGCGGCGAGGCGTTGCGGTTCGTCGTGGTCCTTGAGCCAAGCGGCGAGGCGCTGGTCGTTGGCCACCGACCCGTTCAGGCTCACGGCCACGCCGGCGAGCGGTTGGCCCTTTGCGTCGACGGTGCGGCCGCGCACCGTGCAGGACCGCGTCGCCGGGGCCGGCTCGGGCGCCGCCTGCCGTTCACTCGGTTCGGCTGGTGCGGCGGCCGGAGCTGGAGCGGGAGCCGCGGCGGACGCTGGCTCGACCGTCTGCGCAATGGGCGGGGCGGCCTCCGCGGCGGTCTGCTGGGTGGGTGGCGTGACCGGACCTGCGGGCTCGCTGGCTGGCCACAGCAGCCAAACGACCAGCGTGGCCAGCAACAGCAGAAGGACGGCAGGGAATACGCGCTGCATGGGGCCTTGGTCGCGCAGAGAATCTCCAGTGCGAGGAAGACCGGAGCCTACGGCCCCGAACAACCAGCGGCCATGGCCGCGTTGGGCCTTGCCTTCGCCACCCGTTCTGCCGATACTCGCGAACCGACCCGGAGTCTCCCATGCAAACTTCCTGCATCGCTGTGTCCTGCCTCCGGTCTGCGCGGGTCTGAAGCTCGCGCCGGCCGGAGTGGGCCCATCCGGCCCAAGCCGGATTGGGCCCCGTTGCCTGTTGCGCTGATTCTTCGCGCGATTGCCTTGTAGCTTGGCGTGCAGCCGGGCGGCGGTCGCGTAGCGCATGACACACCTTCGGGCGTGCTTTGCGGCACGCCAGCGATTCGCAGATGACTCCGTACCCAACCGGTCGCGGCGGGCGACCGGACCAAAAGACCCGCCAACTCTGTGCCCAGGTCCACGACGCATTGTCGTATGCGCTGGGCGAAACCGTGGAAGAGATCCTGCTCGACGTGGCGCTCGAGCGGGTGGAACCGATGCCCGACGACCGCCACGTGCTGGTGGTGGTGCGGGATCTCCGTGGCCATGGCCTGCTGGCAGTGCTCGATGCGCTCGAACGGGCGCGTGGCTTCCTGCGTTCGTCGGTGGCCGAACTGGTGGTGCGCAAACGCGTGCCGCAGTTGTCGTTCACGGTCTTGCCGCCCGGCGGTGCATCATGACGGTGCAGCGCTGGCTCAGCGAGCCGTTGGCCAGGGACGTGGCGAGTGCGCTCGAGCGCCTCGCCGCGGCCCCTGGCGTGCAACACGTCGCAGTGATGCCGGACGTGCATCTCGCCGAGCACGTGTGCGTGGGCACCGTGCTCGGCACCACCGAGTGGATCTACCCCCAGGCAGTCGGTGGCGACATTGGCTGCGGCATGGCTGCGGCGCCGATCCGCGGTGAGGCTGCGGCGCTCGATGCCGCGGCCGCGGCACGGTTGTTCGATTGCCTCAGGGAAGCCGTGCCCCCGGTGCGTCGGCCGCAGCCGACCGACGCGGGGTTGCCCGCCCTCGCCGACCGCGAACTGTCGCGCCGGCTGCAGCGCGACCTTGCGGTCGAGTTCGGCACGCTCGGCCGTGGCAACCACTTCCTCGAGCTGCAGTGCGACGAACACGGCGGGCTGTGGTTGGCCGTGCACAGTGGTTCGCGGGCGTTGGGGCCGGCGCTGCGCGACCACCATCTGGCGCGCGGCGAAGCGGTGGGCAAGGGGCTGGTGGCGCTGGCCGTGGCCGGGCCGGGTCGCGAGTACCTGGCCGACTGCGCCCTGGCGGAAGCGTTCGCGCAGCAGAACCGCCGTGCGATCGGCACCGCCGCTGCCGCGGTGCTGGCGGCCGAACTCGGCTGGCAGGTGGACTTCGCCGGCTGGTTCGAGAGTTCGCACAACCATGTGCGGGCCGAATGCCACGACGGGCGCGCGCTGTGGGTGCACCGCAAGGGCGCCAGCCCGGCCGGCGCGGGGCAGTTGGCGATCGTGCCCGGATCGATGGGTTCGGCGACTTTCCACGTCGAGGGGCGTGGGGTGGCGGCGGCGCTGGCGTCGTGCGCGCACGGCGCTGGCCGCGCGCTGGCCCGCGGCGCGGCGGCGCGGGCGATCACGGTGCGCGATCTCGAGCGTTCGATGGCGGGCGTCTACTTCGAACGGCAGTTGGCGCCGCGGCTGCGCGACGAGGCGCCGGCGGCGTACAAGGACATCGGTGCGGTGATGCGGGCGCAGCGCGAGCTGGTGCGTATCGTGCGGCGGTTGCGGCCGTTGTTGGCCTACAAGGCGGTGTGAGGACCTCGCGCCGTGGCGCCCGGGACAGGGCGTCCGGGGTCATGGCGCACGCCTCGGCGCCGGAGGGGGGGGCTGCCGATCCCCACGGCGCCATGGTAACGTGCCCTGCTCTGGTGCCTGTTCCGGCACCTGCAGACCGCGCCGCCCTGCGTCGCCGTGAGGCGGCGCCAATGGAGCGGATCGGCCATGCTCTCGGCCAACGACCCGGAGACTCTCCATGCCCCGCAAAGTCTGGTTCTCTGCGTGCTTTGGCGCGCTGTTGGTGGCCTGCCTGCCCGCCCAGGCGCGCTTCACCGACCCGCTGGTGCCGGTGCCCCGCCTGCTCGCGGCAGGCGCGGCCGATCCGAACAATGGCGACCTGTGGCTGGTCGGCGGTCGACGGGATCGAGTCCTGGATCTTTGGCGCCTGCGCGCGGGCGTTTGGCAGCAGCAGGCCGATGGACCGCTGGTCGGCCAGGCCACGGCGGCGGCGTTCGACCCGATCCGGCAGCGGCTCGTCACGGTGCTACAGCGCGCGAGTGGCGAGAAGCGCCTGTTCGAATTCGATGGTGCCCAGTGGACCGAAGGCCCGTCGCTCGGCTTCGTCGACAGCCAATTGGTGTGGGACCCGGTCCGGCAGGTGACGCTCGTCTTCTCGCAGGCCAGCAATCTGTGGAACGGGTTCTTGCAGACCTGGGCCGGTGCCAATCTGGTGCCTCAGTTCACCTTCAACGTGCGCTACGGCAGTTTCGGCTTCGACACGGCTCGCGGCCGGGCCGTGGTGGTAGCTCCCGACACCGTCTACGAGTGGAACGGTGGTTGGTCGCAGGTGTCGAGCCAGCGGCCGTGGCTGCTGGCGCCGCGGCCGTTCACCGACCCCTGGACGGGGCGCGTGGTCCTGGCCGACAGCGGCACGGGCGCGTTCGCTTGGACCGGTTCCCAATGGGTCGCATGGGCCATGCACGGCATGCCGGTGCGCAGGTGGCCACTGCTCGTCGGCAATCCGCAGCGGCAGCGGCTGCAGTTGTTCGGCGGCGCAGACAACTTCCCGCACGGCGACACCTTCGAATCGGACGGGACCACGTGGACCCAGGTGGCGCCGGACTCCGCTGCGCCCGCGTTCCCGGATCCGGCGCTGGTGGCGATCGGCGAACGGACGGCGCTGCTGTTCGACGGCGGTGGTGGGTTTGCCCCGGTGCAGACCGCCCGCCGGCAGAACGGCGTCTGGACCGTGCTGCAACCGACCCAGACTCCTGCTGCGCGCACGGCCTTCGCTTGCGCCGGGGACCCCGCGACCGGGCGGGCGTGGCTGTTCGGCGGCAGCGTCGGGGGCGTGGCGAACGGCGAGTTCTGGCAGTGGCAGGGTGGCACCTGGTCGGCGCTGCCGAGTGGCCCGCCGCCGCGTGCGGGCGCGGCGCTGTGCCACGACCCGTTCGCCGACAGTGTGCTGCTCTACGGCGGCAACGGCTGGAACGACACCTGGGAGTTCCGGCAGGGCGTCTGGCAGCAGCGGTTGGCCAACTTCCCGCCGCACCTCAGCACCTGCCGCTTCGCCTACGACACCGCGCGCCGCCGCGCGGTGCTGGTCACCTTTGGCCTCGGCGTGGTCGAGGCGTGGGAACTCGACGCGAGCCGCAACTGGTTCTCCACCAATCCGCCCAGCCGCCCCGCCCTGCGGGAGGGCTTCCACGCCACCTATGAGTCGCTGCGGCAGCGCGTCGTGGTGGTCGATGGCGTGCCGAGCCTCGGCCAGGTGTTCGACGCGGAGGCCTTCGAGTGGGATGGCGCGACCTGGCGCTCGTTCGGGCCCGAACCGCGCCTCTCGCTGGTGACCGCCGTCGCGCACGTGCCGGGCGAAGGCGTCGTGGCGCACCACGGCTTCGACTGCTTCGGCACGGTGTTGACCCACGAGCGGCCTGCGGTGGTGACGCGCTTCGGCAGCACCTGCGCCGTGCCGGCGGCCGAACTCTCGGCGTCACCACCCTGGCTCGGCCGTACGCTGGCTCTGCGGATGCCGGCCCCCGTCGGGGCGGCCTGCACGTTCGCGACCGGCTTCTCGACCACGCAGAGCGGGGCGACGCCGCTGCCGTTCTCGCTCAGTGGCTACGGCCAGCCGGGCTGCCAGCTCTACGTCGACCCGGTGGTGGTGCAAGGGCGCCCAGCGACGAATGGCGAGGCGGTCCTGCAGGTGGCGTTGCCCAATGCGCCCGGTTTCGTTGGCCTCGAACTGCACCATCAGGCGTTCGTGGTCGGTGGCCAGGTGCCGTTCGTCGCTTCCCACGGCCTCACGACGCGCCTCGGCTCGCTCTGGTGAGCCGCGCTGGGCGGTGGTCTCGGGACCATGCGCGCCGCGCGGGGCGGCTGCGGCCGCCGCACCGAGCCGTTGTCGTTTCCGTGCCGTAACCACCCGGTGCCTGCGACCCGCTCCGGGTCCCGCGCCTGAGCCGCCCGGCGGCGTGGGCAGGGCATCGGGGCAGCCATGGCACGGCATTTGGTCTGCAGCGCGCGCCGAGCCGACTCCCCGGCTCGCGCCCCCGACCCGCTGCGAGGCCCTCATGCGTTCGTTCCAAGCTGCGTTCCGTCTGCCGTTCCTGGCCCTTGCCCACACCGGTCTCCTGTTCGCGCAGGGGCAGGTCTCGGTCGAGACTGCCGACTTGCAGGCCCACTACGCGCGCGTCGAGGCCGAACTGCGCGTCGCGCCGCCGCCGGCCGATCCGCTGCTGGCGGCGTCGCGTGCGGCGACCATCGACCTGCTGCATGCGTATTGGCAGCGCGGCGACTTCGGCCGCAACCTCGACCATCCCGGCCAGCGCCAGCCCCACTTCGTGGATCGTGACGGCCGCCGTTGTGCCGTTGCCTACCTGCTGGACCGCACCGGCCAGCGCTCGCTGGTGCTGGAGATCGCGGCCGCGCGCAACCACGCCTGGGTGGCCGAACTGCTCGACGATGCGCGCTTGCAGCGGTGGTTGCAGGAACACGGTCTGTCGGCGGCCGAAGCGGCGCGCATCCAGGCGCCGCCCCGGATGCCCATGCTTCCGGAGCCACCGCCGATGGCGTCGCCGTCGGAGTCGTTCGCCCCAGGGGATGCCGCCGCGGTGCCGCAGGTGGCGCAGGCTGCGTCGGCGAGCAGCGGCACCCCGAGTGCCGCGCGCCCTGGCGTTGCCGCGCCGGGCATGGCGTCGGCAGCCGTTGGCGTGCCGCTGGATGCCATGGGCGCCCCGGCCTGGGTGGAGTGGTGGGACTGGAACCGACTCGGCCTGCTGCCGCCGCGCCGGCTCGCCGCGCCCGCCTTGGACGATTTGACCGTGGCCCGGGCCGCAGGCGATGTGGCCGCGCGCGCGCTGCTGCGGCTCGGCCTGTCCGCTGCCGATGCCCGCGAACGCGCCGCCGCGGCCTTGGCGCTCGGGCGGCTCGGTGGCGAGGCCACACGCCTGCGCGAACTGCTCGACGACAGCGACTTGCAGGTGCAGGTGGCCGCCATCCTGGGGCTCGGCAGTGATGGTGGAGCGCAGGCGCGGCACGTGCTGGTGTCGTTGGCCAGCGGCCGCGCGGTGACGCGCCCGTACGCTTTGCTGGCCATGGCCGGTCTGCGCGATCTCGCCCGCGCCCCCGAAGTCGTGGGCCTCGCCAAGGCGGCGTTGCGGGGCGACGAGCCGGGCGCGGCCGCAGCCGCGGTGTTGGCGCGAGTCCTGGCCGACGACGAACTGCGCCAGCAGGCGTTGGCCATGGAATCGCGGGAGAGCGTGGTGGGGCGCGCGCGCCTGGTCGAGACCTTGGCGCAACGCGACGACGGCAAACTGCTGGGGCGTTTGACCACGGCACTGTCGTCCAGGAGCCCCGACGTGCGGCGTTCGGCGGCCTTGGCCCTGGCGCGCACGCGGCATGCGTTGGCGCTGCCCGCGCTGATGACGGCCTTCGAGCTGGAACACGAGCTCGCGACCAAGCAGGTGCTGCTGCTGGCGATCGGCAGCCACGGTGGCAAGCCTGGCGTGGCCTTCGTCGAAGAGCAGCTGCAGCGGGGCGTGAAGCCGGTGCGCGCGTTCGCCGCGCTGGCGCTGGGTTCGCTGGTGCGCGAACAGGCCGTGCCCGGCGCGGTGCAGGCGCTGCGGCAGGCGGCGGCGAACGAACACAACCATGACCATCTCGGCGCACATCTGCTGGCGCTCGGTCTGGCGCGCGACCAGGGGGCCTTGCCCCTGCTGCGGGCCAAACTGCAGGAGGGTGCCGACGCCTACCAGCGTGCCATGGCGGCGGACGCGATGGCGTTGCTGGCGGCAACCACCGAGTTGCCACGGTTGCACCGGGCATTGGTCGGCGACAGCTGTCCGTTCGTGCGTTCGGCTGCCGCGGCGGCGATCGGGGTTCTGGGGGGTGACGACGCCGATGCGGCGGCATTGGCGGGGGCGGCGAGTGCGGACCCGGATCGGTCCGTTCGGACTGCGGCCGCGCAGGCGCTCGGTGCCCTGGGCAGCGAAGCGGCGCGGCGCGAACTGCTGCAGTTGGCGCGTTCCGGGGACGTGATGACTCGGGCCGGGGCGTTGTCGGGGCTCGGTCGGTTGCTGCGTGCGCGCGAGCCGATGGTCAGTCCAGGCCTCACGGCCGTGGCGAACAGTTCGCTGTGGCCCGATTGGCTGCGCTGGGCGATGGCGCAGGAGTTCTGAGCGAGTTCCGGCGGTGCCGGCGCGAGCTCGCCGCCAGCCGCCTTGCGCTGATTCCGATCGCAAGGCGCCCGTCGTCGGCCACAATCTGCGCCGCGATGCGCGCCGTCACCTTCCGTTCCGTTCGCGACGTGGTCACCACCTCGGTCGCCGATCCCAGGCTCGAAACGCCGTTCGACGCCATCGTGCAGGTCGAACTGGCGGCGATCTGCGGTTCGGACCTGCATCCGTACCTCGGCCGCGAAGTCGGGCTCGACGTCGGCACCGTGCTCGGCCACGAGTTCCTCGGCACGGTGGTGGCCGTGGGTTCCGGCGTGGCGAAGTTCCGGGTCGGGGATCGGGTCGTGAGTCCGTTCTCCACCAGCTGCGGCAGTTGCTGGTTCTGCGCGCGCGGTTTGACGGCGCGCTGTACTGCGGGGCAGCTGTTCGGTTGGGTGCAGCAGGGGCGCGGTCTGCACGGTGGGCAGGCCGAACGGGTGCGCGTGCCGCTCGCCGACTCGACGTTGGTGGCCGCGCCGACTGGCGTGCCGGCCGAAGCGGCCTTGCTGGCCGGCGATGTGCTGTCGACGGGGTTCTTCGGTGCGCAACTGGGGGGTGTGCAGCCAGGAGACGTGGTCGTGGTCGTGGGTGCTGGGCCGGTGGGGATCTGCGCGCTGCTGGCGGCGCAGCACGCCGGGGCGCAGGCGGTGTTCGCGCTCGACCTGTTGCCCGAACGGTTGGCGCTGGCACGTCGGCATGGCGCGATCGCGGGTGCTGCCGAAGACCCCGAACTGCGCGCTTCGCTCCGCGAGGCCACGCACGGGCGCGGCGCCGACGTGGTGCTGGAATGCGTCGGCTCGGCTGGGGCGACGCGGGTGGCGTTCGAGCTGGTGCGGCTCGGTGGCACCATCGCCGCGGCAGGCGTGCACTGCGAGCCGCAGTTCGCGTTCTCGCCGGGGGAGGCCTACGACAAGAACCTCACCTACCGCGCCGGGCGTTGTTCGGCGCGGGCGCTGATGGACACGACCCTGCCGCTGCTGGCGCAGGAACGGTTCCAGCTCGGCGCGTTGTTCTCGCACCGGCTGGCGCTCGACGAGGCGCGGCGCGGCTACGAGCTGTTCGAGCGGCGGCTCGATGGCTGCACCAAGGTGCTGTTGGTGCCGTAGGGTGGTTGCCTCTGGCGGCGCGCCCACACCGCGCTGGGCTGCTCACAACCAGCCAGCCCCAGCCCCCACCCCACCCATCACGCCGGCTTGCCCACCGCCACCCGCACCACCTTCCCGATCGTGAGCCCCTGCACCACGATCGAGAACACCACTAGCGCATACGTCACCGTCAGCACCGCATTGCGCCCCGGGAACTCCGGTGTCTTCATCGCCAGCGCGATCGAAATGCCGCCCTTCAGCCCGCCCCAGGTCAGCACCGGCAGAGCACCGCGGCCGACCGGGTTCTGCCGACGCACCACGCGCAGCGGCACCCACACCGAGACGAACCGCACCAGCAACGCCACCGGCACCAGCGCCGCCGCAGCCCACAGATACGCACTGCGCGAGTAATCGATCGCCAGCACTTCGATGCCGATCAGCAGGAACAGCACCGCATTCAGTGCCTCGTCGACGAACGTCCACACCGTGTCGAGCGCCGCCTCGGTGCGTTCGTCCATCGCCGTCGCCCGCGCGCGGTTGCCTACCCACAGCCCGGCGACCACCGCCGCGAGCGGTGCCGAGACGTGCAGGCGGCTGGCCAGGAAACCGATCCCGAACACCACCGCCACCGTGATCAGGATCTCCAGGTTCGGCTCGTCCATGCTGCGCATGGTGCGTTCGGCCACCCAGCCGAGCAGCAGGCCCAGCAGCAGGCCGCCGAACACTTCGACCAGGAGCAGATGGCCCGCGGTCGCCGCGTCGAGCTGGCCCGCGGTCGCGAAGCCGAGCGCCAGCGTGAACAGCACCACGCCCACGCCATCGTTGAACAGGCTCTCGCCGGCGACCTTGATCGCCAGTTCGGGCGGAGCCTTGGCCGCCTTCAGGATGCCGAGCACGGCGATCGGGTCGGTGGGCGAGATCAGCGCGCCGAACACGCAGCACCAAGCGAAGTCGATCGCCACACCAGAGGCGCGAAACACCAGCCAGCTGCCGACCGCGAGCAGCGCCGTGCTGAGCAAGGTGCCGATGGTGGCCAGCGCCAGGATCGGGGTGAGTTTCTGCCGCAGCGGGCCGAAGTCGGTGTGCAGCGCCCCGGCGAACAGCAACAGGCTCAGCATGCCGCTGAGCACCGATTCGGCGAAGTCGACCTGCAGCACGGCGCCGCGCACGGTGCGGGCTAGGTCGAGGCTGGGCACCAGGTGGTCGAGCACCAATACGCCGATCGAACCGAGCAGGCCGGCCAACAGGAGGCCGATGGTGAACGGCAGCTTGACGAAGTGGTGGTTGACCACGCCGAACACGGCGGCGAGGCAGAGCAGGATGGCGAGGGCGTCGAGCAGGAACATGCGGTCGCCAAACCCTACGCAATGGCGGGCGGCGGCGCAGCGGCTGTTCGGGCGGGATTGCGGGGAATCGCGCGCCGCTCAGGCTTTGCGGCGCAAAGCGGTGGCGAAGGCCAGCAGGTCGTCCAGATGGTCGGTCACTGCCTGCCGCAGGAGCGTTGGATCGACCCGCGTGTAACCATGCACCAGTACGTTGCGCAGGCCAACCATGCGACGCAGGCGATCCATCAGGTTGGCGTCGAGGCGGCCTGCCTTGGCCAGTAGCTCGAACAGTTCGCGGTTGTTCACCGGCTCGCCCAGGCGTTCCGCGGACACCACATGGGATGCCGCGTCCATCGCGGCTTGGATCGCCAGTTGCAGGGTGTGCTCGACGAAGCGCAGTTCGCGCACATCGGTCTCGAGGCGCTCGAGGCGAGCTTCGGTGCGCAGTTCCCGCACGCATGTCTCGATGTACGCGAGCAGCTTGGCGATGAGGTCGTGGTCGGTCATGCCTGCCTCCGGTAGCGCAGCAGGTGCGGCAGCAGGTCGAAGTACTCGTTGCGGGAGCGCACCTCGAAGGTGATCCGGCGCTGGCGATCCCGTTCGACCAGCAACACGCCGTCGCGCAGGACACGGTGCACCAGGTCCACGGGCGCAGTGTCGAGTGGGATCACTTGCACGGGCCGGCGTACCAGCTTCTCGAGGTCGCCTTCGACGTCGAACACGCCGCCGGCGCCGGACCAGTCGGGGGCGGTGCCGTACAACACTGCCACATCGACGTCGCTGTCGGTCCGCGCGGTGCCCCGCGCCTGGCTGCCGAACAGCCAGGCGGCCGCGAACGGCTGCGGCGCGCCCTGGAAGTAGGTCGTGAGCCGTTCGATCAGTTCGGAGCGTGATGGCGCGGGCACTGGGGAACCAAGATACCCTGGGTGCAGGCTGGTCGCACTGCGGTGTTCGACCCCATTCGCTTCCTTCGTCTGGACAAGTCTGGGTCGACGTCCTTCGTTGCCGCGGAGAACCATGCCGAGAATGCCCCCAAGCTGGAGGGGGGCGCGGGTCTGCTCGGCTTCGTTCGCTTCCGCAGCGGCGAGGTCCTGCGGCAGCATGCCGCGCTGCTCATTCGCAAGCGTACGGCCAGTTCCGACATCGAGGCGATTCGCATGCTGACCCGTTCGAAGGCCGCCTTTGCGGCGGTCCTCGAGGTGCCTGACAGTTCGGACAGCGCCGAAGCCACCCTACCCGAGGCGCAGCACGCGCAGGTCCACTTCGCAGGCTCCGTCGATCGGATCCAGCCGCAGCCACTGGACCTCGGCCGGCAGCAGCGGATGGTCGGCGAGTTCGATGCGGTGCACGTGGAACTGGCCGTCGTTGGGCACCACGAACTTCACGCTGCGCGCCTCGGCGAAGGCGTCGTCGTCGGGCCCCTTCCAGAACACCTGGCCGGTGCCGGCGGCCACGGGCGTGTCGGGGGCGTGCACTCGCAGCTCCATCTCGACGAAGCGCAACGGCCGCTGCAGGCAGGGCGTCACCACCCATGGGTCGCCGCCGACCGCGCGCCAAGCGAAGCCTTCGCCGCCGGTGCGCGGCAGCAATTGGTCGTTCGGCCAGAAGCCGCGGCGCTGGGCGGGATCGCGGAAGTCGAACGCGTCCTGCGGCCAGCGATCGGGCAAATGCATGCGATCCCGCAGCGCCAACAGCGCCGCGGCGCGCGGCGGCGGTTCGGCCGCCACCCTGCGTTCGAGTTCGGCGCGGCTCGGCGCTGCGTCCTCGACGCGCACGAAGTCGGGCACCTCGTCGACCACCGGGTAGCGCATGCCGGCCGGGTCGACCAAGTGGTCCCCGTCGCGTCGCAGCACGCCCAGGGAGCGCGGTGCGCAGAGTTTCGGCAGCAGCGTGTCCAGGGGCGGCGGCGCGGGCCAGTGCGATCCCGGCGCGATGGTGGTCGCCAGCAGCCGGTCGAGCAGTTCGGTGTCGGTGTGGCGGCGGGCGCGCTGGCAATGCGGATCGCGCGGGTCCACCGCGATCACGCCGATGCGGCCCGGGGCAAGTGCTTCGCTGTGCGTGTGCGTGAGCCAGAAGGTGCGCGCCGCTGCGAGCGAGGTTTCGTGCTTGGGCGGTGGCTGGTCCATCTGCGGCAGCAGGCGCGCGCCGGGCAGGCACGGGGCGAGGTCGGTTGGATGGAACAGATTGCGTTCCATGTGCGGCCACCCGGGGCGGCGGAACAGGTAGGCGTCGATCTCCGCGCGGTCGTAGCGCAGCTCTTCGGTCGTGAGGATCACCGCCCGCGCGGCGACCCGCTGCAGTTCGAGCAGCGTCTCGACGGGATTCTCGACGTGCTCGAGCACTTCGCTGCAGACCACCACGTCGAAGGCGCCGGTGCGGAACGGCAGATGGGTCGAGTCGACTGCGGCGCCGGCGATGCCGAACAGTTCGCGCGCGCGGCGGCAGGCCTGGTGGCTGAGGTCGCTGGTCGTCACCTGGGCGCCGAACAGGGTGCGGACCAGGTGCGGCAGGAAACCTTCGGCGCCGCCGACGTCGAGCAGACTGGTGAACGAGAGGCCGTCGAGTTCACGCAGGATCCGGAACACCCGCGCCAGCCGCCCGACCTGATTGCCCTCGGCGTCGGCGCTGCCGAAGCCGTAGATCGGCATGTGCGCGTGGTAGACGCCGGTGGCCGAACGGGTGGCGAAGCGGTGTTCGAGCCAGTGGCGGGTGATGCGTGTGTAGAGACCCATCGGCGGGTGGCGAATCTAGCCGTGGACGTGCGGCGGCACGAGCGGCGAGTCGTGGTGCGGATGGGAGGGGGATCCCGCAGGGTGGTCGAAGCGGTCGCTGGCGGTGGCGCGGCGCTGCGGGCGGCTCATGGCCGGTTGGCGGCGCGCAGCAGTTCGCGGTGCAGTGCCAGTGCCGGCTCACGCGCTGCCGTCGGAGCCGTGGTGGCGAGCTCGCGGTGTTCGGGTGGTGGTTGCAAGGTGGCCGCCGCGTGTTGCAGCGCGGCCACCTCGACGATGCCGAGCCGCTTCGCCAGCACGGTCACGTCCCGGTGGGCCGCCAGGGCGTCGAAGTCCACCAGCACGAGCCGCGGATCGTCCGCCAGCGCCAGGACGTGTTGGTGCGCGGCACACCAGTACTCGAGCCAGAACCCCAGCTCGTGCGCCTGGGCGAGCGAGCGCCCGCGCAGCCAGCCGCCGAAGTCGAGCGGCCGCAGGTCGAGACCGAACTCGAAGTGGCCGAGCTCGGCCATGCCGCGGCGGGCCGCCGGATCCCGTGCCTGCAGCGCCGTGAAATGCCGGTGCATGCGCAGCAACGAGGCGGCGTGGGCCGTGGGCGCCCGGAACGGCACCACCACCGTGGCGTCCGGCAGCAGCGACCACAGGGCGGGCAGGCGGGCCAGGTGGGCGTTGTTCTTGGCCAGGTAGCGGTGGGCGCGCCGGTCGCTGCGGGCGCGCAGCAGGACGATCTTGCGTCGATGCGCCGCGTAGAACGCCGCGAACTCCGGATCGTCGCAACTGGGCCACGGTGCGATCGAGGTGGCGCGGTAGTGGTCCGGCCAGAACGTCGTCCACAGCACCTCCTCGAGCGCTTCCGGACTGTCCGGGGTGACCAGGATGCCGTCGGCGTGGACCCGTTCGCGGGGCGCGCGCGGCCGCTGGAACGGCCGGGTCCACGCCTGCCACAGCAGCGGGCAGAGCACGAACGGGAAGTCGCGGCCGTGGTGCGCGGCGAACTCCGGGCAGCCGGCGAGCACCCGCAACAGCATGGTGGTGCCGCCGCGCGGCAGGCCGGCGACCAGGACCGGCGCGCTGACCGAGGTGTTGGCGAGTTCGCGCCGGTACAGCCGTGCTTCGAGGTCCGCGAGCCCGAGTTGGGCGGTGCGCGTGGTGCGTGCCAGAGCGCGCAACGCACGCTCGAGCCGACCCTGGGGAATGCCCTGCTTCATGGCCGTCGCGGTCCCAGCTTGGCCACTGCGCAGGCGAGTGCGGCAGCGGCCAGCAGGAACGCCGGTGTGGCCGAGAGTTCGAGCATGGCCGCGCCATCGAGCCAACCCAGGCCGGCCAGCGAACCGGGCAACAGCAGCGCACCCACGGCCGCCAGCGTGGTCATGGCGGCGCCGCGCAGTGCCATGCGCAAGAAGGCGGCTGCGTGCGCGCGCATGGCGCGTTCCTTGGCCGTGTCGTCGAGTGCTGGGTTGCGCAGGTCCAGGGTGGCGCTGCGCCGGGTGGCGGCGAGCGCGGCGGTGAGGCTGCGGCCGCCGAGTTGCTGGACCAAGACGACGAACAGGACCACCGCGCCGAGCCCCGCGGCCCAGGTCAAGGCCGGCTGCTCCGCACTTCGACGGCCGCGGGCGCGCCGCGCCGTCGGCGCAGCAGGCGCTTCAGGGGATACCAGACGAAGCCGACCACGGCACAGACCGCTGCGGCCAGCAGGGCCAGGAATGCGCCGATCGCGGACAGGGCGGCGCCGGGGCCGACGTAGCAGAGCATGGATGTCGCAGGGAGCATCACCGAACCGTTCGGGACCATGGTCCCGTGGCAGCCGGCATGATACCGCGCCGTGCGGTTGCGGCCAGCGGTAGGTGCGGTGGCGGGAGGAGTGGCTGGTGCGCTGGTGCTGCGGCCCTGGGGCGAGCGAGTGGCCGTGCAGATTGTCGCGAGCTGCGACAACGCACGGTGCGGTGGCGCCGTGGGTGCGGGTGGCCCCGCGGATTCCGGGCGGAGGCGGTCGCCGCTCCCGGTAGATTGCCGGCTGCCGCATGACGGATTCCACCGCGTCCTCCTCGTTCCGCCGCGCCTGCCTGTCGATCGCCTTGCTCGCCGGTGCGCTGCTCGCCTACCAGGTGCTGCTGACGCGGGTCTGTGCGCTGCGTCTGCACTTCCACTTCGGCTTCCTGATCATCAGCAACAGCCTCCTTGGCATCGGCGCCTCCGGGTCGCTGCTGGCGCTGACCGAACGGCGCTGGCGTGCGGACCCGCAGCGGTGGATCTTCGGCGCCTCGGTGTGGTTCGTGGTCAGCCTGCCGCTGTCGTGGCTCTACCTGCTGTTCGCGAAGATCCCCGAGACCCTGACCTTCCAGACTTGGGCGGAGACCGTGCAGTTCTCCGCGTTCAACCTCGCGTGCGCGGTGCCGTTCTTCTTCGGCGGTGCCGCGATCGGCTTGTTGTTGTCGGCGCATGCGGCGCGGGTCCACGCCATCTACGCCGCCGACCTGCTCGGGGCGGGTTTCGGCTGCCTGTTGTGTCCTTTGTTGCTCTGGCCGGTGGGGGCGGGCGGTTGCTTCGCGGCCACGGTGGCGCTCGCGGCTCTGTCCGCCTGGAGTGCTGCCCCGAGCCCGGGCCGCGCGCTGCAGCGCGGCGGGCTGATCGCCGTGGTCGGCATTTGCCTGTTGAGCGTGTTCGGCCTCGACGCATGGCTGCCGGTGCCGGGCAAACGCTGGCTCGACCTGACCCAGGCGCACACGCTGAAGGAGTTCGGTCGACCCGTCTACAGCCAATGGTCGGCGAACTCGCGGGTCGACGTGATTCCTCTGCCGCCCCACTTCCCGCGCTTCCTGCAGGCTCGCGGCGGAACGGCCCTCGCCATGCCGCTGCCCAAGCAGTGGTGGATCGGGCAGGACGGGGACGCTGGCACCATGCTCACGGACTTCGGCCGTGAGCCGGAGTTGCTGCCGGTGCTGCGGCAGACGATGTACTCGGCGACGTTCCACCTGAAGGAGGGCAGCCGGCCGCGGGTTTGCATCATCGGCGTCGGTGGCGCACCGGATCTGTGGGCCGCCAAGATCCACGACGCCGCCTTGGTCCGCGGCATCGAGCTGAACCGTTCGATCGCCGAGCTGCACTCGACCGTCGCCGCGGACTTCTCGAAGCCGCTGCTCGCCGATCCGCGGGTGGAGATCCTGGTCGACGAAGGGCGTTCGGCGCTGATGCGCGATCGCGAGTCGTACGACGTGGTGCAGCTCACCGGCATCGACACCTGGACGGCGCTCAATTCCGGGGCCTACGTGTTGGCCGAGAACTACCTGTACACCGTCGAAGCCTGCCGCAGCATGTACGAACGGCTGGCACCCGGAGGCGTGCTGCAGATCACGCGGATGGCCGCGGACATGGAGTCGATCCGCCTGCTGCAGAACATGCACGCGGCTCTGCCTGCCGCCGCGCAGGCGAAGTTCGCCGAGTCCGTGATCGTGCTGGCCACCCCGGTCGACAATCTGTGCGCCGTGATGCTCAAGAAGGGCACCTTCGACGCCGCCGAAGTGGCGAAGGTCACGGCCTGGGCGGACGCCGCCCAGATCCAGAAGCGCTACGCGCCTGGGCTCGAGCTGCAGAACGGCGTCGAAGAGTTCGTGCGGTCCCCGGACAAGGCTGCGTTCACGCGTGCCTATCCCTACGACATCCGGCCGACCACCGACGATTGGCCGTACTTCTTCAGCTTCCTGCGGTGGGATCGCCCCGAGATCGCCGCGCAGCGGCGCTACGAGCCGACCTGGGTGGTGCAGGGCAATCCCCTGTTCTTGTGGCAGCAGCTGCTCTACAGCGCCATCGCCGCGGCCGTGCTGATCCTGCTGCCGCTGGTGTGGCGCCGCGGCGCTCCGGCGCACGGGTTGCGGCACACTCCGGCGTTCCTCGGCTACTTCGCGTGCCTGGGGGTCGGGTTCATCGGCATCGAGATCGCCCTGATCCAGAAGTTCACGATGCTGCTCGGGCAGCCGCTGCACTCGATCGTGGTGACCCTGTTCGCGATCCTGATCTTCACCGGTTTGGGCAGCATGCTGGCCGGGCGCTGGCTGCGCCCGGGTTCGCGCCTGGTGTGGTGTGTGCCGCTGTTCATCCTCGGCTGGGTCGCGTTGCTCGCCATGGCCAGCGAGTCGGTGGTCGCGGCCTGCATCGGTTGGCCGCTGTTCGCCAGGGCGGCCATGGTCGTGCTGCTGGTCGCCCCCGCCGCCATGGCGCTGGGCATGCCGTTCGCCTATGGCATCGGCATCGTGCAACGCGCCAGTCCGGCGTTCGTGCCGTGGGCCTGGGCCGTGAACGGCACCACCACCGTCATCGGCTCGATCCTGTGCGTGATCGTTTCGATGCAGGTCGGCTTCGCCGCGGTGCTGGTCGGTTCGGCGTCCCTGTACCTGCTGGCATTCGCCGCCATGGCCAGAGCTGGGCAGCGGGTCGCAGTCCAACCCATCGCTTCGCAGTGAACATGCCAACCAACATGGTGATCGTCGCATCGGTTCGGGTTCGGGTGGGCGCCGCGCTGCTGGTCGGGGCGGCGTCCCTGACCGCCCAGCAGGGGGTGGAACGTGCCGCGCGGGCCATCGATGCCTTCGACGTGGTCTGGTCGACGCCGAGCCGCGACGCCAGCGGCTCGATGCCGATCGGCAACGGCGAAGTCGGCGCCAACGTCTGGGTCGAACCGGACGGCCGCCTGTGCGGCTACGTGTCGCGCACTGACAGCTGGAGCGAAGCGAGCCGCCTGCTCAAACTCGGCAAGTTCGAGCTGCAGGTGCGGCGGCCGGAGCCCGGCGAGTTCTTCGAGCAGCGGTTGGCGCTGCGCGAAGGTGCGATCCACGTCACCTGGGGCACCGGCGAGCGGCGCGTCGTGGTGCGCGTGTTCGTCGACAGCGCGAGCGACGTGCTGCATGTCGAAGGCGAGAGCGCCCGGCCCGAGGCGATGATGCTGCAGCTCAGGACGTGGCGGTTGGCGGACCGGCGGCTCCTGGGCGAGGAGCTGAAGTCGAGCTGGACCATGCAGAACGCGCCCGCGCACCTCGCCGTGGTCGAAAGTGGCGACCAGCCGGTGGAGGTCGACGCGGAGCCGGCCCGTCTCGGTTTCGTGCACCGCAACGGTGGTTCCGCGGTGCCGGTGACTCTGGCTCACCAGAGTTTGCCCGCGGTCGCGCCGGAGCAGGACCTGCTGCGGCACCGCGCCTTCGGCCTGGTCGCCGGTGGTCCCGAGGTGGGCCGCGGTTCGATCCTGGATGGCCGTGAGCCCGTGCTGATGACGCCCCATCGCACCAAGTTCGCGTTCCACATTGCTGCGCCGTGCGTCGTCGATCCAGGCGAAGCCGCCTTCGCCAACGCAGCTCGTGCGCTGCTGGTGGCCGCGGACAGCCAGGTGGCCCGCGCGCGCACGGCGGCTTGGTGGCGGGCGCTGCACGGCCGTTCGTGGCTCCTGATCGACGGCGATCCGGCGGGTGGTGCGGTGCCGAGCAACCAGCACCCGTTGCGCATCGGTGTCGACAGCGGCGGGCAGAATCGCTTCGTCGGCAGCATCGCCGAAGTGACGGTGGCGGAAGGCGCGGAGCTGCGTGACGCAGCGCCAGGCGCTGCGGCGGAGCGCGCGCCGGACCGTTCGGTGCGCTTCGCGGCGCGGCCGGGCCGTGACTTGCCGCTGGTCGTCGAAGAGCACCGCGAACTGCGCCTCGACCGCGGCTTGCACATCCAAGCCGTGGTCACGCTCGATGCGGGCCACCCGGTCGGTCGGATCGTCGACAAGTGCACGGCGGGTGGCGACGACGGCTTCCTGTTCGACACCCATCCGGGCCATGCGCTGCGGCTGATCGTGGGCAAGCAAACCCTGGTGGCCAAGGACGTGCTGACGCCGGGCCGCGCCCACCGCGTGCAGGCCGACTGCGACGCCCGAACCGGGCGCATGCAACTGCGCTGTGACGGGGTGGTGGTCGCCGACACCGGTCCGTTGGACCGTGCCCCGAGCTCCCCGCTGACGCAGGCGTTGCTGTTGCAGCGCCACGTGCAGGCCGCTGGCGGCCGCGGCCACTTTCCGATCAAGTTCAACGGCTCGATCTTCACCGTCGAACCGGCGCACACCGGCGGGCCTGCGTTCGACGCGGATTGGCGCCGCTGGGGCGATTGTTTCTGGTGGCAGAACACGCGGTTGCCGTACCACGCGATGTTGCCGCAGGGCGACGTGGAGATGCTCGAACCACTGTTTGCGCTCTACGAACGCAGCCTGCCGCTGGCGCTGGCGCGGTGCCGCGCGTGGCATGGCATCGACGGCGCGTTCTTCCCCGAGACGATGACGCCGTTCGGCACCCACGGCAACCAGGACTACGGCTGGGACCGCACCGGGCACGAGCCCAAGGAAGTGTTGTGTCCGTGGTGGTGCTACGCCTGGAACCAGGGGCCCGAACTGCTGGCGCTGATGCTGGATCGCCACGACTACGCGCCGGACACGCAGTTCGTGCGCGGTCGGATTCTGCCGATGGCCACTGCCGTGCTCGACTACTTCGTGCATCGCTTTGGCCGCAACGAAGCGGGCCGTTTGCAGATCACCCCGACGCAATCGATCGAGACCTACTGGCACGGGGTGGTCAACGACCTGCCGACGGTGGCCGGCCTGCACCACGTGCTGCCGCGGCTGCTGGCCCTGCCCGACCACCTGGTCGGCGCAGAACTGCGGCAGCGCTGGGCCGCGCTGCAGGCTTCCCTGCCGCCGATCCCGCGCCGTGGCGAAGGGGATGCAGCGCTGCTGGCGCCTGCGGAGCGCTACGAGGAACGCCGCAGCAACTGCGAGAATCCCGAACTGTACGCCGTGTGGCCGTTCCGCCAGTTCGGCCTCGGCCGCCCCGAGCTCGAGCTGGCCCGGCGTACGTTCGAGAGGCGCCACGAACGCATGACGCACGGTTGGACCCAGGACGGTCAGCAGGCGGCGCTGCTCGGCCTGGTCGACGCCGCGGCGAGCAATCTGCTGGCCAAGGTGCAGAACCACCACCGTGGGCATCGTTTCCCGGCCATGTGGGGGCCGAACTTCGACTGGCTGCCCGACCAGTGCCACGGCAGCAACTTGCTGGTCACTGCGCAGTGCATGCTGCTGCAGCCGGTCGGCGAACGGCTCTTGGTGCTGCCGTGCTGGCCAGC
>JAEUHP010000003.1 GCA_016795295.1 Planctomycetota bacterium | reverse complement strand
GGCTGGTTCGGGGCGCCCGGGCTCGGCCAATGCGGATGGCGCCCGGGCTCATCCCGCGCTGGGCAGTTCGTGCACGGACAGTAGGCCGCGGCGGCGCCAACCGAGGGTGAGCAGCCAGGTGCGCGGCGTTGCCACCGGGGCTGGTAGGTCCGCGATGCCGCGCACGGTGATCGACTCGACGAAACCGTCGAACCACGGCGCCGAGGTGTAGACGTCGAGCGCCTGCGGCACGGTGACGGCGCGCCCTGCGGCGGCGTGTTTCTTGCCGTTCGCGAGCACGTAACTCAGGGCAGAGCGCACCGCGCGCGGTGTGGTCAGCGCGCGGTCGTGGTAACGGTCGGCGAACAGGCTGCCGCGGCGCTGCCAGACCTTGTTGAGCGCGCGCGCGATGCGGATCAGGAGCCCTTGTACGGCGCGCGCCAGCGCCTCCCGGTCCTCGGCTTCGGCGATCAGGTGCAGGTGGTCGTTGAGGATCGCGAAGTGGGTGAGGCGGAACACCTTGCCGGTGCGGCCGGCGCGCTGCTTGGCTTGGGCGAACGCCGCCAGCAGCACGGCGCGTTCGCGCGGCTGGCGCAACTTGGGCAGCCCTTGCCGCAACTTCACGGTCACGTGCACCGGATGCCGTGCGGGCAATGCGGCGCGCTTCGTGTGCGCGATGCCGGGCTGCAGCCCCTTCGGCTTCCTGCCAGCCCCACGGCGTGCGCCGCCATGCTGCCGGAACGGCAGTTCGGCCTGCTCGAGGCTGCGGGGTCTTCTGCGGCGGCGGGTGGCCATGAGCTATCTACACATGAATTAGCATAAATACAAATCGAAAGCAAGCACTCTCCCGCCGCCACCGGCGCCGAGCCAACGCAGAGCCCGCAGCCGCAGTCGGCGGCTCGGCCGCCGACGCGGGTGCGGGCGAGCGTCGGTTTGCGCGTTCGGGCGAGGGCGGCCCCTGGCCGCCGAGCCCGCAGGCGTCGAGCCAACGCAGAGCCCGCAGCCGAAGTCGGCGGCTCGGCCGCCGACGCGGGTGGGGGCGAGCGTCGGTTTGCGCGTTCGGGCGAGGGCGGCCCCTGGCCGCCGAGCCCGAAGGCGCCGAGCCAACGCAGAGCCCGCAGCCGAAGTCGGCGGCTCGGCCGCCGACGCGGGTGGGGGCGAGCGTCGGTTTGCGCGTTCGGGCGAGGGCGGCCCCTGGCCGCCGAGCCCGAAGGCGTCGGGCTGCGCGGCCGGGGCTCGTATCGACCCTCCGGCTCTGGCACGATGTTGGCATGCTCTACCGCTTCGTCACCGAGGTGCCCTTGCGCTGGGTCGACGTCGACAGCGAGGGCGTGGTCAACAACGCCGTCTACCTGAGCCTGGTCGAGCAGGCGCGCTTCCTGTACTTCGAGCACTTGGGGTTGTTGGCCGACCGCAAGGTGCCGTTCGTGCTGGCCGAGGCGACGGTGCGATTCCTGCGGCCGGGGCGGCTCGGCATGCGCACCGAAGTGGCGGTGGCGGTGCGCAGCCTCGGCAACACCAGCTTCCGGATGGCCTACGAAGTGCGCTGCGGCATCGAGGTGCTGGCCGAGGTCCAGGCGGCGCTGGTGTTCGTCGACGGCGCCCTGCGGCCCCGGCCGATCCCCGACGACTGGCGCCAGGCGATCGCGGCGTTCGAAGAGCTGGTGCCGCCGGCTTGAGCCGCCCTCGGCGCGGGGGCGCCGCACCGAACCGGGGGAGGTGCTCCGCCTTTGGCGTCGGCAGGCTGGCCTCGCTCCCGCTGGCAAGGCATAGTACGGAACCTCCAACCACTGCCCCATGCCCGCCGTCACCCGCCACATCGGACTCTCGCTCGGCGCCGACATCTGTTGGCCGCTGGCCTTCGAGCAGATCCTCGCCGACAGCAAACTCGAGCTGAAACTCGGCAAGGACGTCGTGTCGTTCGCCTGCGAACGTACCGCGATCCAGCCGTTCGCTCTGCAGAAGGGCTGCAAGTACGACCTAGTGGTCGATCGGCTGACGCACTGGTTCGCCATCCAGCGCGAGTGGCTGAAGAAGTGCGTCCTGATGGACGGGCTCTACGTCTACAACAATCCGTGGTCGGTGCAGAGCTACGAGAAGCACTCGACCTACTGCGCGATGACGGCGCTCGGCATGCCGATCCCGCCGACCTTGATGGTGCCGCAGAAGCACTACGAGCCGAAGCCGGACCTCGAATACACGCTGAAGGCCTATGCGCAGCTGTTCGACCTCGGCAAGCTCGGCGAGCAGATCGGTTATCCGTCGTTCATGAAGCCGTACGACGGCGGCGGCTGGCAGGGTGTCAGCAAGGTCGACGATGGCCGGCAGCTGGTCGAGACCTACGACAAGAGCGACAAGTACCTGATGCACTTGCAGCAGGCGGTCGCCGGCTTCGACCTGTTCGTGCGCGCGGTCGGCATCGGGCCGCAGGTGCGGGTCATCAAATACGACGCCAGCCAGCCGTTGCACGGCCGCTACACGACCGAACGCAACTTCTGCAGCAAAGCGGACGAACAGGTGATGGTCGACACCTGCCTCACCATCAACACCTTCTTCGGCTGGGACTTCAACAGTGTCGAAGCGCTGCGCAAGGGAGGTGTGTTCCACCCGATCGACTTCGCCAACCCCTGCCCGGACAACCAGGTCAACTCCATCCACTACCACTGGCCGTGGTACGTGACCAGCAACCTGAAGTGGGCGCTGTTCTGCGCAGCGACCAAGCGGCCGATGCGCAAGACGCTGGACTTCGAGCCGTACTATGCGCTGGCCAAGAAGGACTTGCCGTACCGCGACAAGCTCGCCGGTTACGCGAAGATCGCGCGCGAACGGCTGCAGGCCGAGCCGTTCGCCGAGTTCGTGCAGAAGCACCTGCAGCCGCTCGAAGCGGCGGCGCGTGCCTGGTTCCGCAGCGACCGCTGTCGCGACGCGATCCGCAAGAAGGTGGCCAACATGTATCCGGCGCACGAGGTCGACGAGTTCTCCGCGCGCTTCTTCGCGCTGGTGCAGCAGTCGGTCGCGGACGCCGAAAAGGAATCGTCGTGAGCAAACACAAGGTGACCTGGAAGTCGCCGGCCCTCGGGGGCCGCGAGATCACGTTCGTGCGCTACGGGGTTTCGGGCACCCCGCTGCTGCTGTTTCCGACCGCGGGTGGCGATGCGGAAGAGCCCGAGCGCTTCCACCTCATCACTGCGATCGGCGAGTTCCTGAAGGACCTGCGCCTCAAGGTCTACTGCGTCGATTCGATCGCCGGCATGGCCTGGCTCAAGGAGTGCAAGACGCTCGAGCAGGCGGCGGCGATCCAGAACAAGTTCGACCAGTGCCTGTACCGCGAAGTGGTGCCGGCGATCCACCGCGACTGCGGTGGGGACGGCGGCTTGGTGTGGACTGCGGGTGCTTCGATCGGCGCGTTCAACGCGCTGGCCGCCTTGTGCCGGCATCCCGACGTGTTCGGCAAGGCGATCTGCCTGTCGGGCACCTACAACATGAACCGCTTCCTGGAAGGGCGGATCAACCACGACTACTACGAGAGTTCGCCGCTCGACTTCGTGCCGCACCTGCAGGGTCGGCACTTGGAGCTGTTGCGCCAGCGCTTCGTGCTGCTGGCCCACGGCCAGGGCGATTACGAAGATCCCGAGCAGAGCTGGAAGGTCGAGCGCGTGCTCGGCCCGAAGGCCATTCCGAACCGCGTCGATGCGTGGGACAAGACCTGGCGGCACGATTGGGTGACTTGGCGCAAGATGCTGCCGCAGTTCCTCGGCGAGCTGCTGCCGCCCAAGGCGGCCTCCGGGACCGCATGAGCGCGCCGCGCCGGGCCGCGCTCGGCCCCCTGGTGTTTGGCGTCCTGTTGGGTGGGATCGCCCTGGCAGGTGGGGCGCTGGCCCAGGACGGACTCGGGCCGGGGCCAGGGTGGCGCGGGCCGCGCCGGCCGACCGCGCACAACGAAGTGTTCGCCACCGGCGACGGCTGTGCCATGTGCCACAGCGCCAGCGCGCGCAGCGTGGCGTTGCGCGACGCCAACGGCGTCGACGTGTCGCCGCATGCCCTGTGGTCGGCGTCGGTGATGGCCAACAGCTTCCGGGACCCCTACTGGCGTGCGCAGGTGGCCAAGGAGATCGCCGCCGATCCGGAGCACGCGGTCGAACTGCAGGCGCTGTGCCTGCGCTGCCACGCGCCGATGGTGCACCACGGCCGGCGCTTGGCCGGTCAGGGGCCACTCTCGGTCGCCGCGGCGGCGGCGGATCCCCTGGCGCAGGACGGAGTGTCGTGCACCGTGTGCCATCAGATCCAGCCCGATGGGCTCGGCACCGAGGCGACCTTCGCCGGGCGTCCCGAGATCCAACGCGGCCGCCGCATCTTCGGGCCGTACCAAGAGCCGTTCGGCATGCCGATGCTGAACTTCTCGACCTACCAGCCGAGCCATGGGGCCCATGTGCAGTCCGCGGCCCTGTGTGCCAGCTGCCACACGCTGCCGACCGAGCACGCGGGCAAGCGCTTTCCCGAGCAGACGCCGTACCTCGAGTGGCGCAACAGCGTGTTCAGCGACGAAGCCGGGCGCACCGACACCAGTCGGACGTGCCAGGAGTGCCACATGCCGGACGTCGGCGCCATGCGGCTCGCGCGCAATCCGGCTGGGCGCGACTTCAACCTGGCTCCGCGCGAGCACGTGCGGGCGCACTCGTTCGTCGGCGGCAACGCGTTCTTGCTCGATCTGCTGGCGGCGAATCGCGAGAGCCTGGGCGTGCCGGCGTCGGTCGAGGCGCTGCAGCAGCAGGCGATGGCCTCGCGACGGCTGTTGGCCCACGACACCGTGGCGTTGACGCTCGGGCCGATCACGCGCAGCGCGGGGGTGCTGGAGTTCGCCGTGCAACTGGAGAACCGCACCGGCCACAAGTTCCCGACCGGTTACCCGGCCAGGCGCGCGTGGTTGCACGTGCAGGTGCGCCTGGGCGACCAAGTGCTGTTCGACAGCGGCGGCTTCACGCGCGAGGGAGCGATCGCCGACCTGGACGTGCCGCAAGGCGAGCCGCATCGGGACCGCATCACGGCCAAGAGCGAGGTCGCGATCTTCGAACTGGTGGCGGCCGACGCCCACGATGCGCCGACCACGCACCTCGCGCGCATGCACCACCGGCTGAAGGACAACCGTCTCCTGCCGCGCGGGTGGCGGGCCGATGGGCCGCACGCGGACGACACGGCGCCGGTCGGTACGGCGGGGGACGCGGACTTCGGCCCTGGTGGCGACACGGTGCACTATGCCGTGCCGTGGCCGGCCGACCGCGGTGCCGCGACGGTGGTGGTGTGGCTGCTCTACCAGACCATTCCGCCGCACTGGGTCGCGCCACTGCGCGCGGTCGATGCCGAGGAGTGCCGGTCGTTCGTGCGCATGTACGACGCGGCCGACCGCACGCCGGAGACCGTGGCCGTGGCCGTGCGCAGCGAGGCGCGGTGAGTCGCGGGGCGGGGCCGCGGCGCCGGCGTTGGCCGTTCGTGCTGCTGGCGCTCGGCTTCGGTCTGTGCCTGGCACTGCTCGCCGGCGAACTCGCGGTGCGGGTGCTCTGGCAGTTGCCGCCGGCGTTCGCCGAGTTCGAACAGCAGGGGCTCTACCGGCAGCGTGCGGACGGCTCGATCGGTCTGGTGCCGGGGTATCGCGGGGCCTTGACCGTGGCCGGGCGGCGCACCGAGGTCGAGGTCGACAGTCTCGGTTTGCGCGGTTCCGACCTCGGCGCCAAGGCCGTTGGCGAACGGCGGTTGCTGTGTGCCGGCGATTCGGTGGTGTTCGGCTACGGCGTCGCAGCTGCCGAGACCTTGCCGGCCCAGCTCGGCCCCGCACTCGCGGCTGTGGGCCGGCCGACCACCGTCGGCAATGCCGGGGTGCCTGGATTCGGTTGCCGGGACGTGGCGGCGGCTCTGGGCTCGCTGGTGCCGAGCTTCGGCGCCGACGGTGCCGTGTTCGCGTCGTTCCTCGGCAACGACGCGCTCGACGACCTGCGCACCGAGCAGCTGGTCTGCGCCGGGTTACGCTTCGACGGACCGATGGCCGTCTTGATGCGCAACTCCTGGCGCATGCGATTGGCTCTGCACGCGCGCGCCGCGTTGTGGTTCGAGACCTGGGTGTTCAACAACCGCCCGGCCTGGTCGCCCTTGCTGCAGCTGGTGCCGAACGCCGCCGACTTGGCGGCGGGCGCCGGACTGCCCGGGGCCTATCCAGAGTTCGCGCCGGCGCGGGGCGGGTTGTTCCTGGACGCTGCGGATGCTCACGAGTTCGCGCCCGGGCAGGGGCCGGTGCTGCCGCGCCTCGCGGCGAACGTCACCGCTGCGTTGCAAACGGCTCGTCGCGTGGTGCCGAACGGCAAACTCTGGTTTCTGGTGCTGCCGAGCCGGGCGCACGTCGACGAAGGCTTGCGCCAGGAGCGCCTGCGGGGGCTCGGCTTCGCCCCCGAGCAGTTCGTGCGCGGCACTGCCCAGCGCCGGTGGCTCGCCGCGGCCGCGGCGGCCGGGGTGCCGGCGGTCGACGCCACGCCGTGGCTCGAAGACGGGCCCAGCGCGCAGTGGTTCGTCGACGAGGGCCACCTCAGCCCTGCCGGGGCGGCCCGTATCGCCGAGCGGCTCGCGCAGTGGCTGGTCGCGCAGGGGTACTGACCCGCGGGTGCGGCCCCTTTGCCGACTCAAGGCCCCTGCTGCGGTGCCGGCCCACCTGAGGCCGGTTCAGTCGCCCGCGTTCGCCGGCACACCGCCGATGTACTTCGGCGGCGTGGTCAGGGCCGGCCGCGGGCCGATCGCCGGATTCTGGTAGGGAGCGGCCGTCGGTGCCGACAGGCTGGTCGACAGATCGAAACTGCGCTCGGTCATGATCGTCTCCGGATCGTCGACCACCGCCATGCGCTGTTCGCCTTCGAGCTGCTTGACCAGATACTCCACGCCGTTGGCGGTGAGGGTGATGCCGGTCGGCACGTTGATGCGCGGCTGCCAGCCTTGCTCGGACTGCTCGTAGGGCAGGCCGCTCAAGTTGCTGCCGTCCCACTCGAGGAAGAACGTGCGGCCGTCGTAGGGGGAACCCGATTCTTCGTGCACGTACTGGAAACGCAGCGGCGGCGTGAACGACACCACCTCCTGGTTGGCGTTCTTCAGGGCCAGCAACTGGTTCCAGGGATTGGTGCCGATGGTCCAGTTGTAAGTGGTGCTGCGGTTCTGAATGTCCGCGAACGATTCGAGCGGCTCGGCGAACAGCGGGCCACAGTCGAGGCCCCACTGGGCGGGCCCCTGGCTCGGCACCACGCCGTTGGCGAAGTTCACGTTCTGCTCGCCCAGGCGCAGCAGCAGCGTGTTGCGATCGAACGTGTAGATCCGGTTGCCTTCGCTCGGGCTGCTGGCGTTGTCGAAGTAGGGCGAGTGGCCCTCCTGGAAGTTCGCCTGGGCCTGGGTGATGTCGGGACGCAGCATGCGCGAGTAGCCGTAGAGCGTCAGGTCGCTTTCGGCCACTTCCGGCGAGCCGCTGTGGATCGTCGTCGCCGTCCACACCGCGGCCGGGACACTGTCGTTCAGTGCCTCGGGCCAGACGACCTGCACGTTGCCGCGCGTCGAGCTCCAGAAGTGCAGCCATTGGCCGGTCGTGAAGTTCTCGACGACGCTGACCGGTGGTTGGTCCGCCACCCATTCGCCGTTCTCGCGGTGGGCGGTGCGCACGAAGTCGCTGCCGGTGTAGCGCACCTTGATCTCGCCGCCCGCACCCGGACTGAAGTACTGCATGTCCTCGTTGCGGAGATCGCCGAAGGTGATCATGGTGCGCGTGCGCTTCTCCAGCCGCCCGGGCACCCGAACCAGGGTGTACGGCGTGGTGGTGTTGTCGCTGTAGCTGCGGCGCAGCAACGTCATGCCGTCGGTCAGAGACACTTGCGGCGGGAACCAGATGCCGTGGTAACCGGCCCAGCCGTAGGCGCCGGTCTGCGTCTCGACCGGGAACCCCGAGTTGCGCGTCGCGCGCGCCTCGTTGGCGGCGGTGTAGAGGCCGTAGCGGTAGACCCGGGTGGTGAAGTCGTGGCGGTCCAGCACTTCGAGCTGTTCCCCAACGGTTTCACGACGCGCCACGTAGTCCGAGTCGAACTGGATCTGGTAGGCGCCGCGCTCTTCGTGCAGCGAGCCACCGTGGTTCTCCACGTTGTGCCGCTCGGTGAAGGCCCGGCCGGTGCCGGCTGCGAAGTCGCCGACCACGTGGGCGCGTTCGCGTACGGCGCGTTCGCCGACGGGAGGCGTGGTCTCTGGATCGCCATGACCCATGTAGAACTCGACTTCGGACTGGCCGTCGGTGCGCGTCACGGTGCGCAGGTAGCCTTCGAAGGCGGTTTCGCTGCTGTT
>JAEUHP010000302.1 GCA_016795295.1 Planctomycetota bacterium | reverse complement strand
GGCGCGCACCCCCTCGTGGCGCACTGCCAATACACGCTGGCCAGCACCAATCTGGCGCTGGGTGACGCGGCGGCGGCGAAGCAGGTCGCAGAGCGTTCGCTGGCCATGCACCAGGAACTGTTCCCCGGCGACCACTTGGGCACGGCGATGAGTCTGTTCGTGCTGGCGCGCGCGGAAGCGGCGCTCGGCAATGCCGCCGCGGCGCGCCGGCGCTTCGACGAGACGCTGGCGATGGAGCGGCGCGTGCCCGAAGCCGTGGGCATCCTGCGCGAGACGCTTTGGCGGTCGAGTTGCGCCAGGGGTGCTGCGGGGGACTTGGCCGGGGCGCTGCCCGAGTTGGAGGAAGTTGTGGCGCTGGGGGTGCGGGAGCTGGATCCGGATTCGCCGCGGCTGCAGGAGTATCGCGAGGCCCTGCAGCGGTGCCGGGAGGCGCTGCAGAAGCAGGGGAAGTGATGGTTCGGAGAACCATCGGCCCTCGCATGCTGCAGCGTGGGAGCGTGGTAATCTGCCGTGGTGCCCGTCCCGGTGCGCCGCGTGCTCTACCTCCTGATCCTCCCGCTGTGTGCCTACTTGGCGCTCGTCGCCCTGGTTTGGTCGCAGCAGGACCTCTTGGTGTTCCCCGGCGCAGGCCGGGGCGTGCGGCCGCTCCAGGGGCCGGATCTGCGCGAGTTCGCTTTGGCCACCGCCGACGGCACAGGCTTCCGTGCGGTCGAACGCGTGCCCGAGCGGCCCGTGGCGCTGGTGCTGGCGTTCGTCGGCAACGGCGAAGACCTCGCCAGTGCCGCGTGGCACGTGCACGAGTTTGCAGGCCACGGTGCGGCGGCGGTCGGCGTCGAGTATCCGGGCTACGGCGGCAGCAATGGGCGGCCGAGTGTGGCGGCGCTGCTCGCCTGCGCCGAAGCGGCTGCCGACTACGCCGGCAAGCGCGCGGCCGAGCTGGGCGTGCCGCTGCTGGTCTCGGGTGCTTCGCTGGGTTCGTTCTGCGCGGTGCACGTGGCGGCGATGGGGCGCTGCGCGCGGTTGTTGCTGCGGGCGCCCCCCACGGCGTTGGCCGATGCGGCGGGCGTGAGGTTCTGGTGGCTGCCGGTGCGGCTCCTGCTGCGGCACCGGTTCGACAACCTGGCCAAGGCGCCGCAGGTGCGCTGCCCGGTGCTGGTGGTGCACGGCGACCGCGACGAGGTGGTGCCACTCGCTCTCGGCAAACGGCTCTGTGCTGCGTTCGGTGGTTCGGCGGAGCTGCTGGTGGTGCCGGGGGCTGGGCACAACGACTTGTCCCTGGCGGGGGATGGTCTGGTTGGCAAGCGGGTGGCGGCGTTCGTGCGGGGTGGTTGAGGCTGCGGGCGTGGGGGGCACTTGACAGAACGTTCCGAGTTGTGAAACAACGGGCGGCATGAGCCGCGTGGGCTCGCTCGCCGGCGCTCCGCCCTCACCGCCAGCGCAGCGTCGCGAACACCGCATCGTGATCCGACGGGTAGAGCGCCCCGTCCCGCGTGCGGTCGATCCCCGCGGCCGCCGCACGCAAGGCACTGCTGTGCAGGATCCAGTCGATGCGCCGCCCTTCGCGCTGCTTGCCGAACGCGTGGAACGTACCCGCGTCCGCCTCCGCCTGCCCGAGCACCGTCCGCAGCGCGTCCACCAGCACGAACCCGTCCGCGGCGTTCGCCGTGAGCTGCTGGTGCGGCTCCGAGTCGGGCGGGGTGTTGAAGTCGCCGAGCACCACCACGGCCGCTCCAGCGGCGTGCTGCGCCGCGAACGTGCGCAGCTGCTGCGCGGCGGCGGTGCGCGCCTTGGCCCCGCGGTGGTCGAAGTGCGTGTTCACCACCAGCAGCGGCCGATCGCCGGCTTGGTGGTCGAGCAGGCGCGCCCAGGTGGCGATGCGCGGCAGCGCCGCGTCGAGGTGCGGCCGGCCCGGGCGGTCGGGGGTGTCGCCGTACCAGAACGTGCCCGACGCCTCGACGTGAAAGCGCGCGGTGCGCACGAACAGCGAACTGAACTCGCCGGCCGCCACGCCGTCGTCACGGCCGACGCCGAGCACCGTGTAACCAGGGCACTGGCTGGCCAGGTACTCGTTCTGGAAGGCCAGTGCTTCCTGCACGCCGAGCAGGTCCGGATCGAGGTTGCGGATGCAGGCGGCGCAGAGTTCGCGCCGGTGCCGCCAGTGGTTCGCGCCGTCGGTTGCGGTGCCGTAGCGGATGTTGAAGGTCACCACCCGCAGCGGTGCTGGCTCCGGTGTCGGCTGGGGCGTCGCAGCGGCCATCGGCCGGGTCTCGACGGCGGGCCCCGAGCAGGCGAACAGACTCAGCAGCAGTGGCCAGCAGCGCATGCGGCTCTTGTACCCGCTGCTGGCGGCGCGCCCCAGTGCGGCAGTGCGAGGCTGGCCGCGGTCAGCAGCGCTTCGGCTGCCGATCCGGTGGCCCGCAGGCTCACCGCGTGATGTAGGCCGGGTTCTTGGTCGGCATCGCCGCCCCCACGCGCTGCCGCCACGTCTGCATCGCCGCCTGCATTGCCGCGGCCCGCGCTGGCTCGGCAGCAGCCAGATCGGTGGTCTCGCCCGGATCGCGCGCGAGGTCGAACAACAGCACTGCCCCGGTCGCGAAATCCTCGATTGCCTTCCACGTGCCGTCGCGCATCGCGCCGCGCGGGCCGACTTCCTGCGTCTCGTGCTGCGGGAAGTGCCAGAACAGTGGCGGGCGCGTCGCCACCACCTCCCCGCGCCACGCCGGCAGCAGATCGAACGCGTCGGCGACGACCGCGTCGTCGACCGGCGCCTCCGTTGCTGCGCACACGCCCCGATGCACGTCCTGGGTGATCACCGGCAGGTCGCACGTGCTCGCCGGCGCGACGACCCCAGGCCAACGCACGAGTAGCGGCACGCGGATGCCGCCCTCCCACAGCGAGCGCTTGCCACCGCGCAGCGGCCGATTGTTGCTCACCGAGTCGAGTCCGCCGTTGTCGCTGGTGAAGACGACGAGCGTGTCGTTCGCGAGCCCCGCGGCGTCGAGTGCCGCCAGCACGGTGCCCACCGCGCTGTCGAGGTTCTCGAGCATCGCTGCGAACGCTGGCCGCGGTCGTGCGTCCTCGTGCGCCGCGCGTGCGTCCGGCGGCAAAGCCGCCAGTCGGTCCCGCCGTGCCGTGCGCTGGCGTTCGACGTCGGCGGCCTTCGCTTCGATCGGCGTGTGGACGGCAAAGAACGAGAGCTGCAGGTAGAACGGCTGTGCGCCGTTGCGGGCACCGCGAATGAGCCGCGCGGCCACCTCGGCCTGCACGTCGGCGAGGTAGTCGCCGGGGCCGACGCCCGAGGGCAACCCGGGCACCGCGTGCGTGTGTGCCGGCTTGCCGTGCGCGTCGTGGCCGAACGGGAAGTGATGCGACGCCGGGTGGCCGGTGTGGCTGCCCATGTGGTTCTCGGCGAACCCCTGGTCCTGCGGCAGGAATCCCTCACCGCCGAGATGCCACTTGCCGACGTTCCAGGTGGCGTAGCCGCGATCGCGCAGCCGTTCGGCGAGGGTCGTCTCGGCGAGCGGCAGTTGGTCGAGATCCGACGGCGGCAGCATGCGTGCCTGCGGAAATGGCGTGCCGGGAATCCAGTCGTTGATGTCGACGCGCGCCGGGTACTTGCCGGTCATCAGTGCCGCGCGCGTCGGCGAGCAGACGGGATTGGCTGCATAGGCCTGGGTGAAGCGCATGCCCTCGCGGGCCAGCCGATCGATGTTGGGCGTTTTCGCGATGTCCTGCCCATACGCGCCGACGTCGCGCCAGCCGAGGTCGTCGACGAACAGCACGAGCACGTTGGGCCGTCGATGGCTAACGGACCGGGGTTCGGCCGGGCCGGGCGAGGTCGCGCAGGCGGTCAGCATGGCCGCGACGACGACCCAGGAGGAACGGAACGACGGGATCGCCCGCATGCGCCAAGCTGAACGCTCTCGGCCTGGCGACGCCAGCAAACTCACGCGCCGCACCGCGCAGCGCGCCACCCGAGCCTACTTCTTCGCCTTGGTCTTACGCGCCACGGCCGCCGCGATGAAGTCGCGGAACAGCGGGTGCGGCTGTAGCGGCTGCGTCTTGAACTCCGGGTGGTACTGCACGCCGACGAACCACGGGTGGTCGGAAAGTTCCACGATCTCGACCAGGTCGAGCTTCGGGTTGGTTCCGGCCATCACCAGACCGGCCTGTTCGAGGCGGTGGCGGTAGGCGTTGTTCAGCTCGAAGCGGTGGCGGTGCCGTTCGCTGATCATGGCGGCGCCGTAGGCTTGGTGGCTCTTGGTGCCCGGCTTCAGCGCGCAGTCGAACGCGCCGAGCCGCATGGTGCCGCCCTTGTCGTTGATTCGCTTCTGTTCCTCCATCAGTGCGATCACCGGGTTGTTGGCGTTCGGGTCGTATTCGGTGGTGGTGGCGTCGGTGATGCCGAGGTCGCTGCGCGCGAACTCGACCACCGCCGCCTGCATGCCGTAGCAGATGCCGAAGAACGGAATGCGCTGCTTGCGCGCGTAGCGGATGCTCGCGATCTTGCCTTCGAAGCCGCGTTCGCCGAAGCCGCCGGGCACCAAGATGCCGTCGACGCCCGCCAGCAGGCGGTCCGGCCCCTCGTTGGCGACCTGCTCGGCCGAAACCTTGCGCAGCACCACCTTGCAGTGGTTCTTGATGCCGGCGTGGTTCAGCGATTCGTAGATCGACTTGTAGGCGTCGTGCAGTTCGATGTACTTGCCGGCGACCGCGATCTCGACGGTGTGCTCGGGATGCTTGACGATCTGCAGCAGGCGCTGCCAGTCCGAAGTGTCGACCTTCTGCCGCGGCACCAGCTGCAGGTGGTTGAGAATGCGCTGGTCGAGGCCCGATTCGATCAGCATCAGCGGCACTTCGTAGATCGAGAACGCCACGTCGCGCTCCTCGATCACCGCTTCCGGCCGCACGTTGCAGAACAGCGAGATCTTCTTCGCCATGTCCGGCTCCATGGGGATCTCGGTGCGGCAGATCAGCACGTGCGGCTGGATGCCGATCTCGCGCAGCTTGCCGACCGATTGCTGGGTCGGCTTGGTCTTCAGTTCGCCCGACGCGCGCAGGAACGGCAGCAGCGTCAGGTGGATGAACATGCAGTCGTTCTGCCCGTGTTCGAGGCTGAACTGGCGGATCGCCTCCAGGAACGGCAGGCTCTCGATGTCGCCGACGGTGCCGCCGATCTCGGTGATCGCCACGTCGGGCGGCGCCTCGCCGGGCGACGCCGTGGCGCCGGCCTGGATCGCCATCTTGATCTCGTCGGTGATGTGCGGGATCACCTGCACGGTCTTGCCCAGGTAGTCGCCGCGCCGCTCCTTCTGGATCACCGACTTGTAGATCTTGCCGGTGGTGTAGTTGCTGTCCTTGTTGATCCGGGCGCGGGTGAAGCGTTCGTAGTGGCCGAGGTCGAGATCGGCCTCGGTGCCGTCGTCGGTGACGTAGACCTCGCCGTGCTGGAACGGCGACATGGTGCCCGGGTCGACGTTGATGTAGGGGTCGAGCTTCTGCATCGACACCTTGAGGCCGTTGCGTTCGAGGATCCACCCGATCGCCGCCGAGGTGAGGCCCTTGCCGAGCGACGACACCACGCCGCCGGTCACGAAGATGAACTTGGTCATGATTGGGAAGGCCGGTTCGCGGCGGATCGGCGTGGTTGCAAGCGCTGCAGGAACGCGTCGTAGTCGGGGCGCGTCTCGATGCCCCAGGGATCGCCCTCTGCGTCGAGCACGTGCATGGGAATGTCGTTCTCCAAGAAGCGCAGTTGTTCGAGGCTCTCCGCCTCGGCCAGGCCGCTCGATGGCAGGCCCGGAATGCGCAGCAGCACGTCGCGTTGGAAGCCGTAGACGCCGATGTGGCGGCGGATCGGGAACGGGCCTTCTTTGCAGTACGGCACCAGCGCGCGGCTGAAGTAGAGCGCTTTGCCGTGCAGGCCGCGCACCACCTTGACCACGTTCGGATTCTGCATCACTTCCGGGTCCTGCAGCGGCACGCACAGCGTGTTGGTCGCCGCCGCCCCCTGCAGGAGCTGCGCCACCAGGGACTCCAGGTCCTGCGGCGCCACTTCGGGCCAGTCGCCCTGGATGTCGAGCACGACGCGGCAGTCGATGGCCGCCGCGGCCTCGGCGCAGCGTTCGCTGCCGGTTCGGCAGGCGGGGCTGGTGCGCACCACCAGGTGGCCGGCCGCGCGTGCCAGGGCCTCGACGCGGTCGTCGTCGGTGGCGACGCACACGCGGTCGATGTTGCGCGCCTTCTGCGCCTGGTCGCAGGTGTGCAAGAACAGGGCCTTGCCGCTCTCGGTGAGCAGGGCCTTGCCGGGCAGGCGCTGGCTGCCCACCCGCACCGGCACGATCGCCAAGGCGTCGATGCGGGTCATCGACCACCTCGCTGCAGTTCGAGCAGTTTGCGCTGGGCCGCGGCCGCGTCCTGCTGGGCCCGTTCCTGTTCGGCGCGCAGGTCCGGCCGTTCGCGCGGGGTCTGCATGGCGGTCGCAGCGTTGTAGTCGTCCAGGAAGGCCTGGCGGCAGACGAAGAACGGCTGCTCGGCGGGGTCCTCGCCCTGCCGGTACAGGCGACTCCAGGCCACGCGGCGGTCGCCTTGCTCCACGATCAGGGCGTCGCGCGCCGCGGTGGCCACCGACCGTTCGTTGCGCACGAACATGCCGTGTTCGGCCATCTTGTCGATCAGTTGCTGGAGGATGGCATCGTCCACGACCTTGGTGCCCGGCTCGGCCAAGCGGTCGCTGTAGACGTCCTTGGGCTGGCCGCTGGAGCGGTTCTGCAGGATCAGCATGCGTTCGGGCTCGAACTGCACGTAGCGCACGACGGTGCGCTGGCCCTCGGTGATGCGGGGCGCGCTCGGGCCACTGGCGCAGGCGGCCAGGGCGAGGGTGAGCGCGAGTGCGCCTGGGCGGGAGAACTGGCTGGTCGGGAGAAGCGCCATCCAGTGCGTCGACTGTAGCGCTCGGTGGGCGGGGCGAAAGAAAACTCTGTCGGTGTCCGCCCGGGCCCTGGGGTGGGGGGCGGGTCCGATGTCCGGGGAGTTGGGCAAACAGTGGCTTCCGGTCACCGCGATGGGGTGCCTGGCCAGGAGCAGGGGCCCGCCGGCACGAAGAAATCCTCGCCTTCCCGCCAACGGTCCGCCTGTCGGCGGCATCTCCGCGGCGCGCCCCTTTTCCACCCAGGGCCCGATTGCGACCATGACCAAGACCTCGATGGAACCCGTTCTGCAGGAACTGCTCGACCAGCGCACCTGGATCGAAGGCCTCTGCAACTCGCTCGTGCGCGACCGTTCGCAGGCGATGGACCTGGCGCAGGAGACGATGGCCTCGGTCCTGCAGCAGAAGGGGCCGATCGCCAACCTGCGCGCCTATGCGCGCAAAGTCGCCGAGAACCACGCGCTGCAGCAGTTGCGCAAGGACCTGCGCCGTCGCCGCCGCGAACGCACGGCGGCCGAGTTCGTGGGCGAGCGCGCGGCCGAGAGTGCGCACGAGGTCAGCGAGGCCTTCGAGGCACAGAGCGCGGTGGCCGCGGCGGTGCACGCGCTGGCCGAGCCGTTTCGGACCACGGTGCTGCTGCATCACTTCGAAGGGCAGTCGCTGGCGGCGATCGCGCGCGACCAGGCGGTGCCCGAAGGCACCGTGCGGTGGCGGCTCTTCGAGGCGCACGCGCTGCTGCGCGCACGCCTGCAGGGCCGCTACGGCCGCGACTGGAAGCTCGCGATCCTGCCGCTGTGTGCGCCGGGCCTCGGTCGCACCACGTCGGCCGCGACGCTGGCGCTCGCCGCGACGCTGTTGTCGGGCTTCGTGTGGCTCGCGTGGCCGGCCACGGACGCGACGTCGGTCGCGGCTGAAGTGGCCGATGCCGCGGTCGCCGATGGCGCGTCGGCAACCTCGGAGTCCACGGCGACTGCCGACCTTGCGCGTACGCAGGTTGTGTCGGCGCCTGCGGAAGGGCACGAAGCGAGCTCCAGCGCGCCGAAGGTCGCGGCCGCGGACCAGCGCGCCGTCGTGCGTGTGCGCGTCGTCGACGAGCGTGGCAAGCCCGTCGAGGGTGCTTCGCTGCGCTTCGAGCGGCTCGTGCACAATGGCCTCGAGATGCGTTCGCCGCTGCAGTCGCTGCTGCTGCCCGAGGCGAGGACGGCGGCTGACGGGAGTGCGGTGCTCGCGTTGCGCACCGACGAACGGCTGCTCGGCGAACTGCCCGCTTCGATGCGGCCCGCGCGCGGTGAGCCGTGGGAGCTCGCGTTCCGCGTGACTGCACCGCGGCACCTGCCGGCCGAACGGCGTGCATTCGTGGCCGACGGCGACGACCTGGACCTCGGCGAGGTGCGCGTGCTGCGCGCTGCGACGTTGCGCGGTCGGGTGGTGGCGAGCGACGGTTCGGCGATCGGCGGCGCGCGCGTGGGAGTGTTCGCGCCGCCGCTGCCGCTGCGCTTCGAGTCCAGCAGTGCGAGCAAGCTGGACCTGGATTCGAGCATCGCGACGACGGAGACGGCATCGCTGTTCTCGCGCGGCAGCTACGAACTCACGCCTGCCCCGCGCGGCCCTGTGATGCTCGTGGCGGTGGCCGACGGGTATCGCAGCGCGACGCGTTGCGTCGACGTGGCTGCGGCGGAGCAGGACGTGGCCAACCTCGTGCTCGAGCCCGTGCCGGTGTCCGAGAAGGGCAAGGGTCTGGTGGTGCGGGTGGTCGATCCACTCGGCACGCCGGTGCATGGCGCGCTGGTCTACAAGCGGCAGGAGCATGGCTCGGCGGCGGGCTCGTCGGGCCAGGACGGCCTGGTGCGCTTCGGCGTCAACCTGCGCGACGGCGTCCCGGATCTCTCGCCGGCGATCGTCGTCGCCAACGATCCGTCGGGCCGGCTGCAGTCTTCGATCGAGCAAGGCGTGGTGCCCAACGGCGAACTCGTGACGATGACGCTCCGCCCTGCGCGCGCGGTCGAGGTGGTCGTGCGTTCGCCTGCGAGTGCGACGGGCGGCCTGCGCGCCGACTGGGCCGCGGTCGAGCCCGTGGTCGCCGCGCTGTGGGTGGCGACCGACGGCGATCGTGTGCGCTTCGCGCCGCCCCCGTTCTCGGCGCGATTGCGCGTGATGCGCGACCGCTGTGTGCCGTTCGTGAGCGAACCGTACGAGCCCGGCACGTGGCCCGAACGCATCGAGGTGACGTTGGTCGAACGGACCTCGCTGAAGGGAACCGTGCTCGCGGCGGGACAACCGGTCGAAGGGGCGCAGGTGCTGGCGCTGACGCGCGGCAAGCAGGTCCTGCGCGACGGCTATCGCATGGGCGAATGGGCGGCGACGGGTCGCTTCCACGCGACGACCGATCAGAACGGGACGTTTGCGTTGGCACGCGAGCAGCCCGAGGACGTGCGCTGCCTCGTGCACAAGGACGGTTTCGCGTCCGCGGTGACAGCGCCGGTGTCGTTCGATCCGACCACGTCGCTCGAGCTTCCGCCCGTCGAGCTGACGAAGGGGGGCACGGTCCGCGGCCGGCTTCGCACCGCGAGCGGCGCACCGGTCGCGCGTGCGGTGGTCGCGTTGCACCACCCGCTGTTCGGCCCGCGCACGATGCTGACGGCCCGCGACGGGGCGTTCGCGTTCGAGCACGTGGCGGCCGGGGGCTACGAAGTGCGCCCGGGCGAGCGGCCGCTGGCCGGTGGCTGGACGGAGAGTTCGCTCGGCGACGCGGCGGAGCAGCCTTTCGCGGTCGACGCGGTCGTGCGCGAGGGCGAGGTGACGGAGGTCGAGGTCGTCGTCGACGCGTGCCGACTCGCGCTGAACGTGTCGTGCTCCGGTCTGCGCTCGCTCGCGGGTTGGACCGTGGCGCTGCGCGACGCCACCGACCATCGCGAAGTGGTCGGGAGGGAACCTCTGCCGGTCGGCGACGACGGTGCTTTGGCGAGCGCGTTGCCGTTCGCGGTGCCCCGCGCGGGCGCCTACGAGGTCGTGCTGCGCGCGCCGGGGGGACCGTTCGGCGACGTGGTGGTGATCGCGGACGTGGTGCTCGCGGTGGGCGACAACCAGCGCACGGTGACGTTCGCGCTCTCGCCGTGGCAGGGGAAGCTGCCCGGACTCGGCACGGCGACGCGCGTGCAGCTCGTGCATGAGGGCGAAGGGCTGCGCGTCGAAGCGTGGGGTGAGGTCGCGGGGGGCACCGAGTCGGTCAGGTGCGTGCTCGCGCCCGTGGGGGAAACGAAGGTCGTGCGCAGCGGCGAAGTCGTGATGCGCGTGGACACGCGGACGGTGCGATGAGGGGGCGCCTGGGTGGTCAGGGATGCACACCGAACTGCCCATGCTCCCTGGCGATGGAATCTGCAGAGGGTGCAGCGCATGCTGGTTGGACCTCTTGAACACAACTCAGCTGCTCGGTTCGTCATTGGCCGCAGCGTCAGCCTTCGCCCTGGGCTCGATGCGCTATGTCTACGCGCATCGCGGCAAGCTTCGCTACGAGGGACTTCGAGAGTACGTGCGCAAGGGTTGGCCGATCTTTGCTCCGTTCAACTGCCTGCTCTACCTGTTCACCAAGCCGAAGGGGCGCGGGGTGTTCTTGGGTCTGGAGAACTACCCTGAGCTTGCGCCGCTCCAGGAAGGCTGGCAAGTGATCCGTGAGGAAGCGATGCAATTGATGCGGCAAGGTTACTTCGAGCGCATCAGTGACAGGAATTCGGCGTCCTATTTCGATGTCGGATTCCGTACTTTCTACAAATACGGATGGAGCAAGTTCTACCTGCGCTGGTACGGCTACACCCACGCATCGGCGTTGGCGCTGTGTCCGAAGACGGTCGCCATCTTGAGCCGGATTCCATCGGTGAACGGCGCCATGTTCTCCTTGCTGCCTCCCGGGTCGAAGCTGACACGGCATTTGGATCCGGTTGCAATTTCGCTGCGCTACCATTTGGGGCTCTCGACGCCCAACCGGGACGGCTGCTCGATCGAGGTGGATGGCCAGACGTATTCCTGGCGCGATGGTGCTGCTGCGCTGTTCGACATCACGTACCTGCACCATGCCCGCAACGACACCGACCATCCCCGGCTGATCTTGATGTGCGACATCGATCGGCCCATGAGCTGGCCCGGTGCCGTCATCAATTGGTTCTATCGCGGTCTGGCCCGCATTTCGATCGTGCCCAACCTCGAAGGGGATCGTCGCGGTCTGGCCAACCGATTGTTTGCCGGAGTGGCGCCTCTGTTTGCGCGAACGAAGGTGCTGCGTCAGTCGAATCGACGTCTATACAATTGGGTCAAATGGGGTTTCAACCTGACCTTGCTCGGCGCCGTTGCTGCAGTGCTGTATGGCATGTACCGGTTGTTGCTCTGGTGCCTTGCCGGCGGTTGAGTCGTGTCGGAGCAGTGGCTGGATCGGGTGCGTGACAGATCCGGCAGGAATTCGAGCACCAGGCGGAGCGGGCAGTTTTCCGCCCTGCGCGGGGCTTGGCGCCGACGCCGCGACGCCGTTAGGATCCATGGGTGCAGGCCCGGAAGGTCCGGGGCTGCGGGTTGATTCCCTTTGCTCCTGAGCTGCCTCATGATCCCCAAACTGCTGCTCTGTTGGCTCTTGGCTTTGTGCACCTCCTTCGCCTACGCGCAGCAGGAGATCGAACCGACTCTGCGCGACCTCTCCGGAACCTACACGGTCAAGAAGTCGGACGGAACGCCGCTCGACCCGGGCGGGACCTACCGCGTGCACATCACGCGCATCCCGTTCACGCCGGTGTTCATCGGTGTGTACTCTTTCGACGACGGCAGTGGCCCAGTGATGATCAACGACCCAGAGATGACCTTCACCGCGGTCGCGGCCGGCACCTCCTACGCTTGGGAGTCGAACGGCAGCGGTGGTTTCCTCCGCCCGACGCGCTATGGCTTTCTGCAGGAGTTCACGCACCCGCCCTCGGAATCGAACCGCTTCGAGCGCTAGTCCGAAGCGATCTCGGCGCACCGGTCTCTGCGAAGTGTGGACCGCGAGCTGGCTCGCAGTCCGACCAGGCCGCTCCATGGCGCTGCCTTGGCCTCCTCCTCTGCCGACTGTATAGACAGGCGCTGCCGGCTACCTGACGCTGGGGCGGCGAAGAAAGTCGTCTGCGACATCCATGGCGAACAACCCCAGGCACCTGCGGCCCCCGCTCACCAGCACCAACGACTTCCTCCGTTACTATGCGGAGTCGAAGCGCCACCGGAACGAGCAGGTCGTCTGTCTCCAAGTCGGCGCGAACGACGGCAAGACGAACGATCCGGTCTTTCGGTTTTTCACGAACTACGGTTGGTCCGGGATCCTCGTCGAGCCGCAGCCCGACGTCTTCGAACAGGGACTCGCGAAGACCTACGCCGGAAATCCAAACGTGATCCTCGAGAACGTGGCCATCGGCAAGGCCTCTGGGCAGCTGCCGTTCTACCGGGTCGCGGTCTCGAAGGCGCGTTGGGCGACGGGACTCTCGAGCTTCGACCGAAAGAGCCTCGAGGCGCACATCGACAACGGCTACGTCCTTCGGCAGGCGCAGCAGGAAGGAGTTCGGATTCCGGAGAACCGTGACGAGTGGATCGAAACGGTCACGGTTCCAACAAGGACCGTGGACGAGCTCCTCGCGAAGCACCGAGTGTCGAAGCTCGACGTCGTCTGCATCGACGTCGAGGGCTACGACTTCGAGGTGTTGAAACTCGTCGATCTCGCGCGACTCGCCCCGGAGGTGGTCTTCTTCGAGAGCAAGAATCTCTCCGACGCGGACTTCACCGCCGTGAAGGCGCTTCTCAAGGCGGCCGGCTACCGGCTCTTCTGGGAGAAGGGTGATACGCTCGCGATCCAGTACCCGTATCCCTTCCACGAGCGGGCCAAGGGCTGGGTCAAGGCGTTCTCGAAGCGGGTCTGCAGGAATCTGCGTCGTTAGCTCGTACGTTCCTTCTGCCGATCCCCGGGTTCCGAGTGCGCTGCTGCGCATGGGTGCGAGGCTGGGCGAGGTACCCACAGCGCGTGCCGTTCCGCTAGCATGTCGGCTGCTCGATCCGTGCTGGATCCGCGGCGGCCTGCGGCTGCCACTGGTCCAGGCAAGTCGCCACCGGGTCGTGCCACGCCATCCCGGTGCGCTGTCCAGAGTGGCCGAGTCCCTTCGCCATGCACAGATCTCTTCGGTTGCTGTTCGTAGGCTTGGCCTTGCTGGTTCCCGCGACCAGCCAGACGGCGATTGCCTTGAATGGCGCCGTCTACGACGGGTTCGGTGGCCCGCTGCTGGCGGGACACGTCTACCATGTGATCGGCACGGGAGCCGCGTGTGGCATCCATGTGCCACCGGGACAGATGCTGACCATCCAGGCGGGTGCGATCGTCAAGGTGAACGGCTGCTGGACGGTGAACGGCACCCTCCAGGCACTCGGCACCGCGGCCCAGCCGATCGTGGTCACGTCGATCCACGACGACACCGCGGGTGGCGACACCAACCAGAACGGCGCGGCCACGCGTCCCCAGCCCGGGGATTGGAGCGGCGCGGATTGTCCAGGTGGCAGTGTAGTCTTCGAACACACTACGTTCCGCTATGGGGGGCGTGCGGGGGCCGGTTTCTTCAACCTGCGCAACGGCACCAACACGTTCCGGCATTGTGTGTTCGAGCTGGGCGGCGGTGGGGGCCTGTACAATGCAGGCAATTGCCTCTGCGACGACACCGAGTTCCGCGACCTCGTCGGGCTGCCGATCACCGGTTGGTCGCTGGTCGCGTCCAGCGGGTCGTACGACAATCGCGCGCTGCGCTGTGCGGCTGGCGACTACGCGCGGGTCGACTACAGCGGGACCCTGACCACGGATGTGGCGCTGCAGCGGCGCAATTCGATGAACGACTCGGGAGTCTTGGTCTGGAACCTGCCGGCGCCGAACAATCTGGTGGTGGCACCCGGGCGCACCCTCACCCTGGGTCCGGGTCTGACGATCAAGCTCGTCGCCGGCATCCTCACGTCGAGCGGTCGCATCCTCGCGCAGGGCAATCCCGCCCATGGGGTGGTGTTCACGTCGATCCACGACGATGTGTTCGGTGGCGACACCAACCGGAACGGAGCTGCGACGCAGGGCACGCCGGGCGATTGGGGTGGCATCGTGCTGTCGGCGGGAGATGCGTCGCAGTTCGATTACTCCGTGCTGCGCTACGGCGGCACGGCCAGCAGCCAGGCTCTGCGTGTCGACGGCAGTGTCGTCATGCAGACGTGCCTGGTGATGAATTCGGCCGGAACCGGCATCCGCTTCGGTTCGCCCGGCACGCCGCGTGCGAGCCTGCGCGACACGGCGGTGATGGGCTGCGTGGGGCACGGCATCCGCGACATCCACTGGACGACGCTGGGCAACTGCCGCGGCGTCGCCTGCGTCGGCAACGGCAGCAACCACATCGGGGTGATCGGCGAGACGATCACCCAGCCCGTGGTGATCGAACGGCATTGCTTCACCGGGGTCGAACCGGTGTTGGAGAGTTACGGCAACCTCGCGATCACCACCGGCGGTTTGCTCGAACTGCCGGCGGGAACGCTCGTGAAGCGGTCGAGCTTCCACCAGATGACGGTGTCGAATGGCGGGACTCTGCGGCTGCTCGGCACCGCGCGCCGGCCGGTGGTTCTCACCTCGTTCCGCGACGACACGGTCGGCGGCGACACCAACCGCGATGGCGCCGCGACCCAGCCCGCACCGGGGGATTGGGGCAACGTGTTGGTTCAGGGGACCGGCAGCGTCCAGATGGAGAACGTGTTGCTGCGTTACTCGGGCAACCAAGCCCTGAACCTCGGGGGCACGGGCCAGAACGAACTGCGCCGTGTGCGCGTCGAGCGTGCCAATGGCATCGGCTTCTGGCTCGGCAACGTCGCGGTGGCCGACGACCTCGTCGCCTGGAACTGTCTCGGCGACGGCATCCACTGTGCGTCGGGCGCCTTCGCCGTGCGCCACGCGACCGCCGTCGGCAACAGCGGCTTCGGCATTCGCCGACCCAGCACGCAGTTCACCGGCCAGGTGCGCAACAGCATCGCGTTCGCCAATGCCGGTGGCAACTTCGGCGTGCCGGCGAGCCAGGTGTTCCACAGCTGCGGCGGCTTTGCGGGCAGCAATGGTTGTCTCGACGTCGATCCGCTGCTCACCAACGCGGCACTGGGCGATCTGTTGCCCGGGCCTTCGTCGCCGTGCCTCGGCGCTGCCGATCTCGCCATCGCACTCGCCGTCGGCCGCGACGCCGCCGAGTTCCCGCGCGTGCTCGACCCTCTGGCCGGCGGCTTCGCCGCACCCGACATGGGGGCGCACGAACGGGCCGCGTGGCAACTCGTCGCGATCGGCGAACCGCTGCTGAACGGTTCCCCACTGCAATTCTCGGTGGTGGGCCCCGCGGGCTTGGCGCTGTTCGCGATCGGTCTCGACGATGGTCCCGCGGTGCCACTGCCGCCCTACGGGGCGCTCTTGTGCGGTACCACGATGGCGATCTTCGCGAGCGCGCCGGTGGGCGGGCAGGTGCCCTACTCGATCGTCGGCGGTGCCTGGCTGCTCGGCGTGAACCTTGCAGTGCAGGCGCTCGGCACCAACGGGAGCGGGGCCTCCTTCACGAACGTCGATCGGCTGCGGATCCGGCGCTAGGGAACGCACCGGCGGTACTGGCGGGCGGGACCCGCTCGCTGGCGCTGCCGGCAAGCAGGGCTGCGTGCTCGGCGGGGCTCAGGCCGCGGGCGCGCCGTTCTTCTGCAAGCGCCACACGCGGAACGCGAGCACCCCGAGTGTCAGCGCCGTCAGCGGCATCACGAACTGCATCATGACCGCTACGTAGCTCGCCTGGGCCGCGTGCTGCTTGGCGGCAAGCACGAGGTATGTCGTGTAGGCGGCGTAGTAGGCGAGGAACAGGGCGCCGAGCCAGCGCGGGATCATGCGGCCGCGCGCGAAGACCGGCATGCAGGCGAAGGCGACCGCGATCATGACCGGTAAGTCGAAGCCGAGCATCGACGGTGCCACGACGAGGCCGCTGGGCGCCACGATGCTCGACATGCCGAGCACTCCCATGATGTTGAAGATGTTGCTGCCGACGACATTGCCGACCGCGATGTCCCGTTCGCCGCGCAGCGCCGCGAGCAGCGACGTGGCGACTTCGGGCAGCGACGTGCCGGCGGCGACGATCGTCAAGCTGACGACCACTTCGTCGACGCCCATCCACTTCGCGAACGCCACCGCACCGTCGACGAGCCACGTCGAACCGAGCACCAGCAGCACGAGACCGCCGACGACGAGACCGAGATCGAGCGCGAGCGAGTGCTTGGCCTTCGGCGCGAACTCGGCTTCGTACACGGCCTTCACCGCGGCCGTCTCGCGCCGGCTCGCACGCACGATCCACGACGTGTAGGCGACCAGGCCGAGCACCAGCAGGAGCCCGTCGACTCGGCCCAGGTCGCCGTCGAACGAGAGGCCGAGCACCACTGCCGACAGCAGGATCATGATCGGCACGTCGCGCCGCACCAGGTCCTGGGCCACGAGCAGCGGCGTGATCAGCGCCGACGCACCGAGGATGAACAGCACGTTGAAGATGTTGCTGCCGACGACGTTGCCGACTGCCATGTCGGCCTGACCCTGCCACGCCGACTGCATGCTGACGGCCATTTCCGGCGAGCTGGTGCCGAACGCGACCACGGTCAGTCCGACCACCAACGACGACACGCCGGCAGCGGCAGCGAGCCGCGAGGCGCCGGTCACCAGCCACTGCGCACCGAGCACCAGGAGCCCGAGTCCGACGAAGAACAACGCCACCGTCATGAGTTCCATGCCATCCGCCTCGCGCCGCCTGCACGACGCAGCGCGGGGCGAACGCTAGCATCTGCGCCGGCGATCGCACCAGTGCGGCAGGAATTCGGGTGACTGTGGCAGTTCCTGCACCACTTGCAGGCGTTGCGTGCCAGGAGGAGCTGGTGCGCGTGGCCGCCGCGCCGGCGCTCACCAGCGCACGGGGCCGGCCGCGAGCGCGAACACGACGGTGGGCGCGGCCTTCACGATCTGCACACCGGCGCCACGCAGCTGCTCTGCCCAGAGCCGGTCCCAGCCGACGCACGCGATGACGCAGTCGGCGTCGATCAGGAAGCGACCGTCGGCGTCGGCCTCGGCGCGCCGCTCGCTCGCGCCCTGGCCCACGCGGATGCGTCGCCACGCGCCGGGCGCGCCGTCGAGATCGACGACGGTCAGGGCTGGGACCATGAGCCCGAGCGGTCGCAGGTCGATCGGATCCGGCGGGTGGCTGACGACGACCACGCGTTGGCCACGTTCGTGGGCACCGAGGATGTGGCGCGCGAGCTCGTCGTAGCGCGCGTCCATCGCGCGGCGCGAAGCGAACGTGTACTCCAGCGGCTGCCACGAAAGCCGGGCGGGCCAGGGCAACGACTCGGGCGCACGACCGTAGCCTTCGGCGTCGGCCTGCTGCGAAGTGGCCGCCGGCAGCAGCAGCCACGCCGACAAGCCCGCGGCGGCGCTCGCGGTGTGCAGCACCGCGGTGGCGCGCGCACCCAGCAGCGCCTGCCACGTCGCGCCGGCGAGGACCGCGAGTGCGGGCAGCGCGGCGAACACGTATGCCTTCTTGTGGCAGAACGTCGCCGCCAGCAGCAGCAGCGGGACCCAGGCGGCGGCGTGCAGCACGCTGCGCGTCGGCGCCGGCAGCGCTTGTGCGACCGCTGCGCGCCGCCACGGCCAGAGGCACAGGCCGAGCGCGAGTGCTGGACCGCCGCCGAGCAGCACGCCCCAGCCGATGCGCCAGAGGGTCGCTGCCTGCCGTTCGACGTCGCCGCCCTGCCAGAGCGCCTCGCGAGAGAGGATGGGCTGTACGTAGCCGCAGGCGTGCAGGAACGGCGCCAAGCCCCCGCAGGCATGCGCGGTCGGCAGCACCCAGGCGAGCGCGCCGACGAGCAGCAGCGCAGCGCCGCCGGCGCGTTCCGGCCACGACCAGGGCCGTGCGGCGACGAGCCATGCGACGGCGAGGTGCGCGGTCACGTCGGGTCGGAAGCCACCGGCGAGCCCCAGCAGCAGCGACGCGGCGGCGAACGCGCGCCGTTCGCCTGCGGCCGCGCGCACCAGCAGCAGCGTGGCCAGAGCGCCGAGCGCGAGCGCGTCGATGCCGGTCAGCGCTTCGCCGCCCATGTACTGCACGACCGGCGTGCAGCCGACGGCGAGCGCGAGCCATGGCGCGAGACCGGCGCCGAGGCAGCGGCGCAGCAGCGCAGTGAGCGCCAGCATGCCGAGGCCAGCGGTGATCGCAGCCTGGAGCACCAAGCCGCGGTGGGCGTCGCCGGCGAGCGCGGCGAAGACCTTGCCGAGCGCGACGTGAAACAAGTAGCCCGGCGGCTGCGGGTGGTGCGCCATCGGCGCGAACCCGCCGAGCGCGAGGCCGAGGTTGCCGGCGTCGATCTCGCCGGGCCACTGCGCCCGGCCGAGCCAGCAAGCCAGGGCCACGAACGCGGCGATGGCGACGGTGCGCACGATCAGCCGCCGATCGGCTTGGTGCCGCGCATCGCCGTCGCGTAGGCCAGCACCAGCACGATCGCGATCCCTACCGCGCGCTGGCCCGCCGCCGTCGGGCCGCCCGCCGCGTCGGCCGTCGCCGGCGCGGCGGCGAGGCTCATGCCGTGCGCGAGCGCGCCGCCGACGACGAGGCCGGCGACGCCGACGAACGCATCGCCGTTGCCTTCGCCCGCCATCACCAGCTGCCGCACCGGGCAGCCGCCGGCGAATGCGCCACACAGGCCGACCAGTGCCAGGGCCAGCATGTTCCACAGCCAGTCGCCGTGCGCGACCGGTGGCACGGGCGACGACCCGTTCGCCCCGCCGCCGGCGGCGAGCACGAGGCCGTAGCCGGCGACCAGCGCGGCGGCCGCGGCGAGCATCCAGGACGGCCCGGCGACGATCTGCCGCGCCGCCGCGACGGCGCAGAAGCCGGTCGCCGACAGCACCGCACCGGCCGCGAGCGCGATGCTCAGAGCGAGCAGCCACGGCGCGTGCGGCGGCTTGCCGTCGCTGCCGGGCCCCGGACCGGCGAGTGCGTCGGTCGCGACGAACAGCACGCCGAGCACGAGGAACGCGAGCGGTCCGAGCAGCCCAACCGCACGCGGCGTCTCGTGCGTCTTGCCGAGCGAGTAGCCCGCGCCCTCGAACCAGCGGGCCACGGCGACGCCGAGTACGAAGCCGGGCGCGGCCGCCCATGCGTGCAGGTCGCCGCCGCCCAGCCGCTGCAGCAGGCGGAACGGGCAGCCGAGGAACACCAGCGCGCCGATCGCCATCGCCACGCACAGCAGGAAGCGGCTCACCGCGTGGCTGCCCGAGCGGCCGACGTGGCGGCGCGACGCGAACGACCACAGCAGTGCGCCGAGCACGAGGCCGAGCGTCTCCGGGCGGAAGATCGCCGGGCCTTGGTGCAGGCGCAGTGCGCCGCCGAGGTCGCGCAGGAAGCATGCGCCACACAGGCCCATGTTGCCGGGGTTGCCGGCGAGCACGAGCGCGGCCGCGGCGGCGCCGGTGAGGGCGAGGAGGGCGACGCCGAGCAGGCGTCGCGAACGAGGCTCTGCGCCGCGCAGCATGGCGGGATCATGCCGGGGCTGCGGTCTACGGGCCAATGGTGCGCGGGTCTGGGGTGCGGCTGGGTTGGCGGTGCGTGCGCGGCGCTGCCGAGCGTGGCGGCAGGCGAGTCGCACGCTCACGGTGCTGCTGGGTGAGCCGCCGCCCCGGCTCATCGCCGCGAGATCACGAGGTCGTCGACGAACACCTCGGCGTCCGACGCAGGGCGACGCAGCGTGACCGAAGTGGTGCCGGCCGGGATCGGGCACTGGAGCTTGGCCCACTGGGGCGCCGACGTCAGCTGGTGCGCGGCAAACTGCCACAGCACGAGGCCATTCGGCGTCTGGAGCTCGACGTCCAGAGGCTGCGGCGCCGCGGTGGAGACCACCTTGCTGGTGGCCCAGAACGTCAAGACGCCATTCGTGGTCAGCAGGCCCGAGGGCACGTCGATCCGCAGGTTGCCGCCGCTGGCAGGGCAGACCGAGCAAACGTAACCGCGGGCGAAGTCGAGCGCGGCGTCCCGGCCCTGCAGGTGCCAGTCGTGGAAGGCCATCGTGGTGCCATCGACCACGGCCGAAGTGGGGGTGCCCGCGAGCTTTCGGCCGGCGAACGGCAGGAGCCGCTGGCCGCCCCAGAGCCAGTCCTCCTCCACCTCGAAGCTGGTGGCGAACGCGCGGCGCGTACCCGACGGCACTGTGGCGCCGTAGTCGACCTTGGTCACCAGCGGACCGGGTTGGTGGGAGTGGATCACGTTGTCGCTGACGGTCGTCGCATCGACGTGCAGCAGGTGCACGCCACCCGTGGCACCGGCGATGCCGCGCGCCGAACCGGCGGCGCTGGGCCGGATCTGGCTGGCGAGGATCCAGTTCTCCGCGATCGAAGCACCAAACAGCGGAGCAGGCAGCCGCGGGTCCGTGCCGGTGGTGTTCACCGAAGCGACGAAGGCCCCGGCCAGTGGCGAGACCGCGACCCAGTTGTCGGCGACCGAGATCTCGGCGTGTCCGTAGCCCGTCGGCCAGCTCGGCTGCGTGTGGCTGACGCCGATCGTCACGGCACCGAGGTGGCAGCTCTCGGGATGGCTCCAGTTCCAGCGTTCGAAGCCCGCCACGTGGATCGTGTTGCCGGACAGATCGATGGCGCGCGCGAAACCGCCTTCCTTGTAGTACTGCGCATCCGCGACCAGCTGGATCGCGCCCTTGGGGGTGCCGACGATGCGATTGCCCGTGATCGTGCCGCCGTTGCTGCGCACCAGCATCGCGCGTGCCTCCACGTCCCGGATGAAGTTGTCCTGCACCACGGTGTCGCGGGCGTGCGCGGTGGCGTTCAGGATCCGGACGTTGGGGGTGAGCGCCATGCCCGTGGTGGTCACGATGTGGGTAGGCGTCACCGAAGCGATCGTGGCTGCGCCGAGCAGCTGGAAGTTGATGGGGTCGTAGATCAGCAGTCGGTCGTTCCGTCGCAGCGAGAGGGACCAAGGCTGTCCAGGCTGGCTGGGGTTCTGCAGCAGCGGATCCCCGGCGTCCCACAGTTGCGTGGTCTGCCCCGTCTGGACCGCGACCATCCACGGCGAGAACACGTTGATCGCATCGTCCCCGCACCGCTCGATGCGGCAGCGCAGGATGCTGGGCGTGCCACGTTGGCTGCGAAACCGCAGGCCGTCGCGGTTGGTCGACACGAGTGGTGGTGCGTCGATGCCGGGTCCGGCGCCGATCGTGCACTCGACATAGGTGACGGCTCCGTCGCCGTTGTGCTGGGCGCCGAAGAAGGGCGCGCGCTCGATCCGGACGCGTTCGAACCAGAGCTGGTTCGAGTTGGTGCTCCAGATCGCGTTGCCTGCGCTGGATTCGACGGTGACCGCGACGGCGTCGTGGAGCGCGGTGCCGTTGGCGGCTGGATCCGAGGTCGTCCACTCCGGCATCTGCAAGGTCAGCTGGGTGCCGGTTACGCCGGTCAACACCCCCTTGAGCTTCGCCGAGAAGGCGCGGCGGGTGCGTGTCTTCGGGTGGAAGAAGTGCAGCTGCCAACTGGCACTTGCGGCGAACAAGTACGGATCGGTCGTGTCGACGCCCGGGCAATCGAGCACATACTCGGATGCGTCGCCGCCCGGCGAGGTCGGTTGGGCCGAGAGCAGGGTCCCTTCGAAGTGGCAGGGGTTGCGCCAAGTCAGTACGAGGTCCTGGAACCGTAGGTTCGTGCAGTCCTGGATCGTGATGCCGTGCGCAGTGCGATCCAGGAACGCGAGGGTCGGCTTCGCCCCGGCAACCGGCTGCAGGGTGACGTTCTGCACATTTTGCAGGGCCAGGCCAGCTCCGCCGACCGAGCCCAAGAGGTAGACCCCGTCGTGGAAGACGACCGTGCCGCCGCCGGCCGCGACTGCGGCGGCGATCGCGTTCCGAATGGCCGGGCCGTCGTCGACCGTGTCGTTGGGGTTGGCGCCGAAGACGTCGAGGTTGACGTCGAAGATGGCCTGTGCGGTGCTCGGGCGCGCGAGGCAGAAGGTCGCCGGCAGCAGGAGCAAGGCGATACGGGACGTGAATCGTGCGGTCATGAAGAGGTGTTGCGTTCCCCTGCCAGAAGCGGCCGGGACCCGTCCTCGTCCGTACCTGGGCGCCGATTTGTTGGAGACACGAACGTTACATCTGCGCCTCGTCCCGCTCTCAGGAGTGACGGGTTCCGGGTCGTTTGCGCCCCAGTCCTGCCATGATCCATGGTTGAGCAGCGCCCGAGCGGGCTGCAACGCAGCGACCAAGGCGTGGACTCCAGCCCGCGCGGGCGGCCGGCGCCAGGCGGCACCGAAGCCGCAGCGAGTGCTCCTGCTCCGGCGCAAGGGACGCCGCGGCTGTTGGAGCGGTGTTTCAGCGCCGCGTTTCAGGGAGCGCCCAGGCGTATTCGCGCGCGATCGGCGCCGGGACATCCGGCTTCAGGGCTGCCCAGGCGCGGTGCGGCCAATGGGGATCGCGCAGCAGTTCCCGTCCGAGCAGAACCAGGTCAGCGCGACCGTCGGCGATGATCGCGTCGGCTTGCTGCGGGTCGGTGATGAGTCCGACCGCGCCGGTCGGCACGCCCGTCTCGCGACGGATGCGCTCTGCCAGTGGCACTTGGTAACCGGGACCGACGGGGATCTCGGCCTTGCGCGACGCACCGCCGCTCGAGCAGTCGATCAAGTCGACCCCCTCCTGGGCGATGCGGCGCGTGGCCTCCACCGAGTCCTCGATGCGCCAGCCGCCCTCGACCCAGTCGGTGCATGACAGGCGGACGAACAGCGGCACGGTGTCGGGCATGGCCTTGCGCACCGCACGAGCGGTGTCGATCAGGAACTTCACGCGCTGGTCGAAGCCGCCCCCGTACTCGTCTTGTCGCTCGTTCATGAGCGGCGAGAGGAAGCTGTGGCCGAGGTAGCCATGCGCGAAGTGCAGCTCGATGACGCGGAAGCCTGCCGCGAGCGCGCGCTGGGCCGCTGCGACGAACTGGTCGCGGATCGCCTCGATCTCGGCGATGGTCAACGCGTGGGGGACCGGACCATCCGAACCGTATCGCTTCGCGCTGGGGCCAACGGGCAGCCAGCCGCCTGCATCCAACGGCACGAAGGCGTTCGGGGTCGGGTGGAAGGGGCGGTGGCGCGATGCCTTGACCCCGGCGTGGGCGAGCTGGATGCCGGGCACTGCGCCGTGCTGCTGCACGAACTCCGTCCATGGCCGCAGCGCCGCGACGTGCTCGTCTTTCCAGATCCCGAGGCAGTTTGGCGTGATGCGCCCGGCAGGGGTGACAGCCGTCGCTTCCGCGAGCAGCAGCCCGGCGCCACCGATGGCGCGGGCGGCGTGGTGCGCGAAGTGCCACTGGTTGGCGAAGCCGTCTTCGCTCGAGTACTGGCACATCGGCGACATGGCGATGCGGTTGCGCAGGGTCACGCCGCGCAGCGTCAGTGGCGTGAACAGGCCCGGCCTGCCGCTGGCGGCAGGGGGGCTGAGGGCGGCGCGGAGGGGTTGCGAGGTGGTGGTGGCGACGGACACACCGGCCGCCATCGCCGTCTGGAAGAAGAGGCGTCGATTCATGCTGGATGGCAACGACCTGGAACGGACCGAGCTTAGCCCGCGCCGGACGGCGCAGACAGCCGGGTACGCTTTGCTCGGCCAGAGCTCGAAGGCCAAGGAGGCGCATGCTTGCGCGGCCGCACCTGGCGGATGCTGCCGGAACGGTAGGACCAGCACCAACCCAGGCGGCGGCCGAAGAGGGGCGACGCGCTCGTGACTCCGCGCGAAGGCATGGACCGCTGGCATCTGGTGGTCTGCCATGGGGTCGTGGCGTTGGCGCCGGGTCTGCTGCGCGGGTGGTGCCCGAGGTGTTTCCCGAGGGCGAATTCGCGGCGCTGCGCGCGCCATCCCACGGCGGGACGTTCCCAGCCGGCAGGTGCGGTGGTGGATCGCTGCCTGCCGATCGGAGTTACGCATGGAGAACGGGACCCTCGCGCTGTTCGCGTTCGGAGTTGCCTTCACCACGATCGCGACTTGGCAGATGCAGGGGCAGATCGCCGCGGTCCGCCGCCGCACGGCGACGAGCCGTGGCAAGGTCGTGGCCGTGGAGTTCGTCGACAGCCATCCCGGCGCCGACGGACCTTGCGTCGGCACCTACCGCGCTGTCGTCAGCTTCGAAGCCGGTGGGAGGGCCCACCGCTTTCGCTCTGTCTATGGCTCGAGCATGCACCGGCCTCGGGTCGGCAGCGCCGTGGCGATCCGTTTCGACCCCCGCGATCCCGACAACGCCGAGGTCGACCGCGGCCAAAGCGTCGCCATGGGGCGCGCCGTCCAGGTGCTGTTCGCGTTGTCCGGCGTGGCGCTCTTGATCGCGGCGTCCGTATTCGACAACTGACCAGGGGTTCGTCAGCCGGGGGCGCCAATGCCTCAGCCCGCACGCGCCGCGGGCCACTCGCCGGTGCAGCCGGGTCGCCACCATGGCTCAAGTCGGGACGCGCAACCGTCGATGGCATGGACAGTCACCCCACCGACCGACGTGGTTTCCGACCTCGCAGCCGTCATGCGCGCCACCATCCCCCTGTTGTCGTCGTTCTTCGCCGCCGCCGCGTGCCAGTCGACCGCCCCGCACGGCCCAGGACCCGACGTCGCGGTCCAGCAGCTGCGCGCCGAAATGCACAGCCTCGTCGCGGTCTTCGCAATGCGTCAGGGTGCGGCCGAGTTCGTGGCGCCAACGGCGCCCGACACGATCGCGCTGGAGGCGCGGCTCGGGGCGCTGACCGAACGCCTCGACGAACTGATTGCGCACCTGCCGGTGCTGGCCGGGACGCGCGCGGTCGAAGCGACGAGCAGGAAGCGCACGGACGCCGAGGCCGCGAGCATCCAGGCACTGCGCGAGGCGCTCGCGATCGTCGATCGCGCCCAGCAGGTGATCGTCGAGAACATCGCGAACGTGAACACGGCGGGCTACAAGAAACGCGAGCTGCGGGTCACCTCCGAGTGCGACGAGCGCACGGGACTGCTGGTGCCGTGCACCGGGCGCGTGACCGCGGTGTTCACGGCGGGAACGCTCGAGATCACGGAGCGCAGCCTCGACGTCGCGATCGACGGCGAGGGGTTCTTCGCGATCGTGCTGCCGGACGGTTCGACCGGCTACACGCGGGACGGCGGCTTCCACCTCGACGCCGACGGCAAGATCGTCACCGGTGACGGTGGCGTTGTGCTGCCGGAGATCGCGCTCCCCAGCGACACGCTCGAGATCTCGATCGAACCGAGCGGCACGGTCATGGGCCGCACCGCGGGCGCTCCGGACTCGAGGACGCGGTTCGGCCAGCTCGAGCTGCACCGCTTCCTCAGTCCGACCAACTTGCAGCCGGTGACCGCCAACGTGCTGCGTCCGACCGAGGCGTCCGGCGCGCCGTGCACCGGTCGGCCTGGCAGCAACGGCCTCGGCGTGCTGAAGCAGGGCTTCGTCGAACGCTCCAACGTGCAGTTGCTCGGCGAATCCGTGAACCTGCAGGTCTGGCGGCGCCAACGGGCCGAGCTGCGCCGCGCGCTCGCGGCGTTCGGCGTGTTCGTGCCCTGATCCCGGTCCGCCGCCGCGCGACGCGGGGCGCAGTGGTCGGGCGACGCTACACTGCGGCACACCATGCCGGATCCCGCTGCCGTCCAGCGACTGTTCACCGCCGCCTGCGACCTGGCGCCCGCCGAACGCGTGGCATTCCTGGCCGAGCAGTGCCGCGGCGACGAGCTGCTGCGTGCCGAGGTCGAAGCGCTGTTGCGCGCCGACGCCGAGGCGTCGCTGTTCGGCGAGGCGCGGCTCGGCGAACTGCGGCAGCGGTTCGCCCCCGCCGAGGAGCCGCTGCCGGAGCGAATCGGCCCGTTCCGCGTGCTCGGCGAACTCGGCCGCGGCGGCATGGGCGTGGTCTACCGCGCGCAGCAGGATCAGCCGTCGCGCGAGGTGGCACTGAAAGTGCTCGGAGCGGCCGGCGGCGGCGCCGCGGCGCGGGCGCGCTTCGCGCTGGAGGTCGAGGCGCTGGGCCGGCTGCAGCACCCCGGCATCGCCGCGATCCTGCAAGCCGGCACCTTCCGCAGCGCGCACGGCGAGCAGCCGTACCTGGCGATGGAGCTGGTGCGCGGCGAACCGCTGCACGCTTGGGTCCGGCGGACCCGGCCGGGGCTGCCGGCGCGGCTGGCGGTGCTGTTGGAGGTCTGCGATGCCGTGCACCACGCGCACCAGAAAGGCTTGATCCACCGGGATCTGAAGCCCGGCAACGTGTTCGTCGATCCGCTGGGCCACGCCAAGGTGCTCGACTTCGGCATCGTGCGGTTGCTCGACGCGGACGAGGACCGCGCCCTGCGCACCCGGACCGGCCAACTGCTCGGCACGCTCGCCTACATGAGCCCCGAGCAGGCCAGCGGCGCGCCGGACGCGGTCGACGTGCGCAGCGACGTCTACTCGCTCGGTGTGCTCGGCTACGAGCTGCTGGGCGAACGGTTGCCGCTCGAGTTCGGCGCGGCGCCGCTGACCGAATCGCTGCGACGGCTCGTCGACGAGGTGCCGCCGCCGCTCGACCGCTTCGACCGGCGGCTCGGCGGCGATCTGGCGACGATCTTCGCCACCGCGCTGCGCAAGGAACCTGCGCGTCGCTATGCGTCGGTGCAGGCGTTGGCCGCGGACCTGCGGCGCCACTTGGCCCACGAACCGATCGAGGCCCGGCCCGCCACCGCGGCCTACGTGATCGGCCGCTTCGCCCGCCGCCACCGCGGTCTGGTCGCCGGCGCTGGGTTGGCGGTGGTCGCGCTGCTGGGGGGTGCCGGACTGGCGTTGCGCTGGGCGTTGCGCGCCGATGCGGCGGCGGTGCAGGCCACCGCCGCCGAAGAACAGGCCCGCCGGGAGGAAGCTCAGGCCAACGCCAACGCCGAACGCGCGGCCCGCGCCGAGGCCACCGCGCGGCAGGAGGCCGCGCTGACCAACCGGGTGCTGGGCTTCGTCGAGGGACTGTTCTCGGCGGCGGCCCCGGAGGTGGCGTTGGGCCGCGAGATCACCGCCAAGCAGATCGTCGAGCAAGGCCTGCAGGCGATCGACGAGGGGCTCGCCGACGATCCGCTGCTGCGCGCCCGCCTGGCGCAGTTCTTGGCGCAGACGCTCGGCGAGATGGGCGAGACCCGCCGCGCGCTGCCGCTGCTCGCCGAGTCGTTGGCGACGCTGCGCCGCGATCTGCCCGCGGACGACTTGCGCATCGAGCAGGGCCTGCTCAACCAGGCTCGCGGCCTTTACACGGCGCGCGACGTCGAGGCCGCGCAGCCGTTGTTCGCCGAGGCGCTGGCGCTGCACGAAGCCGCCGGCCGGCCGCGCGACCGCTGGTTCGCGCGCGCCCACGAGGGTCTCGGCGCCTGCGCGCTCGATCGCGGCGATGCCGAGGCCGCGCTGCGCCACTACACGCTCGTCCAAGAGCTGCGGGCGGCGGATCCCGACACGGACGTGCGGGCCGGCGACTGCGTGCGGTTGGCGAACGCGCACAGCGCCCGCGGCGACGCGGCGCAGGCCGAGCAGTGGTTCGCCAAGGCCCACGAACTGCTCCAGCGGGGCGACAACCAGCTGCTCCGCGCCACGGTGGCGACCAACCTCGGCGCGTTGCGCGCCAGCCAGGAGCGGTTCGCCGAGGCCGAGCCGCTGTTCCGCGAGGCGCTGGCCAGCGGCGAGGCCGTGCTCGGCAAAGACCACCCGCTGCTGATCCGCCGACTGTGCAACGTGGCCGGCGTGCTGTCGGCCACCGGCCGTTACGAAGAGGCGGGGCCGTTGCTGGAGCGCGCCTTGGCGCTCGGCGCCAAGGGCGGCGCGCGGTTCGACGATGGCATCGCCAATTCGGCGTTGAACCTCGGCAACGTGCGCGGGGCCCAGGGGCGCCACCAGGAGGCGCTGGCCCTCTACGAGCAGGCGGCGGCGATCTACCGGCGCCTGCAGGGCGCGCGGAGCCGCGCCTACGCCGACGCGCTGGAGAACATGGCCATCGCCCACGAACAACTCGGTGCCACCGAGCAAGCGGCGGAGCTGCGGCGCCAGGTCGAAGCGATCCGCAGCCGGTGACGCCAGGTGGCGGTCATGGGATAGACTGTTCGGAAGTCCGCCTCCCCGATGAGCGATCCCGCTGCGCAGATCACCAGGTTCTTGCACCGGATGCGGGACGGCGATGCCGATGCCGCCGCGGCGATCCTGCCGTTGGTCTACGAAGAACTGCGCAACATCGCCGGCAAGCTGATGCGTGGCGGCGCGGCGCACACGCTGCAGCCGACCGCGCTGGTGCACGAGGCGTGGCTGAAGATCGCGCGCTCCGGGCAGGTGCCGGAGTTCGCCGACCGGCGGCACTTCCTGGCGGTTGCGGCGCGGGCGATGCGGCAGGTGCTGCTGAACCACGCCCGCGACCGCCGTGCCCAGAAGCGCGGCGGCGACCGGGCACCGTTGCCGCTCGACGACTGCCTGGAGGTGATCGAACGCGAGGCTGGCGACATGGTCGCCCTGAACGACGTGCTGGAGTTGTTGGCGGGGCGCAGTCAGCGGTCGGCGCAGATCGTCGAACTCCGTGTATTTACAGGACTTACGATTGAGGAGACGGCGGAGGTGGTGGGTGCCAGCGAAGCGGCGGTGAAGGCCGAATGGCGGTTTGCGCGGGCGTTCCTGCAACAGCGCTTGGGCGGCGATCGAGCGGGCTGAGCGGCGGCTGCGGATTTTTCGCCCGCCGGCCGGGCGAACGGGGTTCTCGGGGTGGGGCTCGCCTCTTGGCGCGCTCCGCAACCAGCACTGGGACACCCCATGGCCTACTTCGCCGTCACCCTCCCTGCCCTCCTGCTCGCGCTCGCCAGCGCAGCGACCGCCCAAACCACCGCCCGCGAGCCGGACCTGACCGGCATCCGCCGCAGTGCCCACGGCCTCACCGGGGCTGCTGGCCGCCTGGCCGGCTTCGGCGCCGACTACGCGGTGCAGTTCGACGCCCATGGCATGCAGTTCCAGCCGGCGCTGGGCGCCCGCGCTGTGCGCGACCAGCGGCTCGAGCTCGAACTGGCCGGCATCGCGCGCGGCGGGGCGGCACTGCCCGTCGAAGCGGTGGTGCCTCCGGTGCAGCGCGGTGCGGCTGCGGTCTACCGCCGCTCGGCCGCCGTCGAGGAGCGCTACGAAGTGCGGGCCGAGGGTGTCGAGCAGTCGTTCGTCTTCACCGCGCTGCCGGGCCGTGGCGACCTGGTGGTGCGCTGCCGGCTCGCCGGCGAGCTGGCGCCGTTCGGCGAAGTGGCGGCCGGTGGTGGGCTGCAGTTCCTGGTGCCGGGGCTCGGCGGCGTGTCGGTGGGCGCCGTCACCGGCATCGACGCGGCCGGCGATCGCTGCCAGGGCGCGGTGCGGCTGGTCGACGGCCAGCTCGAACTGTCGCTGCCGGCGGCGTTCGTCGACACGGCGGCGTTGCCGCTGGTGCTGGATCCGCTGGTCGGTGCGCGCATCGACGCCGCCACCGGCGGCCTGAACGACACCGAGCCCGCCGTCGCCTTCGACGCCACCTCGTCGAACTTCCTGCTGGTCTGGCGGCAGGTCCTGTCGGCGACTTCGGCGTCGGTGCTCGGCCGCACTTGGCGCCCGGCGGTCGGGCTCGGCGCGGCGCAGGTGCTGGGCACCGGTCCGGTGCTGCGCCGGCCGCGCGTCGTCTCGCACAACCTTGCCAATCGCTGGCTGGTGATCTGGGAGCGCGGCGATTCGGTGGTCGGCATGACGACCATCGCGTCGCGGATCGTGAACGGCGACGGCACCCTGGGCCCGGCCCAGGACCTGACGCCGGCCGCCAGCAACTGCGTCGAGCCCGATCTGTCCGGCAACCCGGGCCTCGTCGACAACCTCGGTGTGATGGTCTGGCGCGAGGTCGGCGTCGGCCTGTTCGCGCAGTGCTACGCCCTGCCGTCGGGCACCCAAGGCCTCTCGCTGCTGCCGGCGTTCGCCATCGTTCCGGACCCGGCGGCGCGCTTCCCGCGGGTCAGCAAGTCGGGCACCGGTGCGCAGGTGGTTGCGTTCGCCCGCCCGGGCGAACTGGTCGTGCAGGCCTGCCAGTTCCCCGGCGTCTTGGTCGGCGCGCCCTATGCGTTTGCGGTCGGCGCAGCGCACCTGCCGCAGGTCGACATCGATGGCGCCCAAGGCTCGTTCCTGGCCGTGCTCGACCAGCTGGCACCCGGGCGCGCCGATCGCGACATCCGCGGGGTGCAGATCGACCTGCAGGGCGGTCAGCTGCAGTTGCGCAGCACCGCGGTGCTGGCGAGCAGCACCGCCGACGACTTCGCGCCGAAGCTCGCGCTGCTGGGGCCGAAGTACCTGGCCGTCTGGTCGCGCACCACGGGCTTCCTCGACTACGAGGTCCGCGGCAGCAGTGTCGGGCTGACCGGCTGCGTGCCGTGCGGCGCCGAGTTCGCGGTCACCGGGGCATTGGCGACCGATGTCGAGCCGATGGTCGGCGCCCGCTACACGGGCGGCTCGTCGGTGCCCGGCGCTCTGGTGGTGTGGGCGTCGCACGACCTGTCGCGGCCGCTGCCCGGCGACATCCACGCGATCGAGTTCACGCCGTTCGCCGCCACGCCGCCGCAGGCGCTGTGGGCCGGCTGCGGCCGCCCGGTGACGATCGCCGCCACCAGCTCCCTGTCGATCGGCAATGCGGCCTTCGGCTACTCGGTGTCGACCACCGACGCCGCCGCGGGGCTCGCCTTCGTCAGCCTCGGCATCGTCACTGCGCCACTCGGCTGTGGCGGCTGCTCGTTCGTCGGGCCGACCGCCCTCGGCGTGATCCCTTTGGCCGGCGGGCAGGGCTCCTACGCGGTGCCGATGCCCTGTTCGGTCCGCCTGCTCGGCGTGCCTCTCGACGCCCAGGCTGCGATCCTCGGCACCGTCACCAATTTCTGCCCGCTGGCCGCCCAGTTGTCGACCTCGAACGCCATCCGGCTGTTGGTCGGCGAATGACCGCCTCTGCCTCCCGCTCTGCATCCGCCCAGGAGATTGCCATGTCGTTCCATCGGTTGCTCGTTCTGCCCGTGTTGCTGACCAGCCTTGCTGCCCAGCGGCAGCTGCCCCCACCGCAGACCGTGGCCCTCGCCGAGCGCTTCGCCGTGGTGCAGCGCGAACCGTCGGGGCTGTGGGGCTTCGGCGCTGGCTACCGCGCGCACTTCGCCGCCAGCCACGTCGAGTTCCTCACCTGCTCGGCGGTGGCCGAGCCGCCGTTGCAGGTGACCTTGTCCCCGACCGCGGTCGGGCGTGGCGCGGCCCGCCAGCCGTTGCCGGACGCGGAACCGCAAGAACAGGGGCTCGCGGTGCGCTACCACCGCGGCGCCGTGGTCGAAGTCTACGACGTGCGGCCGCAGGGCATGGAGCAGTCGTTCGTGTTCCACGAGCTGCCGGCTGGCGAAGGCGATCTGGTCGTCGACCTGCGCCTGGACACCGTGCTGCCGCTGTTGGCCGAAGCGCCCGATCGCCTGGAGTTCGGTGGCGACCACGGCGGTGTCACGATCGCCGGCGTGGTCGGCATCGACGCCGCTGGCGACCGCGTGCCGGGCCGCCTGTCGTTCGCCGACGGCGTGCTGTCGCTGCGCCTGCCGGCGGCCTTCGTCCAGACCGCGGCGCTGCCCCTGGTCCTCGACCCGCTGCTGGCGCCGGTGACGCGCACCTCGCTGGGCCTCGGCGTCCGCGGCTGGGATGCCGCGCACGACCTCAGCACCGGCACGACGCTGTTCGCCTGGTTCGAGTCGGTCTCGTCCAACAACTACACGCTGAAGGGCTGGTTCGAGCCGGGCGGCCCGGTCGTGATCCGGGCCACGGCGCTCCTCGGCACGCATGCCTCGGTCGCCAACATCGCCTCGCGCGACGCTTTCGTGGTCGCCTGGTCGGAGGAGGCGAACGTCACCAGCGGCCTGCGCAGCCGGATCCTGGCCCGCGCGTTGACTTCGCCGAACCACGTCGGCCCCGAGACGACGGTGCAGGTCGATCAGAACCGTGACCTGCAGCGGCCGCGGCTCGGCAGCAACACCTTGCCGGCGACCACGCCGGGCAACGACGCGGTGCTGCTGGCCTACCACGCCCGCACCGGCAGCTCCGGCACCAACGGCGAACTCGGCGACGCCGTGATCCGGACCCTCGGGGTCGGCCCGACCCTCGGGTTCGCGATCGCGCAGCCGGTGGTGGTGTCGAGCAACGCCACCGCGGTCGGCCTGTCGCGCAGCAACATCGCCAGCGGCAACTTCCTGGTCACCTGGGGCGAGACCAACGGCTCGCCGCTCGCGACGCTGAGTGCGCAGGTGTGCACCGTCTTCGGCACCGCGGTGACGCCCGAGGCGGTTCGGACCTTCCCGACCAACACGGGGAACCTCGCCTACAACAACCTGAAGGACCTGGTCGCCGACGGCGACGGCGATTCTTGGAGCGTGTTCCTGACCGGCCACGTCGTCACCAACATCTCCAACGAGAACAGCACCTGGCCGTGGCTGGCCCGCTGCGAACTGCAGACGCCGACCCTCCTGCGCTTCACCGAGTTGGTGGACGCTCGCGGCCCGACCAACTCGACCGGCCGCTGGCCGTCGATCGGCACCACGCCGTCGAGCGTGGTGTGCGTGCGCAGCACCGTCTACCGGGATCCCTGCACCGGGGGTGGCGGGGCGTGTGATCAGGGTGAGGTGCGCACCCACGCCCGCGTGCATTGCCAGGCTTGCGAACCACCGCAGGTGGTGGGCAGTGGGTTGACGGGCAGCAGCGCCGTGGTGGTGCGGCCGGGTGCTTTCGGCGCGGTGGCCGAGAGCCGGCGCGAGGAGATCCAGTTGGTCGGTCCGGCGTCGGTGAACGGCGTCAACGTCCTGCACTTCTGGACCTACCGGGTCGACGACGGCACGGTGGTGACGCTCGGCGGCGGCTGCGGCAACCTCGCCGCCACCGCGCGCGTCGAATGTGCCACCGTCGGCGGCGCGCGCTGCGACCTGGTGCTGGAGGACGCGCCGGCCAATCGCACCTGCTTCCTGCTGCTCGGGATCGATCGCCTCGACGCGGTCGGCTGCGGCAGTTGCAGGCTGGTGCCGAATCCGTTCACGGCCCTGTTCGCCGAAGCCGACAACGTCGACGATTTCGCGCGCACGGACCTCGGCTTCGTCCTGCCGAACGTGCCAGCGCTGCGCGGGCTGCAGTTCTTCGCCCAATGGCTGGTCGACGCGCGCAACGCCCCGCCGTGCGCGTCGTTCCCGTTCGATCTGTCGAATGGGTTGCAGGTGACGATCCAGTAGGGGGGGCGTTGGCTGCGGCGGCCGCTGGCGGATCCGGGCCGCCGCCATCGTCTCGAAGCCTCGAGTTGGCCGTGCCTGCCCGAGGCACCGTCACGCCTCATGGCGCCGGTTGCACTGCAGCTGCCGCGCCGGCAACTCTACTCAGAACCGCCGATTCGGCAGCTGCCCCAAGTAGCGTAGCCGGCTCTCCAACTGGCCTCCGTCGTTGTCGACGATCACCCACATCTGGCCCTGGAACAGCGCCACACCTTCCACCTTCTCGTACGGCGAGAACTCCTCGACGATGTCGGCGATCTCTGTCTTGCGCACCATCTCGGCGATGTTCGGCACGCCGTTCGTGTCAGGTACGAAGCCGGTCAGATCGATGCCGTAGACACGCTTCAGCGTCGAACCTGCACCCACTCCCTTGTCGCGCTCGAGGATCAGAAACCGCTGGCCGTCGACCGCGGTGATCTCCGAGATGCCTGGCCAGTTGATGGGATCGTTGGTGTCGAGTTCATAGTAGAAGATGTCCCAGTCGCCGCCGCAGCGCAGGCCGACCTGTGGCGCCTGTGGGCCCGTCAGCTGCTGCAGGTCGTAACGTGCAATGCGGGCGTACTTGATGCCGGTCGGGAACTCACCGGGGAACTCACGCTGCAGGATCGCCACCAGGTGACGTCCGTCTGGCGTCAGCGCGACGCCTTCGAAGCCCTGTCCGCCGACTTTGACGTTGGCGCCCGAAGCCGGAGCGTGGCCGGGCACGGCCGGGTCGGCAGCGCCGTCCAACGCGAACGGCAGCTGGATCTCGCGAACCACGTTGCCGTTGGCGTCGACCTGCACCAACAGGTTCGGCAAGGTGGTGCCATTGCCTTCGACCGCCAGCCAGAAGCCCGGCAATGCCGGACTGATCATGGAGCGGTCGAGGCAGATGCCCTCGGCATCGTATCGAGCCTGTACACCATTGCGAAGGACCGGCAGTACGGCGGCCACCGGAGCGTAGGACTGGCCCGTCTGCAGCGCGTAGATCGTGGTCGGCAGGGCATTGTCCGGCACGCCGAAGAACAAACCTTGCTGGAAGCCGGCGCACATGCCGGAGATCGCGCTCCACGGTGTGCTGAGATCTGCGGAGTAGATCTGTGGCTGGAGCGGTGAAGGCGTGTAGAGGCCTGGCATGCCTTGGAAGAGGGTGAGGGTGCCCGACAGCTCGTCAGCGGTGACCACCAGGTTGCGCTGCGGGATCACCACGATGCCTTCCGGCGACAAACCGGTCGGCAACAGCTGCAACGGCCGCGGCTGTTGCGGGCTGTTGATGTCGTAGACTGCCATGAAGGAGCCGCGCTCTGACAGGACGAACAGGAAGTCGCGATTGCCGAAGCGACCGGTGGCGATCCCTTCCACCTCGATCCCGCGCGCGGCGGAGCGTGCCTGGGGATAGTGGCCGAACCAAACGGCGAACTGCTCCAGGCTGCCGTCACAGTCGCCCAGAAAGCTGCCGTTGCTGTTCCAGAGGCTGAAGCCCCGGCCACCGGTGAAGTTGAGTTCCCCTTCATCGGCGCTGTAGAGCACCGAGCCGTCGGGCGAGAAGGCAATCGCGTCCGGCATGCGGGAGCCGGCTGGCACGGGGTTGCCTCCGCCATCGCGAACCACCGGCGCTTGGCTTGGATACAGCTGGGTGAGGCTGATCTCGGCGTTGTTGCGGAGGTCGGCGCGACGGTCGTGCACGATGCCGGTCGAGAACACACCCTGTAGCACTGGCTGGTTCGGGTTGCTCATGTCGATGCGGGCCACGCCGTTGTTCTCCTGCAGCGTGACGGCAACCTGGGTGCCTTCCCAGGCCACGAATTCCGGCTGTGGGTCGTCGGGATAGAGGCAACCAGCCGCGCTCAGCAGACTGGCCGGCAGGGCGATGTCGGTGACGACCGCATTGGCGAGGTTGTTGGGATCCAGACGGATCACCTGCACCAGGCCGGCCGGGCTGATGTCGTTGGGACTGCCCGGACGATCGTCGGCGGTGACGAGACCATTCTGCACGATCACCGGCTGGTTCTCGATCGCGACCACGACGTAGAACTGGTTGCCGATGCGGCGGACCTTGCAGCTGTCCGGGTGGAAGCCGATGTCGACGCTGCCGAGAATTTGCGGCCGGTTCAGGCTGTCGAGCTCGGCAACCACCATCTTGCCAGGCGCGAACGTTGGAGCCGGCATGCCGACGACTGGCAGGTCCGACCAGACGGCGACGAAGACATGGCGGCCCACAACGCTGACCGAGGTCGGTTCACCCGGCATCGCCAGCGTTCCGAGCATGCGCGGGCGCGCCGCGTTGCGGATGTCGGCGAAGCCGATTTCCTGGGCCGAAGCATCGGTGTAGACCAAGAACTGGCCGTTCTGGAGCGAGTCGACGATCTCGGCATTGATGCCTGGAACGTTGAAGCTCGCCAGCGGCCGGAAACTGTCGACCTGGGGCGGAGACTGGCCGAAGCCAGGAGCTGGGCATGAAAGCAGAGCGAGCGCCAACGTGGCGCCGCCGGGGAGAAGGTTGTGGTAGTTCATGGCAGTCCGATGAGGCGGTTTCGGCCGAGTGGCTGGCCGTGCGAAACCACCCTCCGCATCCATGCATGGCTGCCGTGCAGTCTGCGTGAGGAGTTCGAGAAGACGTTGGCAGCTCGGCACCGGAACTGCCGCAGCCGCTTCGTGCAGGGCTTGCAGTCCGCTCGGCGCGTGCGACCAGCTCCCGCGCTGCACTGTGAAGCCTCGGCAGGCGGAGCCGCCCGCTTCGCGAGGTCGCTGTCAAGGGGTAGGCATCCGTCTCGCCGGAACGACCTCCCAGGGCGGCACGACGGCCCCCCACCCAGGTGGTGGCCGGTGGTTCTTCCGCGCCCAAACCCTGCAGAAAGCCCTCGAACGTGCCGAAGGGGCCCTCTTGGCGACAGTCTTGCCGCCTGCAGGCTACTGCTGGCCGTCGCTCTTCTCGGCTCCCTCCGTGATTCCGCGTTTGAATTCGGTGATGCCCGAGCCCAGGGCGCGGGCCATTCCAGGCAGTCGGTGGCCGAACAGAAGCAGGATCACCAACAGAATGATGATCCATTCCCAGCCGTTGGGGATGCCGAAGGCGAGCATGCTGAGCACCTGTCTTGTCGGAAGTGGTTTGGGCCAGATGCCTGGGTCTCGGGCTGCCAGCGAGTCGAGTAACTGAGAGTCGAGTGTGCGCAGACCGCCGTCGATGGAGCGCGGTCTGCGCCCTTGGTCCGTGCCAACCGGAAGCGAACGCTATCTGGGGGCATGTCGATTGCGACAAGACTGGAACAAGAAGCGATCTGCGCGGAGTTCATGAAACCGATGGCTCGCTGATCTGGGAGACGGCGGCAGCGGCCGGGTCGCGATGCAGGTGAGCCAAGTCTGCGGATTCAACGAACCTTCATGTCGCACCCCCAGCTTCTTGCGCAGCCGCGGCTTCTCTTGCGTGTGAGCACGGCACTGGTGTCGGAATGCTCGCAGACGCAACCAACAGCCAACGAAGTCCAAGACCCATGAGCGACGAAATCATCCTCGGCGACGAGAACCCGAACGGATCGAATCCTACGCGGAATCCCAGCCTTGCTGACATCATCCATACACCAACCAGTCGACGCGGTCTGATGCGTGGCGCTCTCGGCCTGGCGGCGATGCACTTCTTCGCTGGCCGCGCGTTCGCGGGCGTCGCTGCGCGCGTCGGGGCGGCAGCACAGGACAGCAACGGAATTCTCTCCGAGGCCACGGACGCGGTTGTCTCGCGGCTGGGTTTCACCCAGATTGCGCCCAACTCCGACGATGCGGTCACCGTTCCCGCGGGCTATCGCGTGCAAGTGATCGTCCCGTGGGGTACGCCCCTGTGGAGCAACGTGCCCGCCTTCCAGGAAGATGCCTCCAACACGGCCGCCGATCAGGAGCGCCAGGTGGGGTTCAACCACGATGGCATGCATTTCTTCCCGATCCACGGCGGTCAGGCCGGCAACCGCCGTGGCCTCCTGGTGGTGAACCACGAGTACACGGACGCCAACCAGATCTACTCGGCCGCCCAGGGCTCGACCATCACCAATGACGCCGCCGGCCGCGAGAAGGTGCAGAAGGCGCTTGCCGGGCACGGAGTCAGCGTCATCGAGATCCGCCGCGACAACCACGGCAACTGGAGCCACGTGGTGGACTCCCCGTTCAACCGCCGGGTCACCGGAAACACCCCGGTGCACTTCAGTGGTCCGGTGCCGAAGAATCACCCGATGCTGCAATCCAACATCACGGGTGCTCCGCGAGGAACCCTGAACAACTGCGCCCACGGCGTCACGCCGTGGGGAACGTACCTTGCCTGCGAAGAGAACTGGAACGGCTACTTCGGCACCGACGATCCGACCTGGACGCCGACGCCTCTGGAGGCCCGCTACGGCGTCTCCCGTTCTGGATTCGGCTACAACTGGCATCGTGCCGAGCCGCGATTCGACCTCGCCGTCAACCGCAACGAACTGAACCACTTCGGGTGGTGCGTCGAGATCAATCCGCTCGATCCGCAGTCGACACCGGTCAAGCGTACTGCGCTGGGACGCTTCAAGCACGAAGGCGCCACCTGCACCGAATCGCGTGGGCGGGTGGTCGTGTACAGTGGCGACGACGAGAACGGCGACTACTTCTACAAGTATGTGAGCAATCGGCCTTGGCGGCAGCACAGGGCCCGCAACGAGAGTCCGCTCGACCATGGGGTTCTCTACGTTGCACAGTTCGACGCCAATGGCTCGGGCCGTTGGATCCCCTTGGTGCATGGCCAGGGAGCGTTGACCGTCGCCAACGGCTGGGTCGACCAGGCCGATGTTCTGCTGCGCACACGCATGGCGGCCGATGCTGTCGGGGCAACTCGGTTGCACCGCCCAGAGTGGGTCACCGTCGAAGAGCAGACTGGGTTCGTCTACTTGACGCTGACCAACGGCAGTGGCAACGGCGCCCCAGTCAACAGCAATCGTGATCCGAATCCTTACGGCCACATCGTGCGGTTCCGCGAAACTCGCGGTGACCACACCGAGACCGACTTCCAGTGGGAGGTGTTCTTGCTGGCTGGTGATTCGGCCTATGATCCCGCCGTTCCGGCCAACCAAGCGATCTTCGGCTCGCCGGACGGTGTGTGGTCCGACAACGATGGGATCCTCTGGATCCAGACCGACATCAGCAACAGCTCGCAGAATCGAGCCGACCGCGGTTACGACAACATCGGCAACAACATGATGCTCGCATGCGACCCGCGGAACGGGGACTTGCGTCGGTTCCTGGTGGGGCCGCGCGGCTGCGAGATCACGGGCGTCTGCATGACGCCGGACATGCGCACGATGTTCTGCAACGTGCAGCACCCGGGTGAGTCGACCACCTTCTGGAACAACCAGGCGGGTGGCGCGCCGACCGTGCAGAACCCCACACGAGTCAGCTCCTGGCCGTTTGGCAGTGGCCGCCGGCCGCGTCCTGCGACCTTGGTCATCACTCGGATCGACGGCGGCAAGATCGGCCAGTGAAAGAACGAACGCGTCGCCTGCCGTTGCGGTTCCTGGGAGCAGGATTGTTGCTGCTCCTGGGAGCCGGACTGCTTGGGTTGTGTTGGTCGCCCAGCGAGGTCGAGGCTGCGCGCGGCACCGAGGGTTGCTCCTCGGGCCCGGACGACTTCGGCGGGACCGAGGTGACGCCAACGCGCCCTGAAGAGGCAGCCCGGTCCGGCGTGGCGCCTCACTGGCTGGAACAATCTGGCGAGCGACTCCGTGAAGACCCGTCGGACCCGCGCGGTTCCCGGGCGGTCGCGGTGATCGTCAAGGTGCAGTACGAAGATGGATCGCCTGTCACCGCTGCGAGCATCCGTCATCTCGTGTTGCGAAGGCCGGCGACGGCGAGTGGCGCCGCGGCCCCATTGCCGGCGATCCCCCTGCCGGGAAGTGTTCCAGTCGCTTCGCTGGATGGGGAGATTCGTCTTCCGCCAAGCGATGCGGGTCAGCACTTGCTGCAGGTTTGGCCCCAGGACGGATTGCCCGTGGAAGTGTGCCTGCAAGTACCGTCTGTTGGACCCGCGCCGCAGGTGGTGCGCGTCGTCCGAGCCGTCACCGTTCGCGGTGTCGTCAGCGACGCCAAGGACAACCCGATAGCCGGAGCCTGGGTGGCAATGGCCGACGATGGCGAAGCGGGCGCGGTGACTGAAGCCGACGGGTCCTTTGCTCTGCCACCGTTGCCGCCAAGGCGGTATGTGTTGCGGGTCGAAGCCGCAGGGCATGCAGCCCTGGAGCGTGAAGTCGATTGTGAATTGGGACGGCCAGTGGAGCTGCGCCTGCGTCTGACGGGGAATGCTGTCGTGTCGGGGCGGGTCCAGCCCTGGCGTCACGGCGCAGAGGAGCAGTTCTCGATCGAGATCGTCGACGTGCGCGGGTACGTGCGCGCGGTGACGGTGAAGGACGGGAGTTACCAGATCGAGGGTCTCGCGCCTGGCATGTATGACGTTCGTTTGCAGCCTCGAGGCGGAGATGCGCGAGCATATGTAGCGTCCCTGGTGGTCGGCGCCGGTCCAGGCCGGACTCTGCAAGTCCATGCCGGCCAACACCTGCACTTGGACTTGCCCAACCCGGTGGCGGCGCTGGCGCAGATTCGAGGGCAGGCATTGGGACACCCAACGAACACGCGGGTCGAGATCGTGCCATTGGACATGGAGACTCCCCCAGCCAGCCTGCTGCAGGTCCTGCGGGGCGGTCTCGATGCCTCCGGCGCGTTCGACTTCGGGGCGGTACCTGCTGGTCGCCTTCTGGTTCGTCTGTTGGATGCAAGAGGCGCCTTGCTGGTTGCCCGGCAAGTCACTGTCACACCTGGGGGCATGCAAGCCTTGGATCTGTCCACCGCCCAGGCCAGTGGAGCACGCTGAAGAGCCGGCCTGCCTGGGCCGGCTTCCGACTGGCCAGTGGGGGCCGCTGCCGGGGAGCGTGGCAGCACCAAGCGCTGGTGCGCGGCTCAGAACGCGCCGAAGTTCAGCTGCAGGCCGTTGGAGCTCGAAATCTGCACGGCGCCACCGGGCAGGAACTCCCAAGGCGAAAGCTGCGCGAACAGCGACTGGCCGACCAGCGAGGGCGTGAACGGGACACGGTCGCCCGAAGCGACCGCTTCTGCCGAGCTGCGTCGACCGATGCATCGCACCCGGCGTCTGGAACCGCCCCAGCGCCGGTCGGTCTCAGGCCGGGGCGAACTGCGGGTGCGCAGCGATCCGCAGCATGGCCGCGGGCACCTCCGCCGCGGGGACGTCGCTCGGCCAGCCCGCCGACGAGCGCTGCAAGCGGGCCAGCCAACGCCGATCGAGCGGCTGTGCTGGCTGCACCGGCGCCAACGCGGCCGCAGTGGTTTCCTTGGTGCCCACCACAGCTCCGGTCCCGACGTGGAAGCCGGCCAGCAACAGGGCGCTGCGCACCGCGGTGGCGCGCGAATAGGTGAACAGCTCGGCCCCCGGCGCGCAGCGGGCCCGGAGCGTGGCGAACGCGCGCGCGGTCCAGAGCTCTTCGTTGCGGCGCTTCGACCAGGGGTCCCAGAACACGAGATCGGCGGGCTGCGGCACGCGCGCGAGTGCGTCGAGTGCATCGCCCGCCAACAGTTGCCAGCGGAGTCCCGGCTCTTCGTGCGCACCGTGCTCGAGCAACGCGACCGCGGCGGCGCGATCCGCGGCCGACCAGTGCAGTCGCGCCGCACCGTCGGCCGAAGCGGCCAGCGTGAGTGCGCCGAGGTCGTGTTCGAAACTGTAGACCAGCAGCCGCCGTGCACCCGCCGGCGCCGCGCGCGCGCAGCGCAGCGCCGCGAGCGCATTGGCGGCCGCGCCCAGGCCGACATCGAACAGCACCAGCGGCGCACCGCCTTCTGCCAGGCGTGCGGCGAGCCGCGCTTGCGTCACGTAGAGCTGTTCGGCCTCGGCCGTGGCACCGAGGCCCGGGTGCATCACTTCGCCCACCTGGCGATCGAGCACGGCGGGTGCGCCCGAGGTCGTGCTGACGATTTCGAAGCGCGGCGCGAGCGGCGCCGGCTCGCTGCTGGCGGGGGTTGCGGGGCGCCGGCCCGGGGGGCGCGCGCTCGTGTCGTGTTCGTGACGATCGATCGCTTGCAGGGTCGTGCGCAAGAACGCTGCATACTGGCCGGCGTGGATCGCTGCGCGCGCGCGGCGCATCAGCTCCAGGTAGTGGTGCAGGTTGTGCAGCGCCAGCAGCCGCGGCAGCAGCGTTTCTCGACTCTTCAGCAGATGGTGCAGATAGCTGCGCGGGTGGCTGCGGCACGTCGGGCACGTGCAGTCCGCGTCCAACGGCACGTCGGCGAGGCGATGCTCCAGGCGTGCCAGGCGCACGCGGCCGGTGCTCGTGAACGCGGTGCCCTGGAACGCCAGCGACGTCGGCAGCACGCAATCGAACAGGTCGACGCCCAACGCGATCGCCAGCAGGATCTCCGGCGGGGTGCCGACCCCCATCAGGTAGCGCGGCCGATGGTGTGGCAGTCGTTCTGCTGCAGCGGCAATCACCTCGCTGCGCTGGCTGCGGGTGTCACCGACCGCCACTCCGCCGATGGCGAAGCCGTCGAACGCGTGCTGGGCCAGAAACTCCGCCGACTGCGCGCGCCACGGCAGGGACAAGCCACCCTGCACGATCGCGAACAGCGCCTGTGCGTCGGAGCGCCGTGCCGCGAGGCTGCGCAGGGCCCAACGGTGGGTGCGTTGCAGCGCCGCTTCGATCTCCGCCGCCGGAGCCGACGACGGCGGGCACACGTCGAGCACCATCATCACGTCGCTGCCGAGCGCTTCCTGCATCGCGATCGAGGATTCCGGGGTCAGCAGGTGTTCCCGACCGTCGACATAGCTGCGGAAGCGTGCGCCGGCCTCGGTCACCACCCGGTCCTGCGCCAGGGAGAAGATCTGGAAACCTCCCGAGTCGGTGAGGATGCCACGCTCCCAGCCCATGAACCGATGCAGTCCCCCGAGCTGTCGCATCGCCTCGGGCCCCGGCCGCAGCGCGAGGTGGTAGGTGTTGCCGAGGATCATCTCCGCGCCGAGTTCGCGCAGTTCCTGCGCCGTGAGCCCCGTGACGGCAGCACGCGTGCCCACCGGCATGAATGCGGGCGTCTGGATCGCGCCGTGGGTGGTGGTGATGCAGCCCGCGCGGGCTTGGCCAGCGGTGGCCAGGATCGAGAACGTGAGCGGCACGCGAACTGGCTTACCCGACCGTGGGGCAGGGCGACAGGGTGCGATGCGCCCATGCCGCGAAACGCTCGGAGCGGCGCGTAGTGGTGCGCGCCTGTGTCACTTCGCGGGGCCGCGGCCCGCGCCGAAGCGGCGTGACGCTTGCACGGCCAGCAACACCAGCATGCCGAGCGCGACCCCGATCCCGGCGGCGAACAGCATCCCCAGCACGGCTCCTGGTAGGCCCGGAACGACTGCTTCCGCCGCTTCCTGGCCGTGGTGCAGCCAAGGCACCGCGTGCGTGACGATGCCACCGCCGACCAGGAACATCGCGGCCGTGCCGGCGACGGAGAGGGCGCGCAGCAGCCACGGAGCGCTGGCCAGCAGCAGCCGACCGAGCCAGCGGGAAGTTGCCGAGCGACGGCGGCTGAGCGCCAGCCCGGCGTCGTCCATCTTGACGATGCCAGCGACGAGGCCATAGACGCCGACCGTCATCAGCAAGCTGATGGCGACCAGGACGCCCACTTGCCGGCCGAACGGCGCGCTGGCGACGGTGCCCAGCGTGATGACGAGGATCTCGGCCGACAGCACGAAGTCGGTGCGGATGGCGCCGCGGATCTGGTCGCGTTCGAGCTCCACCAGGTCGACCGTCGGGTCCGCTGCCGCGGCGCGCAGCCGTTCGTGCGCCTCGCTCCCGGCGCGGCGGTGCAGCAGCGCATGGGCCAGCTTCTCCACGCCTTCGAAGCACAGATAGGCACCACCCACGACGAGCAGAGCCGTAACCGCCCAGGGTGCGACCGCGCTGATCGCCAGCGCGGCCGGAACCAGCACGGCCTTGTTGCGCAGCGAGCCCTTGGCCACCGCCCACACGACCGGCAGTTCGCGGTGGGCGTCGACGCCGGTGACCTGGTCGGCGTTCAAGGCCAGGTCGTCGCCCAGCACGCCGGCGGTCTTCTTGACGGCGAGCTTGGTCAGCGTCGCGATGTCGTCGAGCAGTGCGAACAGACTGGATGCCATGGTGCTGGGCGGGTGCTTCCGGGCGCGGACTCTAGCGGCGGCAGGCCGCGCAAGCTCGTGCGCGACAGCGTGGCGGCAGGCGAAACTACGAGCCGATGCGCACCTGCAGCCCGCCGGTCGACGCGAACGCCCCCCAGATGACACCGCCGGGATCGGCGACGCCGTACTGGAAGAAGAAGTTGAGGCCCAGGTAGCTCGGATGGGTGGGAATCGGGAACGGATGGCTGATTGCCCCGAACGCGTCGGCGAATCCCGCCGGCCCGCCCACCATCGGCAGGCCGAGCGCCAACTGGCAGCCGCCGATCGGCGACGTGCCGGGCAGGAACGACACGAATTGC
>JAEUHP010000294.1 GCA_016795295.1 Planctomycetota bacterium | reverse complement strand
CGGCAGGAACGCGCCCGCCAACGCCAGGTACGGCGCCAGGCGGAACACCGCGCCGTCGGCCCCGCGCGGCACGATGTCCTCCTTGCCGAGCATCTTGATGCCGTCCGCGGCCAACTGCCCGATGCCGAGCCGGCGCAGCAGCGGCAGCAGGGAGCGCACCACGGGCAGCGCGCAGAAGCGCACGAACGCCCGTTCCTGGGTCGCGCGCGGCAGGAAGCAGAGCAACACCCGGAACAGGAACCGCAGCGGCCCGTCGAGCCCCGCCGTGTTCGGCCCATGCCGGCGCTGGATCGCCGCCGCGACCTTGCGTTCGACGATCTGGCCCAGGGCCGCGATCGGGAACACCGCCACCAGCACCGGTGCGATCCAGACCAACAGCATGGCCCCCCCCAGCGCCCACGCCGAGGGCACCGCCCCGCCGCTGAACCAGCGCGCGAGGCTGTCGACCGAGTACCCGAACGACGGATCGGGGCCGCTCATCGGTCGATCTCCGGCACCACCACGTCGAACGAGCCGATCACCGCCACCACGTCGGCCAGAAAGATGCCGCGCATCACCTTGTGGAAGATGCCGGCGGCGGAGAACGAGCCGGTGCGCACCCGCACCCGGAACGGCTGCTTCTGGCCATGGCTGACCAGGAAGTAGCCCATCTCCCCGCGCGGCGCCTCGGTGCGGCAGTGCACGAACCCGATCGGGGGCTTCTTCAACTGCTTCTGCACGTCGGCCTGGTAGCCGCCGATCGGATCGTTGGCCTTGGCCGCCGCGGCTGGCAGCATCTTCAACACTTCGCGGCAGAGCCGCACCGATTCCTGGATCTCGAGCAGGCGCACGACGTAGCGGTCGTAGCAGTCGCCGACCACGCCGTGCCGCCCGGCGAACGCCTGCCCGGTCGGCACCCGCACGCCGAGTTCGCCGTAGAGCCCGTACGGCGCATCGCGACGCAGGTCGAAGTCGACGCCGCTGCCGCGCAGGTTCGGTCCGACCAGGCCCCACGCGATCGCCTCGGCCCCCGTGACCACCGCCACGCCGGCGCAGCGGTCGCGGAGGATCGTGTTGGTGGTCACCAGCTGGTTGAACCGCCGCATCTCCACCTCGAACTGGGCGAGGAACGCCGCGATCTCCCCTTCGGCGCCGGGATAGAGATCGAAGGCGACGCCGCCGACCGTCACGTAGTTGTAGGTCAGCCGCTGGCCGCACAGTTTCTCGAACAGGTCGTTGACGTATTCGCGCTGCGCGATGCCGTGCAGGAACGGCGTGTAGGCACCGACGTCCATCGCCATCGCCCCCACCGCGATCAGGTGGCTCGAGATGCGGTTCAGTTCGGCGACCAGCACGCGGATGCACTCGGCGCGGCGCGGCACCACCACCGCACTGCCGGGTTCGGTGTTCAGCAGCGCTTCGACGGCGGCACAGTACGCCAGGTTGGCGTTCATCGCGCACACGTAGTCGACGCGGTCGGTGTAGGGCACGAACATCGCCCACTCGACGTTCTCGCCGATCTTCTCGATCGAACGGTGCAGGTAACCGTGGTCGGGCGTGCAGCTCTCCACCACTTCGCCGTCGCTCTCGACCACGATGCGCAGCACGCCGTGGGTCGCCGGATGGTGCGGCCCCATGTTGAGGCGCATGCGTTCGCCCGCAGTGGACACGGCTTCGATGGTCACGTTCTGCCTCCGCCGTGCGGCGCAGCCGCGGGTGGGACCGCCGGCGCCGCATCGCCCACGCGCCGCGGCCCGCCGTCGAAGTGCTGCCCATCGCGCAGGTGGGACACGCCGTGGTACTCCGCGGGATACAGGTAGTCCTTGCGCAGCGCGTGGCCGAGCCAGTCCTCGGGACACAGGATGCGGCGCAGGTCGGGATGGCCTTGGAACTGCACGCCGTAGAGGTCGAACACCTCGCGTTCGAAGTAGCGCGCCGCGGGCCAGACGTGGGCCGCACTCGGCACGGCCGCCGCCAGCCGCTCGACGCGCACCTCGACCGTCACCGCATGGCGGTGCCGGTGGCTCCACAGCAGGTAGACCACCGCGATCTGGCCCTGGCTCTCACCCGGGAACCCGAGCGTGTCCCAGGCGGTCAGGTCCATCAACGCGTCGCACGCGAGCTGCGGGTCGTCGCGCAGCCGCTGCAGCACCGCCGGCACCGACGCCGGCGGCACGCGCAGGAACGGCTGGCCGTTCGGCGCCTGCTCGGCGGTCACCTCGGCGAACGCACTGCGCACCAACGCGGCGATCGCGACGAACGACAGTCCGCTCACGAAGCGCCTCCGCGCCCCGGATCGCCCCCGCGTGCGGGGTCCACCGCCGGCAGGACATCCTTGCCCGGATGGCTGCCGAACCGGCAATCGCCACCCTGCACCACGTGCGGCTCGCGCACCCGTTCGCCGAGCGTGCGGTAGCGGCGCACGCGTTCGCGCAGTGCCATCACCCCGTCGATCAGCGCTTCGGGACGCGGCGGACAGCCAGGAATGTAGACGTCGACCGGCACGTACTTGTCGATGCCGTTCAGCACCGAGTAACTCCACTTGCTGAACGGACCGCCGCTGTTCGCGCACGAGCCCATCGACACCACCCAGCGCGGCTCGGTCATTTGCTCGTAGAGCGTGCGCACCACCGAGGCCATCTTGTGGGTGATGGTGCCGGCCACGATCATCAAATCGGCCTGCCGCGGCGTGGCGCGCGGGATCATGCCCAGGCGGTCGACGTCGTAGCGCGGGCCACCGGCCTGCATCAGTTCGATGCCGCAGCAGGCCGTGGCGAACAGCAGGTAGAACAGCGAATGCTCCTTGCCCCAGGCCAGGAACTCGTCGACCGCGGTCAGCACGATCTGCTGGTCGGTCGGGTTGCCGGGCTTCGCCGCACCGGCCGAGAGACTGCCGCCAGAGAGACTGCCGCCGGGGAGACCACCGCCACCCTGCCCATCAACGCTGGCCATGATTTCCTCCTGCGGCGCGGCCGACACTGCGGTCCCAGACGAAGCCGCCCTGGTGCGCCACCCAGAACAGCCCGAGCGCCAACGTCCCGGCGAACACGCCGACTTCGGCGAACACCCGCCAACCGTCGCCCCGCGCCAGCCAGTCGAGGCAGCGCGGCAGGATCGGCCACAGCAGCGCCAGTTCGACGTCGAACACCAAGAACACCAGCGCCACGGTGGTGAAGCGGTTGTTGAAGCGGAACCAGGGCGAGCCTTCGGGGTCTTCGCCGCACTCGTAGGTGGTGAGGCGTTCGGCCGGCGGCCGGATGCGGTCCAGCACCCGGGTCACCAACCGCACCACCAACAACGCCCCGCCCACCAACAGGAACGCCAAGGCCAGCACGGCGGCGACGCTCGCCCAAGCGCCAAACGGCGCCGAGACGGCGGGGTCCGGACACGGATGCGGCGGGGCGGACATCGACGGGCAAAGAGTGTAGCGAACCCGGGCATCGAGTCCATGCCAGAGCCAAGCGGAGACCGCGCAACCGAAGTGCCGGCGGCAGCGAAGGTTCGCCCAGACCCGCGGTCGGTTCCCCCGAGCTGCGCCGCAGTGCGCAGCAACCCTCGCTGGCCAGTGAGCTAGTCTGTCTTCTCATGCACCCCATGCGCTTCGTCCCCCTCGTGCTCTGCGCGGCCGCTGGCCTGCGCGCCCAGCTGCCGCCGCTCCCGGTGCCCCCGCAGAATCCGATGACGCCGGCCAAGATCGTGCTCGGCAAGATCCTGTTCTGGGACGAACAGCTCTCCAGCGACGATTCGGTGGCCTGCGGCACCTGCCACCTGCCCGAGTTCGGCGGTGGCGACGGCCGGCTGGTGGGCGCCCTGAACCCCGGTCCGGATGGCGTGTTCGGCACCGCCGACGACATCCATGCCTCGCCCGGCGTGGTGCGCCAGCTCGCCAACGGCGATTTCGCCCCAGCCGGCGCCTTCGGTCTCGCCCGCCAGGTCACCGGCCGCGTCGCCAACACCACGCACGCCGCGGCCTACCACGACAACCTGTTCTGGGACCTGCGCGCCAGCACCCAGTTCACCGACCCGGAGACCCTGCAGGTGGTGATCCCGTACGGCGGCGCCCTGGAGAGCCAGGCGGTCGGCCCAATCCTCAGCACCGTGGAGATGGCCCAGGAAGGCCGCACCTGGACCGATGTGACGACCAAACTGGCCGCCGTGCCCCCGCTGCGGCTGGCCAGCAACCTGCCGCTCGATCTGCAAGCCGCCCTGCAGCAGGCGCCCACCTACCCGGCCCTGTTCGCCCTGGCGTTCGGCGACCCGGCGATCACGGCGGCGCGCATCGGCATGGCGATCGCCAGCTACGAACGCACGCTGATCCCGGACGACACCCCCTGGGATCGATTCATGGCTGGCCAGACCACGGCGATGACGGCGGCCGAACAAGCTGGCTGGGCGCTGTTCCAGAACAGCGGCCGCTGCCTCGCCTGCCACATGGACCCACTGTTCCACAACGACCAAGCGCACGTGCTCGGCCTGCGGCCGGCGCGGGAAGACCGCGGCGTGGGGGCCATCACGCAGGTCGGTGCCGACGACGGCGCGTTCAAGACGCCGACCCTGCGCAACACCGGCCTGCGGCCGCGGCTGTTCCACAACGGCCAGAGCCCGGCCCTGGGCGATCCCACCCAGACCAGCGATCCGGCGTCGGTGCACAACATCTACTTGCAGGGCGGCGGTGTCGACCGCACCAACCTCGATCCGTTCCTGCTGCCGCTGGCCCAGCTCGGCGTGACCAGCGCCGAGATGACCCTGATCCTCGACTTCGTGCGCACCGCGCTCACCGATGCGCGCGCGCAGTATGCGCTGCCGCCGTTCGACCATCCGACGCTGCGCAGCCTGAGCCCGTTCGCGCCGACGGTGTTCGGGCAAGGCCTGGCCGGCGCCAGCGAGCCGTTCTTGGCCGACCCGGTGCCGACCTTCCTCGGCAATGCCAACTGGAAGCTCGGGCTCAGTGCCGGCGACGGGCCGACCCTGGCCTACTTGGGCTTTGGCCTGCAGCGGCTGGCCCCGGGCATCGTCTATGCCGGCTTGCCGTGGCACGTCGACCTGCTCACCGGGCAGGTGTTCGCGCTCGGTGGTGCGCCTGGTGCACCCGGTTACGCCACCTGGCGCCTGCCACTGCCGCAGGATCCGAACCTGCTCAACTTCGACCTCTACAGCCAGCTCTGGGCACTGGATGCCGGCGCACCGCTGGGCATCAGCACCAGCAAGGGCTGGCGCTTCCAAGTGCGCTGAAGTGGCGGGGCGCTGGCGTGTCGCGCGCAGCGCGACACGCCCTCAGCGGCGGCCGGCAGCCTGCAGCGACGCGGCCAAGAACGCCTGGTACCCCGCGAGCCACGCCGAAGGGCCGCCGCTGAGCACGTGCTCTTGCAGCTTGCGCTCGCCGTTCGGATCCACGGTCACGTAAGTCGGGGTGGTCTGGCGGCCGCCGACCAGCCGTTCGCGCAGCTGGCTGTGTACCGCCCACTTCTCGGCCGGGATGCGGTCGGGATAGTCCATGTGCAGGCGGGCCTCGACGAAGTGCTCGCGCAACAGGGGGGCAATGCTCGGATCGGGCAGGATGCCGCGCTCGACCATGCGGCAGTTGGTGCACGTGAAGCCAGTGAGGTTCACCAGCACGAGCTTGCCGTTCTGCTTGGCATAGGCCAGCGCCGCCGCGTAGTCGTCGGTGGCGCGCCGATGCCCGGCCTCTTCGTCCACCGCCACGCCCGCCTCGTGGCTGCTCAGGGAGTAGGCCGGCGCCAGCGCCGTCATCACGAAGTCGAGCGGGAAACCCAAGGCCCCGTAGGCGCAGTAGCCGGCGAAGGCAAGGCTGCCGAGGCCGGACACCTTGCGCAGACCCGAAGTGGCGGTGCGCGGCCAGAGGCCGAACAGGTAGCCGGCGAGGGCCACGAACAGCAGCACCCACACGCCGAAGAACACTTCGCGGGGCAGCAGCGACAGGCCGACGACGTATTCTGCGTTGCTGAAGAACTTCAGCGCCGCGGCGAGTTCGACGAAGCCCAGCGTCACCTTCAGCGTGTTCATCCACTCGCCCGAGCGCGGCAGCGCCTTCACCCGGCCCGGCAGCAACGCGAGGCCGACGAACGGCAGCGCCATGGTGAGCCCGAACACCGCCATGCCGAGTGCGGGCTGGTAGGCGTCCCCGGACTGCACGGCCGGCAGCAGGAGCAGGCCCACCACGGGCGCGGTGCAGGTGAACGAAGAGACCACCAAAGTCGCCCCCATCAGCAGCACCCCGACCGCGCCGCCGACGTTGCGGCTCTGCCCCGCGGCCTGGCGCAGGGACGCCGGCAACTGCAGGGTGAACAGCCCGAGCAGCGACAGCCCGAACAGCAGGAACGCGCCGCCGATCACCAGGTTGGTGCCCCAGTGGGCCGCGAACGACACGATGTACTGCCCGAGCACCGAGGCCAGCGCCCCGATCAACGTGAACATGCCGACGATGCCACCCCCGTAGAGCAGCGCCAGCGTCAGCACCTTGCCGCCGCGTCGATCGGCCTGCTTGGTGAAGAAGCTGAAGGTGATCGGGATCATCGGGTAGGTGCAGGGCATCACCAGGGCGAACAGCCCGCCCAGGATGCAACTGACGATCAGGCCCCACAGGCCACCGAAGCTCTGCGGTGCTGGGTTGGCCGCTGCGGCGTTCGTCGGCGGCGTCGCCCCACCCGCAGGAGCGGCAGCTGGCCGTTCGGTCTGTCGCGGCGCGCCGGCTTCGACCGGCAGCACCACGCGGAAGCGCGCCGTCGCCTGCGGCAGACACATGTTCTCGTCGCAGACCTGGTAGTTCAGCTCCCCCGAGACCGGAACTTCCCCCACCGCCGTCCCTTTGGGGACCCGCAGCCACTGCACCACTTCGAACTCGTGCGGCAGGGGAAACGACTCGATGCCCCAGGCTTCGGTAGCTTCGCCGGGCGGCACTTCGGCAGCGCCGAGCGTTTCGAGGCCACCCAGCTGCAGCTTCTGCGGATCGAGCTGCACCGGCTTGTTGATGGTCTCCTTGGTGCCGTACGCGTGGTACTTGGGATCGACCACCACGTGCAGCGTCAGCCGCACGGCTTCGCCGGGGCGCGCCGGGGACGGCTGCACGGTGGCCGTGAGCCGCAGCTTGGCGTCGGTCAGCAATTGCAGCCCGGGTTTGACCCCGGGGGCTGGTTCCTGGCCCGCGGGCGGCGCCGCCGCCGAGCTGCCAGTTGCCGGGACGCCAGTTGCCGGGACGCCAGCTCCGGCAGCACCAGTTCCCTGAGCACCAACGTCAGGAACGGCCGCCGCGGCACCGTCAGCGGGCCCCGCAGCCCCGTCGACCGTCAACTTCGCGGTGAACGCCGCCACTGCCGGCGGCAGGCACGAGTTCTCGTCGCAGACCTGGTAGTCGAGTTCGCCGCGCACCACCAGCTCGCCCCGCGCATCCGCCGCCACCGTGAACTCCTGGGTCACCTCGAACTCGTGCGGCAGCGGGTAGGTGGCGATGCCGAACACCTCCTTCTTGCTGCCCGGCGGCACCTTGGCCTTGCCGACCGCCGCCAGCCCCTTGGCCTGCACCTTGGCCAGGTCCAGCGCCACCGGGATGTTGTTCGGTTCCTTGGTGCCGTAGGCGTGGTAGTTGGGATCGACCGTGGCCTGCAGCACCAGGGTCACCCGTTCGCCGGGTTTGGCGGTGGCCGGGGCGAAGTGCGCCTGCACGGTCAGCTTGTCGCCGTCCTGCGCCACCGCCAAGCCAGCGGCGCAGAGCCAGAGGGGGAACCAGGACAACCAGCGGACCAGGGGGTGCATCGGCGGGCGGATGATACGGCGGGGACGCGTGCGGTTCCGCGGATCTTCACGCCGAAGCGAAGCAACAGGGGGCTGTGCAGGGCCGGCAGCCGCAGTATCCTGGCCACGGATCTGCAAGCCGTCCAACCAACCGCAAGTTCCCCCGAGCCTTTGAGCACCCCCGTCCCCGAACGCCGTCCGTCTCCGTCTCCGCGCCCGGTCCAGACCCCCGACCCGGCCACCACCAACCTGGCCCTGCACATCGCGCAGCGCTTGCAGGCCTGGCAGGCCACGGACGTGGTGGTGCTCGACGTGTCGGGCCCGCTCGTGATCGCCGACTACTTCGTGATCGCCACGGTGCAGAGCACGCGCCAGGCCCAGGCCCTCGCCCGCGAACTCGACCTGGAGAGCAAGCAGGAACGCGGCCGGCGTCGGCGCAACACCGGCGGCCTCGAGACCGAGGCCTCGAACTGGGTGCTGCTCGACTTCGACGACATCGTGGTGCACCTGTTCCTGCCCGAGGCGCGCGAGTACTACGCACTCGAGAGCCTGTGGGCCGACGTGCCGCGCGTGCCGGTGCCAGCCGCAGCGCCCATCGACGACACTCCGACCGAACGCCGCCAGCCGGCCCTCGAGGGCCTCGATCTGCTGGGCCTCGGCCTGTTGCAACCGAAGCCGCCCGCGAGCCAGGGCCCGCAAAGCCAAAGCCCCCACCAGCCGTGAACCCCGCGATCCGGTGGCAGCACTTCGCGCCAGCGACCCTGGCCGCGGCGGCTGCCGCGGACCGGCCGGTGCTGCTCGTGCTGACCGCCCCCTGGTGCCAGCACTGCCGCGATCTGCTGGCGACCACGTTCACCGATCCTCAGGTGGTGGCGGCCGTGCAGGACGGCTTCGTGCCGGTGCACGTCGACGCCGAACGCCGCCCCGACGTGAACCAACGCTACGGCACCGGCAGCTGGCCGACCATCGCCTGGCTCACCCCGGACGGCGAACTGCTCGCCCACGACACCTACCTCGAAGCCAAGGCGCTCCTGGCACGCCTCGCCGCGGTGCGCAACGCTTGGCCACAGCAGAAGCCGAAGTTGCAGCAGAGCCTGCGCGATCTGCAGGCCGCCGATGCCGTGCGCAGCCCGCGCACAGGGCGGCTGCAGAAGGAGATGGTGCTCGACATCGCCAGTGCCGTCTACGAGAAGTTCGACGCGCGCCATGGCGGGTTCGGCGAGGGCAGCAAGTTCCCCCACCCCGAAGCGCTCGACTTCGCCTTGGTGCAGGTCAGCAAACGCGGCGACGAACGCATGCGCGAGGTGGTGGTGCACACGCTCGACCGACTGCTCGACAGCCCGCTGCACGACCGCGTCGAAGGCGGCGTGTTCCGCTACTCGCGCACGCCGGAGTGGCACACGCCCGACCACGAGAAGCTGGTCGACCAGAACGCGCTGCTCCTGCGCGCCTGCCTCGAGGCCTACCAGGTGTTCGGCACCGAGAGCTACCGCCAGGCTGCGCTCGGCATCGTCGACTGGCTGTGCCTGACCATGCGCGACCGCAGCACCGGCGCGTTCGCCGGCAGCCAGGACGGCGACGCCGACTACTTCACCAGCGACCGCAAGACGCGCGCGCACCGCGAACCCCCGAGCCTCGACCGCACCGTCTACTGCCACGCCAACGCGATCACCGCGTCGAGTCTGTGCAAGGCGGCTGCGGTCCTCGACCGGCCCGAACTGCGCAGCATGGCCATGCAGACGCTGCGCTTCCTGCTCGACCATCTCTACGACGGGCAGGACGTCTACCACTACTGGGACGGCACCTACCACCTGCCCGGCATGCTCGCCGACCAGGCCCATCTGATCCGCGCCTTGATCGACGCGTCGCAGCACAGCGGCGACGCCGACCTGCTGCTGCCCGCCGAGGCGATCGCCGAACGCGCGATCCGCCGGCAGAAGGCGCCGCACGGCGGCTTCTACGACATCCTGCACGACCCGCACCAGCAGGGGCCGATGCGCCGCCGCAACCGCTCGATCCTCGACAACGCCACCATGGCCGAATCGCTGGTGCGGCTCTCGTACTTGTCACGACGCACCGAGTTCCACGACGAAGCGGTGGCGGCCCTCGAGTCGTTCGCCGCCGACTACAAGGAGTACGGCTACTACGTCGCCGGCTACGGCCGCGCCGTCGACCTGATCTTCTACGAGCCGCTGTTCCTGACCATCGTCGGCGACCGCGACAGCCAGGCGGCCCGCGACCTGCGCCGCACGGCACTCGCGGTCTACGTGCCCTCGCGCATCGTGCAGTCGCTCGATCCGCGCTTCGATCCGATCCTGCTCAGCCGCAGCGGCTACCCGGTCGAAGCCAGCCCGGTGGTGCATCTGGCGGTCGGTCGCAACCCGCGCGGCACGGCGCGCACCCCCGAAGAACTGCTAGCTTCGATCTCCCGCATCGAACGCGAACGCCGCAGCATGCTCGCCTGACCGCATGCCAGCCAGACGGCAGGCTCGCCAAGCGGCAGGCTCGCCGGACGGCAGGCTCGCCACACTGCAGGCGCACCAGACTGGCGCCGGCGCCGAGCCCAGGCTCTCCCTCAACGCGCGGCGATGCGCTCCAACGACTCGCGGTGCTTCACGGCGAACGCCTCGCGGAAGTCGGTGCCGTCGGCGAAGTCGAGCTTCGAATCGGACTCGCGGCGGCTCAGGAGTTCGGCGTCGACCAGATTCCACACGATCTCGCCGAAGTCGGCGGAGTCGCGCACGCCCCAGCGCTCGAACACCAGCGCGGCCATCGGCCCGAACTGGTCGGCGGCGTACTCGCGCAACCCGGCGAGCAGTTCGCGCCCGCCGATGTGCCGGTCCTGGCCCTTCTGCTGCTCCTTGCCCAGGCGCGCCATCGTGTAGTCGAGCGCGTCGAGCACGAAGTAGTAGGCGTGCCGCGAAAACCGGGAGTCGCGGACGCGCAGGCGCTGGATCTTGTCTTCGAGCAGGTCCTGTTCAGCTTGGGCCATCGCTACGGTTCCTCTGTCGACTGCGGGCTGCTGCGGCAGCCCCGCTATCGGCCATTCGGAAACCGCCCTTGAGGACGCGCGAGTGACCGCTCGGCATCCTGATCCCCCACTGCACAACCCAAGACGACGCGAGGCGCTGGGCGCAGCCCAGCGCCGAGCCTAGCCGCCCGCCTGGCAACGCAGCAAGCACGCGGCCAGAGCCTGGCCGGCCGGGATCTGCAGACCCAGATCCCGTTCTGCGTACAGCGATGCTTCGAGCCACGACGTCCATGGTTCTGCGAGCTCGGCAGGGTAGGCACCGTTCGCCGCCGTGGCAAGAGCGGTGAGACGGGCCCGCAGCTCGGCGCGCCAGAGCCACAGGAAGTCGCTCGCCGCCTGCAGTTGGTCGCGGCGTTCGGTGCAGCCGTCGAGCACGGCTCCGGCCACGGCGAACGGCCGCAAGCTGTTGGGATCGGCCAACGCACCGACCACGAGATCGTGGAGCTTCGTCATGCGTTCGGTGTGCAGGTCGAGGGCCCGCCCGAGGCTGCCACCGGCCAGACCGACCAGCCGATCGACCACCCCACCCGCGGTCGGCAACCGCCGTAAAATTTCTGCGCGCAGGAGCTCCTGCGGCAGCGGCAGCACCGGCAGCCGCTGGCTGCGCGAACGCACCGTGCCGAGCAAGTGCTCGGGGCGCGCGGCCTCCAGCAGCAGGAACGTGTGCTGGCCAGGCTCCTCCAGGGTCTTCAGCAACGCGTTCTGCGCGCTCGCGTGCATGCGGTCGGCGGCGTCGATGCGCAGCACCCGCGCGCGCCCCATCACCGGCAGGTGTGCGAGCTGTTCCTGCGCGTGCCGCACCTGCTCCACCGAAATCACGTAGAAACTCTTCTTCTGCTCCTTGTTGGCGTCGCGGTCGTCGTCGTCGCGGGCCAGCGCCACCACGTGGGCGTCCGGGTGCGCATCGTTGGCCACCATGGTGCACACGCGGCACACGCCGCAGGGACCTTCGGTGTCGAGGTCCGACGGACACAAGAGCGCCGCAGTGAGCCACTGCAGCACCGTGCTCTTGCCACCGCCCGTGGCTCCGGACACCACCACCGCGTGCGGCAGCTGCAGCCGGCGCGCCGCCGCGAGCCAGCGCTGCAGCGCCTGGCCCTGGCCGAGCGGCGGCACCAACCGGCGCGCGACTTCGGCCTCGCCCGCGCTGCGGCCCGCGCTGCGTTTGCCCTCGCGTTGCCAACCGCCGCTCATGGCGCGCTCTGGAGGAAGGCTGCGGTGGTCACGACGGCGCGCCGCCCCCACCGCGTGCCGCTCGATCCGGCGGCAGGATCTCCCGCGGCAGGAGCTCGGCCAACCGCGCGCGCAGGTTCGCCTGCACCGTCGCGAACGGCCAGCCGGCGTCGACCACAGAGGCCCGCACCTCGCGCGCCGCCGCGGCCAGGAAGCCCTGCCGCACCCGTTCGTGGTACTCCGGCGGCCGCTGCTCGATGCGGTCGTCGCTGCGCGCCTGCCGCCGCGCGCGCGCCACCGCCGCCGGCACGTCGAGCACGAAGATGCGCTCGGGCAAGCAGGGACCGTGCACGCGCCGCGTCAGGTCGAACAACCAATCGACCTCGAGCCGGGCCTCGGGCAACGCCAGTCCCTGGTAGACCACCGTCGACAGGTAGCAACGTTCGGCCACCACCCACTGGCCGTTGGCCAGGGCCGGAGCCACGGCATTGGCCACCAGTTCGGCGCGCGCCGCCGAGAACAGCAGTGCCTCGGTGATCGGCTGCAGGTGCCCGGTGCGCGGCGACAACAGCAACTGCCGCAGCGCTTCCCCCACCGGCGTCGAACCGGGCTCGCGCACGTGCAGCACCTGCAGGCCGCGTTCGCGCAACCACGCGCACAGTTCGCGGGCTTGCGCGGTCTTGCCGCAGCCGTCCGGACCGTCGAGCACGACGTAGCTCACAGCAGGCCCTCCAGTTCGGCGCGCAGTTCCGCGGACGCAGCGAGTTCTTCCTGCAGCGAACGCGCCATGTAGCTGACCGCGGCCCGGGTGCGGCCGCCGAGGAACCGCCCGATCTCGCTGCCGGACAGGCCGTCGTCGAGGCACAGTTTGGCCAGCACCTTGCGCGCCCGGCTCAGCCGCCGGCTCTGCCGCTTGCCGACCAAGTCCTGGGCGGGGATGCCGAAGTGCTGGGCCACGCGGTCGCGCTGGGTGGTGAAACGCCGCTGCGGATCGATCAGCTCCAGGTACTTCGGCGGCGGACTGCCCGGCCGCGCCGCGGCCCACGCCGCACGCAGTTCGGGGAAGCCGACCGCCGCGCGCGCTGCGAGCGCTTCGACCGCCGCCGCACGGCCGTTGCGCGACCGCACCCCCTCGAGGGCGCGCAAGTAGCGCAGCCGCCCGATCGGCCCCGGCCGATCGATGGCAGCGACGAACCCGGCCACCAGCATGCTGGCGAGCCCCGGATCGAGTTCGCGGATCTCCTGCGGGTGCCACCGCGACGCCAGCACGGTCGGCTGGGCCAGTGTTTCACGCCCCTGCAGCACCCGCACCAAGAACTGCTGCAGCTTCGGCTTGCCCGCCACCCGGTGCAGTTCGTCGAGCACCAACGGCCGATCGGCCAGCAGTTCTTCCAGCAGGTGCTGGCTGCGCTGCTCCTGGTGCGCCCGCTGGAACGCCGCCAACAGGTCGGGCAGGCAAAACCACAGCACCGGCACCCGCGACTGGGCCGTCCACCAGCGCAACAAGAACGTCTTGCCGACGCCGCTCGGCCCGTGGAAGAAGAAGCGGTTGCCCGGCAGGGAGCGCCCCTTGGCCAGCCCCGACAGCACCAACCACGCGGTGCGGTTGCTGTCGTCGACCACCGGCTGCTGCGGCGACACCTCGAGCTGGTCGAACCGGTTCGGTTCGCGCGCCTGCAGCTCGACCTGCACCTGGGTGCCCAGTTCGGCCGACAGCAGTTCCTGCAGCAGCGGCCGGAACAGCGCGCGCACACGATCGGCACCCAGCCGCGACGGCGCTTCCAGGAACAACGTGCCGCGCTCCATGCCGACCGGGGTCAGGGCCCCGAGCCAAGCGTCGAACGCCGCTTCGCCGGCACGCGAGCGCAGTTGGGTCTGCACTCGAGTCCAGCAGTCCTGCAGCAAGGGCAACATGGGTTTCGGAACCGGGAGAAGCTACTCGGAGCTCAGCGGCCCCGCCAGCTCTGCCGCAGCGCTTCCACCTGGCCCGCCGCCGCACTCTCCGGTGCCTCCTGCTGAATCCGCCGCAGCAGGGCCTCGGCGCGTTCGGTGTCGCCGAAGTCGGCGCGCAGCCGCGCCGCTTGCAACCACAGCCCGGCGCGCTGCGCCAGATCCGGTGCCGAGTCCGGCTCCGGCAGCTCGACGCCGCGCTGGCCGCGCCGCCGATCGAGCGCCCCCGGCACCGCCGCCGCCATTTCGTATTCGCGGGCCGCCACGTCCCGCTGGCCCAGAGCCTCGGCCGAAGCGCCGAGCCGTTCGTGCAGCTCGCGGTGGAACGGATCGATGCGGTTGCACTCGACCAGCCAGCGCCGCTCCTCGTCGCGCCGCCCCGCCGCGCGCGCCAGCTCGGCGAGCTGGTAGCGCGGCTGGAACGCCCGCGCGGTGCGCTTGCAGAACGTCGCCAACTCCGCGGCGGCCCGGACGTCGTCGCCCGCCTGCCGGTGGAGTCGGGCCAGGCGCAGCTCGGGCGAACTGTTCTGGTCGGTGCAGGCCGGCCAACAGGCTTTGGCCGCCTGGTACATCGCCTCGGCGGCCTTCGGCTCGCCCTGCGCCAGCAGCGCGTCGCCGCAGTGCAGCCGCGAATCGAAGTCGTCGGCCCCCGCAGCGAAGCCGCGCTGCCACGCCGCGATCGCCTCCCGGTCGTCGCCGCGCAGGTCGGCCAATGCCCCGCGCACCAGCTGCGCCTCGGCGTGCTGCGGCTCGAGCCGCAGCACCTCGGCGAGCCACCGCCCGGCGTCGACCGGGTTGTTGCGCTGCACACACGCCCAGGCGAGCGACAGCCGCGCCACCACGTCGCGGCGGTCGCGTTCGGCGCGCAGCAGGAAACCCTGCAGCGCCGAATCGTCGTGGCGCGGCACCAGTTTCATGCCGCGCAGCTTCTCGTTGGCCACGAACTCCAAGAGTTCGGCATCGACCCTGGCCGAAGCCACGCCGAGCGCCTTCTGGAACGCGGCTTCGGTGTCGAGGTCCTCGCCGAACGCTTCGAGCAACGCCAAGGCCTTGGCGAAGCCGTAGCGCCGCTGGATCAGCTCGACCAGCAAGCCCCCCTGGTAGTAGCCGAACAGGATGCGCGGGCCGCGGAACAGCCGGTTGAGCAGTTGGATCGGCGGGATGTCGCGGTTGTGGTAGGCGTCGAACAGTTCGCGGTCCATGCCGCGTTCCCAGGCGCGGTCGCGCTCGCGCTCTTCGTAGACAGAAAATCCCTCGGTCAGCCAGCGCGGCACGCGCTGCCGGCTCAGGCCGAGCGTCAGCACGTGGGTGTACTCGTGCCACGCCGTCGCCTCCCACATGAAGTCCTGCTTGCGCAGGTCGGTGTCGTTCGGCGAGACCAAGGTCAAGAACGGCCCGAAGCAGGCGCCCAGAGCGGTGAAGCCGCGGAAGCCGATGGTGCGCACCGAGAAGTCGTCCCAGGTGTGCAGCGCTTCGACCAGCACCTTGCGCTCCGGAGTGTGTTGGTACTTGGCGCCCAACACTTCGGCGGCCTCCAGCAACAGCGGCATCAGGTAGGTCGCCAGCACCTCGGCGTCGAGTTTGTGCAGGCGCACCACGAAGCGCGCGTTCTCGAGGGTGACGTAGTCGGTGTCGAGCAGGTCCTGCACCGCCAGGGCGTTGTTGCGCCACGGGTCGACCAACCGCGGCGACAAGGCCTTCACGCGCAACAGCAACTGCTTGGCCCGCGCGCCCTCGCCGGAGTAGATGCACGCCTTGGCCAGCGCCTGCAGCGACGGCACGTCGTCCGGCGCCTTCTGCAGTGCCGCTTCGAGGTGCGGCACCGCGTCGGCGAAGCGGTACAAGGCGATCAGGTGCTCACCGAGCACGCGGTCGGGATCGGGTCCCGGTCCATCGCCCTGCGCGGCCCGCGCCACGAACGCCGCATGCCCGCGCAGATCGTGCAACAGCCACGCCGCAGCCGCGCGATGGCACAGCGCCGCGTGGTCGTTGGCGTCGATCGCCAGCACCCGGTCGAGCCGCTCGGCGGCGTCGCGAAAACGCCGGTCGTCGAGCACGTTCGCCGCGCGCAGCACCAGCGCCTCGACGCAGCGCGGATTGCGCTCCAGGACCCGTTCGAGAAACCGTTCGGTCTTGGCTGGATCCAGGGCCCCGTTCGCCGCGCGGATCCGGTACAGCGCCAACAGCGCCGCCTCGTCGCCACTCGCATCGACCACCTTCAGCAGGTCCTTCTCGCCGCTCGGCAGCCCGTTGGCTTCGCCGTAGGCGGCGAACTTGACCAGGCCAAGGCCCACCCGCGCCGAGGCGAGCGCACCGTCCGCGGCCAGCGCATCGACGAAGCAGCGGCTGGCCCGCTCGAGGTGGTCGGCGCCGCCGAGCCGGTACAACGACCAGCCCACCGCCGCGAGCTGCCGCGGCGCCTTGGGCAGCGGGTCTTTGGCGTTCTGCTCGAACTGGGCGCGCGCCGCGCGCCGCTGGCCGAGCCGCCACAGCAGTTCCCCGCGTTCGTGCTGCAACTCGCGTTCGTCCGGCTCGCGCTGCAAGGCGGCGTCGACGCCCGACAGGGCCAGCGCGTAGCCGCCGGTCGCCGCCTGGCAACGCCAGAGCAGGCGCTGCACCGACCGCTCGGCCCGCACCGCCTCGGGCAGTTCGGCGATGCCGCGCACCACGTCTTCGTAGTTGCCCTCGGCAGCCTGGATCTCGAGCAGCAACAACCGAGCGCCGGCGAGCACCAACGGCTCCGGGCCTTTGCCCGCCGGCTCCTCCTCGGCGGCGTCGAGCAGTTCCTGGGCCAGGTTCTCGGCCGCACGCAGTTCCCCTCGGGCGAACTTGCGTTGCGCCGCAGCGAGCAGACCGGGAAAGTCCTCGTCGGCAGGATCCTGCGCCAGCCCGGGCAGGGCGAGCACCAGGGCACCGAGCCAGGCGAACCAGAGCCGGAACATGCGCTGCGACATCACGCGCCAACATACTGGCTGCCGGCGCTCAGCGTTGGCGGGTTCTGCCAGGAGCGTGTCCCCGCGGCGGTTCGTGGCACAATGTTGGCACCATGCACGCCCGCCTCCTGGCCTTCGCGGCCACCCTGCTCCCGCTCGCCGCCCAGGCGAGCTTCGACCTCGACAAAGTGACCCCTGGCCGCCTCGGGAGCACGCTCTCGCTCGGCGTGCGCGCGGCGCCGGCGAACCAGCTGTTCCTCACCATGATGAGCTACGGCAAGGGCCCCACGCCGATCAGCACGTTCGACCCGAACGATCCCCGTTCGATCGAGCTGGGCCTGGAGCTGGCGGGCAATTGGTACGTGCTGGCCACCGACGCAGCCGGCACCGCCACCGTCAACACCAGCCTGCCGAACGACCCGGTGTTCCACGCGACGGTGCTCTACTGGCAGACCGCCACGTTCCCCGGCACCACGCGCATCGTCGACCGGATCAGCAACCGCGTCACCACGCAACTCGGCACCACGGCCACCGGCGCCCTCTTGCCGACCACGTTCTCGGTGTCGCACGCCGCTCCGGTGCTGTGCTGGAACCGCACCCGCGACGCCTACCAGGCCGACCTCTTGGTCGTGTCCGCGGCCGGCACCGACCTGCTGTCGGGCCGCACGCTGGAGACCCAGCCGGGCCCGGCGATGGTGTCGCCGCGCGGCGGCTTCGCCCACGCCACCCTGAACGACGGCCGCGTGCTGTTCACCGGCGGCGTCGACGGCACCGGCGCCGTGGTCGCAACCTGCGAGATCTACAACCCCACCACCAACACCTTCACGCTGGTCGCGCCGATGCCCGGACCGCGCGCCGGCCACGCCGCCGCGACCCTGCCCGACGGGCGCGTGCTGGTGGTCGGCGGCACCACGGTGATCAACGACCTTCTGCTCGCAGCCACCAATTCGCTCAACACGGCGGCGCTCTACAACCCGGCCACCAACACCTGGTCGGCCGCACCCGCGATCGGCGGCCGCCGCCTGTTCCCGTCGCTGACCCAGCTCAACACCGGCCGCATGCTGGTCGCCGGCGGCATCGAAGTGACGGTGCTGTTCGGCGTGCCAGTCGCGGTGGCCTCGACCAACCGCGCACAGCTCTACAACCCGGCCACCAACGCCTGGACGGCCGCGGCGAACATGCCGTTCGGCCGCGCCTACCACCACGACAACCAGGTGGTGCTCGGCGACGGCCGCGTGCTGCTCTCCGGCGGCGTGCTGGTGCCGGACCTGCTGAACGCGCAGAACGCCGCGGCGATCGCCAACGCAGACATCTACAACCCGGCCACCAACACCTGGGCCACCACCACCATGAGTGTGTCGCGCACCAGCCACGCGGCGACGCGCCTGTCGAACGGCCTGGTGGCAGTGACCGGTGGCGCCACCGGCCTGCTGGCGACGCCGACCGGGCTCGACATGGTGTCGACCTTCGACCCGGCGACCAACACGTGGGCCGACCTGAGCAACCTCAACGAAGAACGCGCCGCGCACGGCGCGGTGCAGATGCCCGACGGCACGCTGCTGCTGATCTCGGGCAGCTCGGCGGAGACGGTGCGGTTTTGAGCTGTCCCGCCCGCGGTTGCGGGCGGCACCGCTCAGGATCTCGCGGGAGCCGCTGCAACGCGGGGAACGGCTTGGGGCGAGACGCCCCATCCAGCCCGCTGCAGCGTCTCCTTGGAGGCTGATGCGGGTTGCGTGAGCCGGCTCGCCGGAGGCGAACCGGCTCACGGCCACCAGGCCGCTGCAACGCGGGATGCGAACCCAGCCGAGCCATGGCACCGCCGGCTCGGGCCGTCCGTCCAGCCACAGCCGCCCCTGCGCCGATGCCGAGCGGGTCCGTCCCGAACTCACCCGGCAATGCGCACAGGCCTGCATCTCGCGTTCTCGCTGACTCTCTGGCTCACCGCCCTTCCGGCGCAGCACCACCCCGCAGCCCCGCATGGGGAGTCCGGCCACGGCACCGCCGCTGCGCCGCGTCCCCCGGTGCCGCAGCCAGCCAGTGGTCGCAACTTCTCGGCCCTGGCCGCGCAGCGCACGCCCGACGAAGCGCTGCAGGCCCTCGAAGCCGGCAACCAGCGCTTCCGCAGCGACCGTTCGGTGCCGCAACCGCTCGGCGAAGGCACCCGCCGCACGCTGGCGCGCGGCCAGAGCCCCCTGGCGGTGGTGGTCTGCTGCGCCGACAGCCGCACGGCCCCCGAGCACCTGTTCAACACCGGCCTCGGCGAACTGGTCGTGGTGCGCACGCCGGGCCATGTGCTCGACGCCGAAGCCATCGCCACCATCGAACACGCGGTCGAGACCTACGACGTGCCACTCTGCGTGGTGCTCGGCCACGAACAGTGCGCCACCGTCGCCCAGGCCCTGGCCCTGGCACAAGCCGACCAGGCCGGCCAACCGATCCCGGCCCTGAGCCAGCTGCAGCGTTCGCTGCTCGAGAGCATCGAGCCCGCCGCCCGCAAAGTCGCAGCCCGCGACCTCGGCGGCGCCGACCTCCTGGTCGCCGGCGAAGAAGAGCACGCGCAGGCCACCGCGCTCGAGTGCCTGCGCCGCAGTCCCTTGCTGCGCCGCTACCAGAAAGCCGGGCGCTTCCGCATCACCGCCGCGCGCTACCACCTGCAGAGCGGCCAGGTGGAGTGGCTGCCGCAGCGGCCGCTGCCGCTCGACGACGCGGTGGCCGCGGCGGTGCGCAGTGTGGCGCCGATGTCGATGCCGCCGCACGTGGCGCTGCGCCTCCTGCAAGCCGGCAACCGGCGGTTCCTCTCCGAAGGGCCGCAGACGGCCCATCTCGGCAGCGAACGGCGCGAGCAGCTCACGCACGGGCAACAGCCCTATGCGGTGGTGCTCTGCTGCGCCGACAGCCGGGTGGTGCCCGAGCACCTGTTCGACGTGGGGCTCGGCGAACTGGTGGTGCTGCGCAGTTCGGCGGCGGTGCTGACCGACGTGGTGCTCGCAGGCATGGAGAAGGCGATCGCGGAGACCGGGGCGTCGTTGGTGGTGGTGCTCGGGCACAACCGCTGCGATGCGTTCGCCGCAGCACTCGCGGGCAGCCATGCGCACGGGGCTGGGCTCAGTGCGCACCAGCGCGCGCTGCAGCAGCGGCTGGAGCCCGCACTGGCCGAAGCGCGCGCGGGCGCTGGAGCGGCGGGCGGGAGTGAGGTCGCAGACCGTGCGGCGGTGGTGCTCACCAAGCGCACGGTGGCGGCGGTGCGGGCGCGCAGCGCGCTG
>JAEUHP010000289.1 GCA_016795295.1 Planctomycetota bacterium | reverse complement strand
GGCCGCAGCGACGCCGCGGCTCGGTGCCCTGCGGGTGCAAGTCTGCACTGCGAGTGGCAAGAGGCCCGTGCCCGGCGCTCTCGTGACCGTTGGGCGGACCGACGACGACCGCGATGGGGAGTTCACACAGCAGGCAGCGGTGGCTGGCAGCGATGGCTGGTGCGAGTTCGCGGACCTCGAACCGGGACCCTATCGGGTGACCTCGTGGTTGGGCCAGTTTCCAGCGCCGGAGGCGACCTCGGTCGTGGTGCCTGCAGGTGGCACAGCGAACTTGCTGCTGTGCGCTCTGGACGAGGTTGTGTCGGAACGGCTTCACGTTCAGGTCGTCACCGCACTCGGCCACCCGGCTGCCGGGGCCGAGATCGTCGTGGGGCGAGTTGGGCCGTACGGGCGAATGGCCACGCTGGGCTGCACTGCGGCCGATGGCTGGGCCACGGTGCCTTGGGTTCCCGGAATGGTGTGTGGCGCGCGTCGGCCAGGTGCGGCACCCTCGGCCCTGTACTCGCCAATGGGCGGAACCGCGCGCATCGTGCTCCACGAACCAGGCGCGGCGCTGGTCGGTGCGGTGGTCGATGAACTCGGTGCCCCGGTGGCAAACGCGCACCTCCTGGTCGGCGAACGCAAGCGCCAAGCGGCCACCGGCATCGGCCCGGACCGCGAACTGTTCGGTGCGAGCCAGCCTGGGCGCAATCTCGTCACGGACCAGGACGGCGGCTTCGAGTTGGCCGATCTGCCAGAAGGCCCGGTGCGGCTCGTGGTGTGCGCTGCCGGTTTTGCCTCGCTCGATCGCTGCGTCGAGTTGACGCCGGGGGTGGCAACCACGATCACCCTGAGGCTGCTGCGTGGCCGGCGCGTGGCCGGCTGCGTGGTCGATGCCGAGGGTGTGCCGGTGGTTGGAGCGAGGGTCATGCTGGATGGCACCAACTCTCGCAGCCTGCGTACCACCGATGCGGATGGAGACTTTGCGTTCGGCCACGTGGCCCTAGGGCCGCACACGGTGTCGGTCGAGAGCCCGGAGGTCGAATGCGCCGCGTTCGACTGTCCCGAGTCCAGCAACGCCGGGTTGCGGCTCGTCGTGCGCCGCCTGCCGAAGTTCGCCGTGCAGTTGGTCACGCCAAACGGCACACCGTGCGCGCATTGGCGCGTGGGGCTCGATCCGATCAGAGGGTGGAGCTGCGCCGACGGTGCGGGGCGTGCCGTGCTGTTTCGCCAGCAATCCGCGGTGGCGACGTTGTGGCTCGGCCGGCCTTTGGCGGATCAGCCACTGCATGCCATGCCGCTGCACCAGCCTTTGCACCCAGGTGTGGAGACCGTGGTGTTGGTGCCGGCCGAGTGGCCGGCCATGGCGACGGTTCGGGGTCGTGTGGTCACCGCGCAGGGAGGTCCGGTGGACGAGGCGGTGGTCTGCCTGACGAACGAAACGGGACAGGTGCAGTGCCAGCGGCTGCCGGCGGCGCACGGGCAATTCGACCTAGCGGTGCCGAGCGGTAGCGCTCTGCGCCTCTTGGTCGAGCGCCGCGATGCCGCAACGGCGTGGTTCGAGTTGCCTGCGCTCGCTGCGGGTGAGGTGCGTGACCTCGGCGCCGTCCGTCTACCAGCCGAGGGGCTGCTGAGTCTTCGGCTGCGGCGCGGGGATGGGCAACCCGTACTGGCGGAACATTTGTTCCTGTGGCCAGTCGAAGCCCCCGCGTTCGAGATGCAATCGCCGCCGTGTGATGGCCAGCCGCACCCTTGGCGTGCCGGCCGCTACTGCTGGTCGGCCATGGTCGACGGCCACCTGTGGCAGCGCGGCGAAGTCGAGATTCGTGCCGGCCAGCTCACGGCGCTCGAAGTGCTGCTC
>JAEUHP010000278.1 GCA_016795295.1 Planctomycetota bacterium | reverse complement strand
GAGCGCGGCACCGAGTCCGGCTTGGCTGACCGCCATGCCAGAGTGCGCGGCGCAGTGGCCGACGCCGACGGCACCGTACTACGCCAAGGCGCAGGTCCGGTCCGGCGCAGTGGAGTTCGATCACCTGGCTCCCGGCACCTACTTCGTCGAGGCGTCGGGCCCTGACTTCTTCGTGCGGCAGCCGGAGTCTGGACAGCTGCTCGCCAGCGGTGAGACGGTTCGAGTGGAGGTCACCTTGGGGCGCTTGTTCCTGGCGGTGCTGAAGTTTGCGCCCGGCCGTCCCACGCACGTGAAGTGGGACGCCACCGACCCGTATCTGTCCGTCATGGCCATCGATCCGCCGACGCGGGCTCGGCAAGCGATCCTGGCTCGTTGGCCTGATTGCCAGGTTCTGCTGCTGGGCATGAAGGACGTCGTCGACGCACCTTCGGCCTGGTTCGTGAAGGCTACGTGGCGCCAAGGCAAGGCGAAGGCCAGCGACATCGTCGAACTACGCTTGCCGTCCCAGGTCGATGCCGCTCGAGAGTTCGTCTGGCACAGCCCGGAGGTGGCGACCGGCACCGTCGCCGTGCAGTGTACCGACGTGGCAGGGCAGCCTTTCGAAGACTGCAGCCTGCTGTTGCTGAGTACCAAACCCGTGCGCGCGGTGCGAGTGCGCCCCGGGGACGTCCAGAACCTTCCCGAAGGCTCCTACCGGGTCATCGGTCCCGATCTGTCCGGTTTGCTGGATGGCACTTTCAGCAGAGTGGTCGTGAAAGCCGGTGCGGCGGCCGAGCTGCAGCTCAAGCTGCGCGCTCCGGTGCGAGCGGTCTCGCTGCGCCTGCGCCTCCCTGGCGGCGCGGTGCCCGCGGCCGCTGCGGTGGAGGCGTCTTGCGACGCCGTGGCAGGTCAGCCGTGGCGGAAGGCCTGGTCGTTCGTCGAGTCGCCGCGGCGCACCCTCGAAGATCTGCGCCTGCTGCTGCCGGTGGGGCGTGTCGAACTGGGGGTGAAGGTCACAGGCATGGCCGATGCGCGGCTCGTGGTCGACATCCCAGGCCCCGGGCCGGCGCTGCCGGTGGAGGTGGCGTTGGTGCGGGTGTCCGATGGCAAGTGACGGCAAGTGCCTTGCCGCGGCTGCGCATTGCCGGACCGTCGTTGCGATGCCGCGCGGCTCGGTTGCTGCCATGGTCGCGATGGCGCGTGGATGTGATCCTGAGCAGCAGCTAGAATCCAGTTGTCCGCCGTCCTGACGGCAGTTCGCAGGCGTTCGAATGAGCAAGATCAAACCAATTCGCGGCGGGTGGAGGATTGCCCTCTGCGTGGGACTTGCCGTGCTCGGGCTCGTGTTGCTGTCCATGGCCGCCACAGGGCTTTGGGGGACTGCCACCGAGGCGCGCCAGAGCAGGCTCTCGATGAGTGCCGCCAGCCGCCCAGACTCGCTGCCGCGCGCCGAAGCGCCGACCGCACCTCCTGCGGAATCGACAGAACCAAGCGTCGAGGCCGGGGCCCACCTCGAGGCGCTCACGGCGGAGATCCGGCTCAAGCCGGGGCCTGGGATGACCGTCCGCACTGGGTACGCGGTGATCGACGGACACGCCTACCGCACCGAGGATTTCCGGGAGTTTCCCACCGCGGATGCGATCTATCCGCAAGTGGTCTTCGAGGCGAGCGAGGCTCTCGGGTGTTGCTACGAGTGGCTGCTGGGCAACGGCTATGGCCCAGACCCGTTGGCGATCGGAGAGGCGATGGATCGAATGGTCGCCACCGTGGGCAGAACGCGCGGCAAACGGTGAACATCCCGAGTCATGGGTTGCGCCATGGTGGGCTGCGGCCGCATGCCGCCGGGGATGAGTACGGAAAGTGCCCGTGATTCGATGCGGGGGGCTTGCGGGGGCATTGGACCGGGGTAGTCTGCAAGTGCGTGGGCAGCGGCGCTCGGGTGCGCATCTGCGTCACCGTCAGTGGTCCTCTTCAGGCCGCCAGGAAGCATGGCAGAGCACGACCAGGAACAGGTGCCCGGATGTTGGGGCGCATGGCGCATGGCGGAGGCCGCGTGCCGGCGTTTGCTCGCCGGCACGCGGTTGCTACCTACGGACCAGGAGATCCTTGGATGCCACCAGTGTGCGTCCCTCTTGGGCGACGGATGAGCGGTCCTGCGAAGTTGGCTTGTCTCGTGGTGCTCGGCATGATCTTGGCCTGGGCGGTTCTTGCTGGCGGTTGGGTTCCTGAGAGCCCCATTCCTGGCGCTGGTGGAACCGCAGGGCGTCCGCAATCTGCGGACCGGATTGCAGAGCAGGGCGAGCACTCCACTGCTTACGGCACCCGGTCAGAAGTTCCCACTTCTCGGCCTTCCGAGGCTCCGGACCGACGTCCTGCAAACCTGCAGATTCAGGAGAAGCATCTGAGTGTCGCCGAAGCGGCTCTCCAGGCGGAGGCCAGGGATGCCCTGCTCCGGATCGTAGCAGGGAACGGCGAGCAGATCAGCCAGGTTTCCAAGAGACCGTTCTCATGGCAGAACGTCCTGCAGTTGGCTGATCTAGCCTTCTCCAAGCGGCAGGCCGAGGTTTGTGCGGAGCTCTTGGCCAAGGGCGAAGGGTTGTTGGTCCTCGGTGGAGAAGACTACTCGAAAATGATCCGCGGCAAGAAGTTCCAGATGGTCTCGGTGGTGGGAAGGGAGCTGGGCCGGACGAGATGCGTTCTGGTCGTCGTCGATCCCCCAGACCCGGAGTTGGAGCGGTTGGAACGCGAGCATTGGAACGTGCGTGCCGTGATGTTGGGTGAGCTGCTCGTGCCGTTCCTCAATCTGCCGATTGAGACGCGCGCCGCGAGGATCCGGGAGTTCCTCGAAGCCAAGAGCAAGGGCAAGGCAACGGGAGCGCTCTTCGGCGTGTCCGACGAACACCTGGATTGCCTGGAGATCGACCGCGCCAACTGGATGGTAGTTCCTATTTTCCATTGATGGATGATTCGGTCCGGATCGAACTGTGCAAGGCACGACAACAATCAGATCGGCTCTCGCCGACGACGTGGCCGTCGATGGCTGCTGCTTCTGGAGTAACGTACTGCGGTGCGGTCGGTGGGCAGACCGCTCGGCATACTCCATACTCTGATGGTGATCACAACTGGCCCTTATCCGGATTGGACCGACCCATGCGAATGCAAGTGATTATCCCGCAGGCAGTCTCCCGCCGCATTCGTTGGCTGGTAGTCACGCTCGCCCTCGCCTGTGCGGCATGGCTCTAGGTCGCGAGTCTGCCGGGGGCCGATCCCACGACAACCGAAACGCTTCATGCGAGCCAGAGCGCTGTGCCATCGTCGACGTCCGATGCCCACGGCGTCAGCCATCGACGCCAACCCACCTTCGATCCAGGATCTGGCGGTGAAGACCGCCTTGGGCGACGCGGTCCGATACCGCATCCTCAATCTG
>JAEUHP010000212.1 GCA_016795295.1 Planctomycetota bacterium | reverse complement strand
GATGGTCGCAGCGGCCCACCGCCTGCTGTTGCAGCACCAGGTTCCCAAGGGCCAGCGCGGGACCGGTGGTTTCACCGAATTCCCGAACGAACAGTACGGCGACCACGCGGCGACGACGTTCCGGGCTCTGGACCTGCTGGCCCGCTGCGGTGCGCCGCCGGGTCTCGATCTCGAGGCCTTGCACACGACGCTGCGGCGGAACGTGCAGCAGCAGGGCGCGATTGGGCGCGCAACGCGCGGGGACGGGTTGTTGCACCGGGCCAATCTGGTGCGCTTCGAACAGTTGTTCGGTGCCACGTCCCTCACGCCCGCGCGGTGGTTGCTCGAGGCCAGGGTGATGCTGGCGATGCTCGCGGTGGTGTTGCTGTGTGGTTATGCGGTGTGGCTGGCGCCGCCAGAGCGGCAGGGGCCGGGGGCGTTGCCCTGAGTTGCGCTGCGTCCCGAGAAACGCAGGGTGCCGGTGGACGAGAGGCGGCACTGCGGCCAGGATCGCGGGCGCCACAGCCGAGGTCCACCCATGCTCAGCAGTGTGTTCACCGTTCCGGTCCTGCGTTTGATCGCGCTGGCGAACTTCGGGTTCGCCATGGCGCAGGAGCCAGCGCCGCTGCCCAAACCGCCGCAGCACATCGTGCTGATCTACGCCGACGATCTCGGGTATGGCGACGTCGCCTGCTACGGGGCCGCCGCGGTGGCGACGCCGAACCTCGATCGCCTGGCGGCCGGTGGCCTGTGTTGCACCGACGCGCACTCCGCGGCGGCGACCTGCACGCCGTCGCGGTACGCGCTGCTGACCGGAGAGTACGCGTTTCGGCAGAAAGGCACCGGCGTGTTGCCGGGCGATGCGCGGCTGATCGTGACGCCAGGGCGAACCACCTTGGCGTCGGTGCTGCAAGGTGCTGGCTACCGCACGGCGGTGGTCGGCAAATGGCACCTTGGCCTCGGCACCGGCGGGCTCGATTGGAACGGCAAGATCGCGCCCGGACCGCTCGAAGTGGGCTTCGACGAGTGCTTGTTGCTGCCGGCGACCGGTGATCGCGTGCCCTGTGTCTATGTCGCGGACCACACCGTGCGCGGGCTCGATCCGGCGGATCCCATCCAGGTCTCCTACCGCGAACGGCTCGGCGCCGAGCCGACCGGCGCCGAGCAGCCCGAACGGTTGCGGATGCGGTGGGCGTTCGGCCACGACCAGACGATCGTGAACGGCATCAGCCGCATCGGCTACATGACCGGCGGCCGCAGCGCGCGCTGGGTCGACGAAGACATGGCCGATTGCTTCACCGAGCGCGCGGTGCAGTTCCTGCGACAGCACCGGCGGGAACGCACGTTCCTGTTCTTCTCGACCCACGACATCCATGTGCCACGGGTGCCGCATCCGCGGTTCGTCGGCAAGACGGACCTCGGCCCGCGCGGCGACGCGATCGTGCAGTTCGATGCGTGTGTGGGCCGGTTGCTCGACGAACTGGAGGAGCTGGAGCTCACCGCCGACACCCTGGTGATCCTCACCAGCGACAATGGCCCGGTCGTGAACGACGGCTACCGGGATGCGGCGGAAGAGCGGCTCGGCGCGCATCGGCCCGCGGGGCCGTGGCGCGGCGGCAAGTACAGCGCGTTCGAAGGTGGCACGCGGGTGCCGTTCGTGGTGCGTTGGCCGGGTCGGGTGCCGGTGGGCAGTTCGGCGGCGTTGGTCGGGCAGGTCGATCTGCTGCACAGCTTGGCCAAGCTGGTCGGGGTGGCGTTGCCCGAGAGCGCGGCGCCCGACAGTCTCGACCAGCTGGGGGCGTTGCTCGGGGCCGACACCGTGGGGCGGGACCATCTGGTCGAACAGGCGGGCTCGCTGGCGCTGCGCGTGGGGCAGTGGAAGTTCGTGCTGGCGGGCCAGGGGGCGCGCTTCGATGCCGCGACCAAGATCGAACTCGGCAATGCGCCCGAGGACCAGCTCTACGATCTGGCCGCCGATCCAGGGGAGACCAAGGACCTGGCCAAGGCCGAGCCGGAACGCACTGCGGCGATGCGCGCGCGCCTCTTGGCGCTACGCGCCGCGGGGCGGTCGCGCTGAGGGGGCAGCCAGCCGCGGCGACCGTGGTTAGCATGGCGGGCGATGTTGCGCCTAGCCCTCCTCGGCTGTGCTGCGGCCGTCCACGCCCAGACGCCGCAGTTCCTGCCCGCGATTCTGCCCGGTCTCCAGTTCCCGATGGCGAACGAGGCTGCCTGGGGGGATTACGACCGCGACGGCGACCTGGATCTGTTCGTGGTGTCGGCGTTCGCCAGCAAGTTGTTGCGCAATGAGGGCAGCGGCGGATTCACCGACGTCACGGCTGGCCTGCCGCCGCTGGCGGCCAACCAGCGCACCGCGGTGTTCGTGCAGGCGGACGGGGATGGTTGGCCCGATCTGCTGCTGACCTGGACCGGGCAGGCACGGTTGTTTCGCAATCTCGCCGGGGCCGGCTGGCAAGAATTGCCAGCGAACCTGCCTGCGGGGTTGCCGACGATCCATGGGGTCGTGGCGGCTGACATCGACGGCGATGGCGACGAAGACCTCGTGTGCGCGGGCCACATTCTCGACGGTGGGGTCAACCTGCTGCTCAGCAACGACGGCACCGGGGTGTTCACGCGGACCCTGCCCTTTTCCGGCACTTCCTTCCAGCCGCTGGTGGCCGACGTCGACGGCGACGCGGACCTGGACGTGTTCTTCGTACGCGGCATGTTCGGGCTGTTTCGCAACGACGGCGGCGGGGTGTTCACGGACCGAAGCGCGGCGGCGCTGCCCGGGGGATTCACCGGCGCCACGGCGATGGCGCTCGGAGACGTCGATGCGAATGGCACGATCGACGTGTTCCTCGGTGGCGCCAATGACTCGATCCTGCTCAACGACGGCAGCGGCACCTTCGCGTTGGAGGTTGGCGCTGCGCCGCCAGCACTCGGCGCGACCCAGCGCACGGCGCTCGCCGACGTCGATGGCGACGGTTACCCGGATCTGGTGCGTGGCACAGCCAACTTCGGCTCGCCGACTCTGGCGCTGAACGACGGTTCGGGCACCTTCCAATACGTGAGCGGGCGTCTGCCGGCACTGGCGGCGCTGGCCGGGCAGATCCAGGCCGCGGACCTCGACCTCGATGGCGACCCGGATCTGCTGCTGACGGGGCTCGGCGTCGCCCCGCAGGTGCTGTGGAACGGCCATCGCCATCTGACCATCGCGGTCCAGCCGACGCTCGGCGGCACGCTCGCCTACGACGTCTGGTCGCAGCCTGGCTACGGCAGTGTCGGGCGCGTCGCGATGCTGGCCGTCGGCTTGTTTCGTCTGCCGAGCCGGGTGGCTCTGCCGAACCTGGGGTGGCTCGAACTCGACCTCGGCGGACCGACCGTGCTGGTTGCGGTGGGGTTCCCGCCGGCTTCCGGGCCGCAGCGGGTGGCGTTCCCGGTGCCCAACATGCCAGGGGTGGTCGGTCTGCCCTTGCTGGCGCAGGCGTTCGTCGATCTCACCCCGGACCCGGCGGCCACGCGGCTCTCGGCGCTCGTGGCCACCGCGATCCGCTGATCGGGCAAGCCGGGGTTCGGTAGGCGCGCGCTGCACGGTGGCGCCGCCCCTGCTCGGGCGATCCCGACTACTGCAGCAGCTGCCGAACGACGGGCAGCAAGGCTGCCGCAGCGTGTTCGTGCATCGCTGGAGTGGGATAGTAGCGGTTGCGCAGCATGCCGTCCGGGCCGCGTTCGGCCCCGTCCAGCGGTGCGTCGCTCTGCCAGAGCGGCTGCGGGATGC
>JAEUHP010000194.1 GCA_016795295.1 Planctomycetota bacterium | reverse complement strand
CAGATGGTCGGGACCAGGGAGTAGTGCTTCTGGACGCGCCGCGGCCAGGCTTTGGCGTCGAGTTCCTGCCAGTCGTCCCAGCGCTCGGGGGGCGGGAAGTTCTCGAGCGGCGTGGTGCGCAGCGTGCTGTGGTCCATGCGGGGGTGGAGAGTAGCCGGGGTGGTGGTGGGGGGCTCCCGCGGGGTGTGGTTGGTTGGGGGTGGGGTGGTGTTGGGGGGTGGTACCGCATGGGGTCGGCGAACCGGTTGCTGGGCAGCGGGCTGGTCGAGTCGGGCAGCGCTGCGCTGGCCAGCAGGCGCCGCGGCGGCATGGGCCGCTGTGCGCGGAGTCTGGCGGGTTTTCGCTGCACGCTGGCGTGTGGGTGGCGGCGCGGGATCGGGAATCTCTCGAGAAGCTGTGCCGCTACGCCGGCCGTCCGGCGGTGGCCGAGTCGCGGCTGGTGGAGATCGGTGGGGGGCAGGATTGGGTACTCGCTGGAAAAGCGTTGGCGGGATGGCACGACGGAGGTGGTGATGACGCAGGAGGTGTTGATGGAACGTCTCTGCGCGCTGGTGCCGCGGCCGCGCAAGCACCTGGTGACGTATGACGGGGTCTTGGCGCCGGCGTCGGGTCTGCGTTCGCGGGTGGTGCCGCGGCGTGAGGGGGATGCCGGGGAAGTTGGGGGTTGCCGGCATGGGGATGATGCCGGAGCGGTAGCGGTGGCCTCGGCCGATCTCGACGAGGCCGTGGTGGCCGCCGGCGTGGGGCTGCCCGCAGTGCCAGCTCGATTGCGATGTGTTGGTGCTGATCGAGTTCACGCCGCGCTGGGAACGGGTGCTCGCCGACCACGGCGTCGGCGACCTCGTGCATCGGGTGATCGGTGAGCCGGGCGGGGTCGAAGGCGCGCGCACCGACGGGCTGCGGGTGGCGATCTGGTCGCGGCATCCGTTCGCTGGTGAGCCAGAGACCTGCCGGCTGCGCGGCATCAATGCGCAGTTGCGGGCGCCGATCGCGGGCACCGCGGCGTGCGTGTCGTACAGATCGGGAGAGAGCCAGCTGGCAATGATTGGCGGCGGAGGCGCAGCGGGACCTCATGGCGACCAATCTGCCGGAGTGGGGCGCCGCCACCAAGGCCCGGCTGGCCGCGAATCGCTGCGCAGCCAACGCTGCGCAAGTCCACGGCTCACGAGCTGGCGGCGAACCCGGTCGGATCGCGGTGGCGGTTCTCCGGCATGCGGGGATCGCCCTTCGGCAGCTGCTCCTTCGCGACGTCGTAGTCGTCGTGCCAGCGGTCGATGCCCACGTAGGCCGGTCGGCGTGCCAACAGCGACGAGAGCCTGCCGTCGGCGACGCGGGTACGACGCCCCCGCAGCGATACGAGGCGTGGACGGGCAGCACGGAGGAACTGCAGCGACGGCAGCTCGCCGACGTTCGCCAGCACCAGCCAGGTGAGGGTGCTCGCCAACCGAACGCGTTCGAGCCCGGGCAACGGCAGTCCGTCGACGTGCAGCAGCCGTAGACGACGCAAGGGCTGCAGCGCCGCGGCCGGCAGCACCCGACGCCCAGCGGCCGAGACGTGCAGGAACTCGAGGTTCTCCCCGCGGCCGATCCCGGCGAGGTCGGCGACGCGGCACGACTTCAAGGTCAAGCTGCGCAACGTCGCCAGCGGCACGTCGAGCGACGACAGGTCGGGGAGACCGCAGTAGTGCAACGACAGCGCGCGCAACCGGCGCAGGGCGTGGAAGCCGACGAGTCCACGCGACCACGTCGAACCCAAGGCGCGGAGCTGCGGCATGGCGGCGAGATCGAGCCGTTCTGGTCCGTGCGTGCCCGTGAGCACGAGATGTTCGAGCCGGTCGAAGCCCTCGAGTTCCTTGGCGTGCTCGGCCGGCAGCTCGAGGTAGCGGAGATGCCGCCCGTGCTCGCGCAAGAACGCGAGGTCCGCACTCGATGGCTCCCATGCCCCGCCGAGGCGGGCCGGACGCAGCACCAGGGCCTGCGCAGCCGCGAACGCAGCTGCAGACCCATGAAGGCTGCCGCACGGCGCCAGCAGCGAGCCGGCAGAGAGCGTTTGCTTCGTGGGCGTCAAGGGCTCCCCTCCGCGTTCGCGGCGCGGGGGTCGTCACCCCCGGGCGCAACACTGCCAGGCTGCAGACGGCCCGGCTCGAAAGAGACCTGCTTGGCGAGGATCGTCGCGGCGGCACCGGTCGCACACTCGACCACGAACAGCAGTTCCTGGCCGACGGCTCGATCGACCGCGGCACGGCCGTGCTCGTCTGCGACAACCTGGGCTCTGGTGGTCACGTGCCTCGTGCTCCTCTTGCGGGTGCCGACCCGGCGCATCGGGTAGAGGATGCGTTCGGGGTCGTGGATCTGGTTCAGGGTCGCCGGGCCCTTGGCGCAGTTGCGGCCGCGCGAGCCTGGGTGGTAGGGGTTGCCCTCGAGCTTGCGGATCTGGCCGGTGTCGCG